>NZ_JAPEMT010000001.1:2372500-2672500 GCF_026342435.1 Streptomyces sp. NBC_00237 | reverse complement strand
CACGGTGTCACCGAGGTACTCGCCACGGCGCTCCTTGGCGATGACGGTGTTGTAGACCTGGCCGGTGGTGACGTTGGCCGAGCCGTCGAGGTCGACGTCGAGGAAGCGCTCGTAGTGGCCGATGTCCAGGTCGGTCTCGGCGCCGTCGTTGGTGACGAACACCTCGCCGTGCTGGAAGGGGTTCATCGTGCCGGGGTCGACGTTCAGGTACGGGTCGAGCTTCTGCATGGTGACGCGAAGACCGCGGGCCTTCAGGAGCGCACCCAGGCTGGAGGCAGTCAGACCCTTGCCGAGGGAAGAGGCGACACCCCCGGTGACGAAGATGTGCTTGGTCGTCGAGGATTTTGGCTGCATGGCCAAGACGGGGCTCCCGTGGTCGCGAGGTGAGGGTGCGTTTCCGGCCTCCCCGACGGTGCACATCGGTGGATTCACCGGATGTTTTCGGGGGGTGCCGTCGCTGCGGTTCGGGGGGTTTTGCTCCCACCGCCCACGGGCTACCAGGGTAACAGTGACTCCGGGAGGCTGCTTCCGGCGTCCGCCCCGACGGGGGCCCGGGATGCTCCGTGGCGGGATCCCGGGGCATCCCGCGACGGGGACCCGGGGTGCTCCGCCAGACCGTTTCCGATCAGTTTTCGGTCGTCTTCGTCTACGTACCTGTGAAGACGCCCGTGGACGCGCGGAACCCCTGCGGGCAACGCTCCGGCCACCCGTTCGAGCCGCCTTCACCGTACGAGCACACTGGCGTCACCTGCACCTCACCCGTTCGGCCCACTCACCTTGCGATGACCTCCCGCAGATGAGCTTCCTGCGTCGTATCCTTCACGGAACATCGCTGCGAGCCGGCCGGCGAAGGCACCCATCCCGCCCGCTCCCGGCCCCTGAAGCTCGCCGTCGAAGATCCCCTGACCGCAGACCGCCTCCTCCCGTGGGGGGCGATTGTGGCCGTTCGACTGGAGATTGCACGTGGCCGGGCGCATCGAGGACTACGCACTCATCGGAGACATGCAGACAGCGGCGCTGGTCTGCCGGGACGGCTCAGTCGACTGGCTGTGCCTGCCCCGCTTCGACTCCCATGCCGTCTTCGCCGGGCTTCTCGGAACCGAGGAGCACGGCTTCTGGCGGATCGGACCCTCCTACCCGGAAGGCACCGAGGCCCCCGCGGCCTCCCGCCGCCGCTACCGGGGGGACTCCCTCGTCCTGGAACAGGAGTGGGACACCCCAAGGGGCACGGTCCGGGTGACGGACTTCATGCCGCCGCGCGACGGCGCACCACAGCTCACCAGAATCGTGGAGGGGGTCAGCGGCCGGGTGCCGATGCACTCGGCGCTGCGCATGCGGTTCAGCTACGGCCGGATCGTGCCGTGGGTGCACCGGGTGGACGGCCGCACGGTGGCGGTGGCGGGTCCCGACTCCGTATGGCTGGACACGGACGTCGAGACGCACGGCCAGGACCTCACCACGCACTCCGACTTCACTGTCGCGCCCGGTGAGCGGCTCGCCTTCACCATCCAGTGGCAGCCCTCGCACAAGGAGGCGCCGCCGCTGCCCGACCCGGAGGGCGCGCTCGACCTCACCCTCGACTTCTGGCGCGAGTGGGTCGAACACTGTACGTACCACGGGCCTTACCGCGAGGCGGTGGTCCGCTCGCTGATCACGCTGAAGGCGCTGACGTACGCCCCCACCGGCGGCATCGTCGCCGCACCGACCACCTCTCTTCCGGAGGACATCGGCGGCTCCCGGAACTGGGACTACCGCTACACCTGGCTGCGCGACGCCGCCATCACGCTCTCCTCGCTGCTGCGCACCGGCTACCGCGAGGAGGCCCGCGCCTGGCGCGAGTGGCTGCTGCGCGCGGTCGCGGGCGACCCCGAGAACCTCCAGATCATGTACGGGATCGCGGGCGAGCGGGAGCTCGGCGAGGCGGAGCTGGACTGGCTGCCGGGCTACGAGAACTCCGGGCCGGTACGGGTCGGGAACGGCGCGGCCCACCAGCTCCAGCTCGACGTGTACGGCGAGGTCACCGAGGCCCTGCACCTGGCGCACATGACGGGCCTGGCCCGCAACGACTACGCGTCCCTCCTCCAGCTCAAGCTGATCCGCTACCTGGAGGACCACTGGAACCAGCCGGACGAGGGCATCTGGGAGGTGCGCGGCCCGCGCCGCCACTTCGTGCACTCCAAGGTGATGGCGTGGGTCGCCGTCGACCGCACGATCAAGCTGATCGAGGGCGGCGACGCGGACGGCCCCCTGGAGCGCTGGCGCGAACTGCGCGAGGAAATCCACCGCGACGTCTGCGAGAAGGGCTACGACCCCGAGCGCAACACCTTCACGCAGTCCTACGGCTCCAAGGAGCTGGACGCCTCCCTGCTGCTCATCCCGCAGATGGGCTTCCTGCCGCCCGACGACAAGCGCGTCATCGGCACCATCGAGGCCATCCAGCGCGAACTGTCGACGCCGGACGGCTTCGTGCTGCGCTACCCGACCTCGGGCGACGACGCGGGCGTGGACGGTCTGGAGGGCGACGAGGGGGCGTTCCTGGCCTGCTCGTTCTGGCTGGCGGACGACCTGGCGATGATCGGCCGGGTCGACGAGGCCCGCAAGCTCTTCGAGAAGCTCCTGTCGCTCCGTAACGACCTGGGGCTGTTGGCGGAGGAGTGGGACTCCCGCCTCCAGCGCCAGGTCGGCAACTTCCCGCAGGCGTTCAGCCACGTGCCGCTGATCGACACGGCACTGCGGCTGACGGCCTCAGGGGCGTACGGGGGCTGACTCGTCGGGGGTGTCCGTGCGCTCGGTGGCGTCCTCCAGGACGATCCGGCCGATCACCGCGTACCGGTCGGGGCGCTTGGCCTTGAGGTAGAAGCCGAGGCCGAGCCCCCCGAAGAAGACGACCCCGACGATCCACGGGATCAGCGTGAAGAAGACGGAATCGGCGGCCAGACCGGCCGCCGTTTCCATGTTCATGATCAGCAGTACGACGACGGCGATCATGCCGATGCCACCGAGCAGCGGCGCGGTGAAGGTCCGGAACCAGTGCCGGTCCTCGGGGTGGTTCCTGCGGAAGTACCCGATCACCGCGAACGAGCACAGCGTCTGGACGATGAGGATCGCCATCGTGCCGAGGATCGCGAGCAGCGTGTAGAGGTGGATGTACGGGTCATCGCCCGCCAGCCAGAACGCGCCGACCAGCACCACCGCGATCGCCGACTGCACGAAGGAGGCGACGTACGGGGAGCCGTGCGAGGCGTGCGTGCGGCCCAGCGCCGGGTGCAGGAAGCCCTCGCGCCCGACGGCGTACAGATAGCGCGAGGCGCACTGGTGGAAGGCCATCCCGCAGGCGAAGGACCCGGTGAGCAGCAGCCACTGGAAGGCGTTCACGGCCCAGCCGCCGATGAAGGTGCGGGCCGGGTCGAAGAACAGGTCGAGCGGGCTGGCGGAGGACGAGACCTTCACCGCGCCCGCCAGGCCGTTGCCCGCGATGGTCATCCAGGACACGTAGATGTAGAAGAGGCCGACGCCGACCACCGAGATCAGGGTGGCGCGCGGGATGACCTTCTTGGGGTTGCGGGACTCCTCCCCGTACATCGCCGTGGACTCGAAGCCCACCCACGACCAGAAGGCGAAGAAGAGGCCGAGCCCGGCGGAGGTCCCGGTGAAGGCGTTGACCGGGTTGATCGGCTCGACGGGGATGCCGTCGGGGCCGCCGCCCGCCAGGAGGACGGCGGTGGCGACCGCGAAGAGGACGGCGATCTCGCCGACCAGCATCACGCCGAGCGCCTTCGCGGTCAGGTTGATGTCGAAGTACGAGAGGGCCGCCGTCACGGCGAGCATGAGGGCCGCGTACAGGATCCAGGGGAGGTCGACGCCGAGCTGCGCCTCCATCGTGGTCTGCGCGAAGTAGGCGAAGATCCCGACGATGGACGCCTCGAAGACGACGTACGCGAGGATCGCGAGCATCCCCGAGGCCATGCCCGCGATGCGGCCGAGGCCGTGCGAGATGTACCCGTAGAAGGCTCCGGCGGCGGTGATGCGCTTGGCCATGGCGACGTAGCCGACCGAGAAGACGGTCAGGACGAGGGTGGCGAAGAGGTAACCGGCGGGGGCGCCCGTGCCGTTGCCGAAACCGACGGCGATGGGGAGGTTGCCGGTCATCGCGGTGATCGGGGCGGCGGTGGCGACCGCCATGAAGACGACGCCGACGAGACCGACGGAGTTGGCCTTGAGGCGGTTGACCTGGGGCGTGGTGCCCTCGGGCCGGGAGGTGCTCGCGGGCGGTGGTGCGCTCTCGGGCATGGGTCGCTCTCTCTTCGGGTGAAGGGGCGTGGGAGGGGCGGTGGAGCAGTCTCCACGCGAGTGACGTACGCCACAACGGACACCGGGTCGCTCAAATGGCCCTTTCACGCGACGAGTTGTCGGGGCGAGGAGCCCGGGAACCCGCCCTGTGACCGGCGGGTGATGTTCCTGGAACATCCGCCCGGGTACCGTCCCGATCCATGGACACGCAGGGCGGAATCACCGTGCAAAGGGCGCTTGAACTGCCGGGACTCCGCAGCGGACTCCCGGAGGTCGTGGCGGGCGCCGACCGGCTCAACAGGACCGTGCGCTGGGTGCACGCCGGGGAGGTCCCCAACATCGCCTCCCTGCTCAAGGGCGGCGAACTGCTGCTGACCACCGGGCTCGGTCTCGGCACCCGCCCGGCGGAACAGCGCGCCTTCGTGCGCAGGCTGGCCGACCGGGGCATCGCGGCGCTCGTCGTGGAGCTGGGGCCGCGCTTCAGCCGACTGCCGTCCACCCTCGTGGAGACCGCGCGGGCGGCCGGACTTCCGCTGGTGCAGCTGCACCGCGAGGTGCCGTTCGTGTCCGTCACCGAAGAGGTGCACACGGAGATCGTCAACGGGCACTACACCCTGCTGCGCCAGGCCGAAGAGGTGCACAGGCGCTGCACGGAGGCGCTGCTCGGCGGTGGCGGGGTGCCGCAGGTGCTGGGCATCCTCGCGGACTTCACCGCCAACCCCGTCTTCCTGGAGACCGCCGACGGGCAGTTGCTGTACGCCGCCGGGCCGTCGGCCGGGGACTCCGGCGCGGACCCGCTCCAGGTGTGGGAGGGACTGCGCGGGCAGCGGGAGGCCCGCGAGTCGGGGCCTCCCGCGAACGGGGTGCTGGTGGACGTGCCAGGGGGCGGACACGGGGCGGGCTCGGTGCGGGCCCGCCTGGTGCTGCTGGGCGTGGCCCGTCCGCTGCTGCCGGTGCACCGGATGGCGGCCGAGCGGGCCGCGGACATCCTCGCCGTCGTACTGATGCAGGCGCGCCAGGAGGAGGAGCTGGCGGCGCGCGGTCGCGGCGACTTCCTCACCGACCTCGCGCAGGGCCGCATCTCGGCGGATGAGGCGCCCGGGCAGGCCCGCGTGCTGGGCTTCAAGCCGGGCGAAGGACCGCTGCTGCCGGTGGTGATGCGGCTGGCCGCCGAACTGTCGCCGTCGGGGAACTGGGCGGTCCTCGCGCGGGCCGTACTGGAGGAGCTGGCGTCGGTGGGCGTACCGGTCCTCCTCGGTGTGCGTCCCGTGGAGGGGCGGGTGCCGCTGCTCCTGGGACTCCGTACGGAATCGGAACGCACTGCCGTGGCCGACCGGGTCGCCGCCGCACTGCGGGCGGGCGTCGAGCGCGCCGGGCTCGGCAGGGCGGGCGCGCACCCTCCTGTGGTGGTGGTCGGCGTCGCGGGCGGCTGGGCCGCGGCCTCTGCCGGACTGCGGCACGCGGCGGAGACGGCGACGGCGGCCCAGGGCCTGCACGACCAGCCCTGGTACGACGCCCGCCGTCTCGACATCGACCTCCTGCTGTGGCGGCTGCGCGACCATCCTGACCTGGCGGCGTTCGTGGACCGGGCGATCGGCCCGCTGCGCGACCACGACAGGACGTCGCGCCCGCCGCTGCTGCCCACCCTGGAGACGTACCTGGCGCACGCGGGCCGCAAGGCGGAGACCGCCCGCGAACTGCACCTCAACCGGCAGACGCTCTACAACCGCCTCGCCCGCATCTCGGAGCTCCTGGGCACCGACCTGGACGACCCGCAGACGGTGCTGGCACTGAGCCTGGCGCTGCGGGCCCGGCGGCACACCTCCTGACCCGGACGGGTCAGTTCTGGCCCGTCAGCCCTGGCCCGTCAGCTCTGGCCCATCAGCTCTGCCCCGTCAGCTCGTCGTAGACGCTGAGCACCTGCGCCACCGTCTCGTCCTCCGTCGGCCAGGTGGCCGCCTGCCGCCTGCCCTCCTCGGCGAGCACCGCACGCCGGTCCGGGTCGGCGAGCAGCCCGAGCACGGTGTGCGCGAGCGCCTGCGGATCCCCGTACGGTACGAACTCGGCGGCCTCGCCGACCAGTTCGGGGATGCCGCCCACCCGGGTGGCCACCAGCGGCACCCCGGCGCGCAGCGCCTCCTGGGCGAGCACCGAGCGGGCCTCCCAGCGGCTGGGCAGCACGGCGACGTCGGCGGCGGCGAGGAGTTCGGCGATGTCGTCGCGGCGGCCGAGCAGGCGCACCGGAAGGTCCTCCGACTCGATGCGGCGCTGGAGCGCGGCCCTCTCGCGGCCCTCTCCGGCGATGGTGACCAGGGGGGCGGGGTCGAGGTCCCGCCAGGCGCGGGAGGCGTCCAGGAGGACGTCGTAGCCCCGGTACGGCACCAGACTGCCGACGGCCATCAGTAACGGCCGCTCCACCGCACCCAGGTCGGCCCGCGCCTTGCTCTCCCGGAAGTCGTCCGGCGGGCGGGGCGCGGGCACCGTGACGGGGGTGAGGCGGGCGTCCCTGGCGCCCCGGCTGCGGGCCCGGTCGACGAGGTCGGACGAGGTGCCCAGGACGACGGCCGCGGCCCGTGCGGCACTGCGCTCCATGAGCCGTACGACGTGACTGCGGGGGCCCTCCGCGTGGGCCCGGGTGTGCCAGGTGACGACGAGCGGGACCCGGCCGCCGCCGTGTCCGGCGCGCGGGCCCTGCGCCCCGCCCCGGGGTGCCCGCCCGCCGAGGGCGAACGCGGTCCGTACGGCCGCGTGCAGGCCGTGCGCGTGGACAATGTCCGCACCGGTACAGGCGGCCCGCAGCGCCGCCACCGACACCGGGTCGCTGCGCCGGGGAACGGTCACCACGTCGGCGCCCACCTCCGCGAAGTCGTACGCGCTCTCCAGCTCGGCGGGGGCGCACACGGTGACCCGTACGCCCCGTGCGACGAGCCCTGCGGTCAACGACCTGACGTGCGCGCTGCTGCCCGCACTGCCGCCGCCGAGCACCTGGACGGCGCTCAGCTGCGACTGTCCGTACGGCGGTGGCGAGGTGCTGCTCACGGTGGTGGGTGCTCCTGAAGTGGGGTCCTCGTGCTGGGGCCGTACCGCGCCAAGGATGCCAGCCCGCAGGGCTGTTGGGGCACCACAAGCGCCCCGGCCCTTTCACTTCGTGCCCGGCACCACCCACACGAGTGATCGCCCGATCAGGACGCACCCGCCGCACGGCTGACCCGGTCGCCGCAGGCCGCCGCCGCGACCAGGGCGGCGGCGTGCAGGGCGAGCCCGGTGCGGCCGTTCCCGGCCACGATCGCCGCACCGATTCCGGCGCCGAGCGCGTGCGCCCCCGTGTCGCCGATCATCGTGCGCCTCTTGAGGTCGTCCTCCAGCACTGTCGCGGCGGCCCCCACGGGTGCTGCGGCGAGTGCTCCCGCCGCACCCTTCCTGAGGAGCCCGGGAGCGCCCAGCGCGAGCACTGTCCCGACGGCCCGCCCCGGACGCACGTCCACCAGATTCACGACGTGTGCGGTGCCCGCGACGACCACTGCCGCGAGCACCCTGTCGACGACGCCCTCTGTGAGGAGTGCCCCCGCCGCCAGTCCTGCCGCGCCGATGCCCAGCAGCTTGACGGCACCGCTGGTGACCTCGCCCTGACGCAGCGCCCCGAGATGCGCCCCGAAGCCACGCCGGGGGTCGTCCTTGCCGACCATGTCGTCGTACGCCCCGCAGCCCCCGGCGACGAGCACCGCGAGCACGGTGGCGGCCTTCGCCCGTGCGGGCACCGCAGGGGACGCGGCGACGGAGGCCGCGACGCCCAGTGCGGTGGCGGGCCCGGCGTACAGGTCGACGACCGCGCCCTCGAAGTTCTTCCGCTCCCACAGGGCGGCCTCGCCCGGCGGCCACCGCCGCAACCCGCTCCGTACGGCCAGAGCCGCCCCCACGGCGCCCAGCACACCCGCCGCGCGCCCGCCCGTGCCCCGCTTCACCTACGCGTCCGCCCTCGCCGTCGCCAGCAGCTCTTCCGCGTGCGCCCGCGCCGTCTCGGAGTCCTCCTGGCCCGCGAGCATCCGCGACAGCTCCCGCACCCGGTCCTCGCCCTCCAGGACGGTGACACCACTCCTGGTGACCGATCCGTCGTTCGTCTTCTCCACCAGCAGCTGCCGGTCCGCGAACGCCGCCACCTGCGGCAGGTGCGTCACCACCACCACCTGTGCCGACTTCGCCAGCTTCGCGAGCCGCCGCCCGACCTCGACGGCCGCCTTGCCGCCGACTCCGGCGTCGACCTCGTCGAAGAGGTACGTCGGAACGGGGTCCGACCCGGCGAAGACGACCTCCACCGCGAGCATCACGCGCGACAGCTCACCGCCGGACGCGCCCTTGCCGATGGGCCTCGGGTGCGCGCCGGGGTGCGGGGCGAGCAGCAGCTCGACCTCGTCCGCGCCCGAGGAGCCGTACTGGACCGCACGGCCGCCGACCTCGATGCCGTTGACGGGGTCCTCGGTCTGCCGGATGTCGATGGACACCCGGGCGTGCGGCATCGCGAGGGACGCCAGTTCCTCGGTCACCGCGTCGGCGAACCGCGCCGCGGCCTCCGTACGGGCGTCGGTCAACGCCTGCGCCAGCAGCGACAGCTCGCCGCGCAGGATGTCGCGCTCGCCCGTCAGCTCGCCGATCCGGTCGTCGTCGCCGTCCAGCTCGGTGAGCCGCTCCGCGCCGTCCTGCGCCCAGGCGAGCACCGCGTCGATGTCCGTCCCGTACTTGCGCGTGAGCTGCGTCAGCGCCGCCCTGCGCTCCTCGACGGCGGCCAGCCGCAGCGGGTCGGCGTCCAGGTTGTCGGCGTACCCGGCGAGTTCGCCCGCCACGTCGCCGAGCAGGATGCCGATCTCGCCGATCCGCTCGGCGAGGGCGGCCAGCGTCGCGTCGTGCGACCGTACGGCGTCCACGGCCCGCTGGGCGCCCGCGACGAGGGTGCTCGCGTCGACGCCCTCGGGGTCCTCCGGGTTGCCCGCCAGCGCGGCGTGCGCGACGGCGGCGGCGGAGGCGAGCGCCTCCGCGTGGCCGAGCCGCTCCGCCTCGGCGGCGAGTTCGGCGTCCTCCCCCGCGAGGGGTTCGACGGCGGCGATCTCCTCCAGACCGAAACGCAGCAGATCGGCCTCCTGGGCGCGTTCGCGCGCCCGCGTGGTGATCTCGTCGAGCTCCAGGGAGACGGCCTTGAGACGGCGGTACGCGGTCACGTACTTGGCGTGCGGCACGGAGACGGCGTCGCCCGCGTACCGGTCGAGGGCCTGCCGCTGCCGGGACGGCCGCAGCAGCCCCTGCTGGTCGGTCTGCCCGTGCACGGCCACCAGGTCGTCGGCGAGCTCCGCGAGGACGCCCACCGGCACCGAACGCCCGCCGAGGTGGGCGCGCGAACGCCCCTCCGCGGAAACCGTCCTGCTGACGATCAGCGCCCCGTCCTCGATCTCCGCCCCGGCCTCTTCGGCACGCAGCGCGGCGGGGTCGCCGGGGCGCACCGTGAGCCGCCCCTCCACCACCGCCGCCTTGGCCCCGAGCCGCACCAGGGCAGGGTCGGCCCGGCCTCCGAGCAGCAGCCCGAGACTGGTGACGACCATGGTCTTGCCCGCTCCGGTCTCGCCGGTCACCGCCGTGAAACCGGGTGACAGCTCGACGACAGCGTCGTCGATGACTCCGAGCGACCGTATCCGCATCTCCTCCAACACGGACACGACCTTACGAGGTCCCGAGCCCCCCGTGCGACGGCCCCCGTCCGCCGCCCTCCTCCCAAGCTGTACGGAACCCGGGGAAATCCCCACCTTGATCTCTGCGGCTCGTGTCATGGGGCGCGCCTGCCCCGCCCGCACGCCCTGATTCCGCCGCAGTGGGTGACATGGCGGTCGTCCTGTTGATCGGTTCCCTCTCCATGTCGACTTTCGTGGTGGCGTCCACGACGGGCACGGCCGCCGCCCGGCAGCACAGGGAACCCGCACTCGCACTGATGCGCACGGTGGGCGCGCGCCCCCGACGGGTGCGCCGTGCGCCGCCGCGCGACCACCGTGGTCGGCGGGACGGCGCAGGAATCCTCGAAGAAGGTGCACTGCACGGTGCACCGAAGGGTGTCAGGGCGGTGCACCGAAGGGTGTCAGGGCAGCGCACCGAAGGGTGTCAGGGCAGCGCACGGAAGGGTGTCAGTGCGGTGCGCCCCGCCACCCCGACACGGGCAGCGCGAACTTGGCCACCAACCGGTCCGTGAACGACGCCTGGTGCAACCGCGCCAGGCGTACGGGCACGGCCCCCCGGCGCACCTCCACCCGCGCTCCCGACGGAAGTTCCACGGTCCGCCGCCCGTCGCACCACAGCACCCCATTGGGGGTGTGCGGCTGCACCTCGACCGCGAGCACCGAGTCGGGCGAGGTCACCAGCGGCTTCGCGAAGAGCGCGTGCGCACTGATCGGCACCATCAACAGCGCCTCCACCTCCGGCCACACCACAGGGCCTCCGGCCGAGAAGGCGTACGCGGTGGAGCCGGTCGGCGTCGCGCAGACGATGCCGTCGCAGCCGAACCCGGTGACCGGACGCCCGTCGATCTCCAGCACCACTTCGAGCATCCGCTCCGGCGACACCTTCTGGACGGCGGCCTCGTTGAGCGCCCAGTCCTCGTGGATGACGTCACCGTTGTCATGCACCAGGACGTCGAGCGTCATCCGCTCCTCGACCTCGTACGAACGGGTGACGACCCGGTCCACGACCTTGTCCAGGTCGTCCCGCTCGGCCTCCGCGAGGAACCCGACCCGGCCGAGGTTGACGCCCAGCATGGGCACCCCGGACGCACGGGCGATGTCCGCGCCGCGCAGCAGCGTGCCGTCACCGCCCAGCACGATCAGCAGTTCGCACCCGTCGAGGACGTCCGGGGTCGCCTCGACGACCGTCTCCACGGACGAAGGCAGCGGCAGGTCGACCGCCTCGGACTCCAGCAGGCGCACGCCGAGGCCGCTCTTCAGCAGCCCCTCCACGACCAGTTCGGCGCTGCGGATGGCCGCGGGCCGCCCGGTGTGCGCGAGCAGGAACACGGTGCGCTCAGCGGCCGGTTCCAGCACACGCGCCGACTCCGGCGCACCTGCCGTGCCGACCGCACTTGGCGTGCCAGCCGCACCCGACGTGCCGGTCGCACCTGATGTTCCGGTCGTCCCTGTTGTGGTCACCGAGGCCCCTCCGCCACTGCACGGTCAACATCCGCGGGGTCGAGCTCGGGTGCTCCGGCCCTCAGCCACAGAAAGTACTCGACGTTCCCGGACGGGCCGGGCAGCGGACTGGCCGTCACGCCCTGCACTCCGAGCCCGAGCCCCCACGCCTGGCGCGCGACATTCCGTACGGCGTCCGCCCGCAGCTCGGGGCTCCGCACCACTCCCCCGCTGCCCAGGCGCTCCTTGCCGACCTCGAACTGCGGCTTCACCATCAGCACCAGATCGGCGTCCGGAGCCGCGCACCGCGCGAGCGCGGGCAGCACGAGCCCCAGCGGAATGAAGGACAGATCGCCCACCACGACGTCGACGGGCACCCCGTCGATCATCTCCAGGGTCATCTCGCGGACGTTCGTACGGTCCTTGACGGTGACCCGCTCGTCGGACTGCAACGACCACGCCAGCTGCCCGTACCCGACGTCCACCGCGACGACGTGTCCCACGCCCGCCCGCAGCAGTACGTCCGTGAAGCCGCCGGTGGAGGCCCCGGCGTCCAGCGCCCGCCGCCCCTCGACCTTCAGGCCCAGCGGAGTGAACGCGGTCAGCGCCCCGGCCAGCTTGTGACCGCCGCGCGAGACGTAGTCGGGGTCGTCGTCGTCCTGGAGCACCACCACGGCCGCGGCCGTCTCGACCTGGGTGGCGGCCTTCGTCGCCACCGCCCCGCCGACCTTGACCCGGCCCGCGGCGATGAGCTGGCTCGCGTGCTCCCGCGAGCGGGCGAGCTTCCGGCGGACCAGCTCGGCGTCCAGGCGGCGTCGCGCCACTCCTGCCACGTGTGTTCAGCTCCTGTTGTCGTACGGGGTAGCGGGGGGCGCCGGAGGTCCCGGGCGTGCGTCGAGTGCGGTCAGCGTCTCGCGCAGCCCCCGGTGTACATCCTCGTACACCTCGATGTGTCCGTCGGCCGTGAGGTGGTCGACGTCGGCCAGCCGCTCCAGCCGGGCGTCCACCTCGGGGTGGCCGGTCGTGCCGCGCACGACCCCGAGCGGGGCCGGAGCGGCCGGGTCGTACGCCACCATGCCCCCGGCCCCCTCTGTCTCAGCGGCCCCGGAGCCCGCCGCGTCCTCTGCGTCCATGGTCATGACGCTACCGCGAAGCCCTGCGGTACGGTCGGCCCTGATGGCGACCATGCAGGAGTGCCGTGACGCACTCGACAGACTCTCGGAGAACCTCACCCGCTCCGACCACGACGGCGTGCGCGGCGTCGCGGGTTTCGACCGCACGCTCAGCTGCCACATCACCGACCTCGACGCGACCTTCACCGGCCGTCTGACGGACGGCCTGATCACCGTCGAGGACACCAGAGCGGGCCCACCGCACGAGCGCGCGCAGATCCGCCTCGCGATGGCGGGCGACGACCTGGTCTCCCTCGTCGACGGCGAGCTGAACTTCGCGAAGGCGTGGGCGTCCGGCCGGGTCCGCCTGGAGGCGGGCTTCCGCGACCTGCTGCACCTCAGGAAGCTGCTGTAGCCGTACGGACCTTCCTCGCGGCCGGCACCACCAGCGGCGTCCCCGTCTCCGGGTCCGCGATGACCTGGCACTTCAGCCCGAAGACCCGCTCCACCAGCTCCGCCGTGACGATGTCGGACGGCGCCCCCTCCGCGACGACCTCGCCGTCCCGCATGGCGATGAGGTGGGTGGCGTAACGGGCCGCGTGGTTGAGGTCGTGCAGGACGGCGACGAGAGTGCGCCCCTGTGTCTCGTGCAGCTCGGCACACAGGTCGAGTACGTCGATCTGGTGCTGGATGTCGAGGAAGGTGGTCGGCTCGTCCAGGAGCAGCAGAGGCGTCTGCTGCGCGAGCGCCATGGCGATCCACACCCGCTGCCGCTGCCCGCCGGACAGCTCGTCGACGTACCGCTCGGCGAGTTCGCCCACACCGGTCGCGGCCATCGACTCCTCGACGACCCGCTCGTCCTCGGGCGACCACTGCCGCAGCAGCCCCTGGTGCGGGTAGCGGCCACGGGCCACCAGGTCGGCGACGGTGATGCCGTCGGGCGCGATCGACGACTGCGGCAGCAGACCGAGGGTCCTGGCGACCTTCTTCGCGGGCATCGACCCGATGACCTGGCCGTCGAGCAGCACCCGCCCCTGCGAGGGCTTCAGCATCCGCGCCAGGGCACGCAGCAGCGTCGACTTGCCGCAGGCGTTGGGGCCCACGATCACGGTGAAGGAACGGTCCGGAATCGCGACCGAGAGGTTCTCGGCGATGACCCGCTCGTCGTAGCCGAGAGTCACCGATTCCGCGGCGAGGCGCTGCATGGCCGTCGTACTCCTCACATCGTTCTTCGTCATGTCCGGGCCATTCCCGTCAAAGCCGTCACGCCCGCCCAAGCCGTCACAGTCGCCCCGCCCTGCGTTCCGTCACCAGCAGCCACAGCAGATAGCAGCCACCGACCACACCGGTCACCACGCCCACCGGAAGCTGCCGTTCCCCGAACGCCGACTGGGCCACCCAGTCCGCCGCGATCAGAAGCGCCGCACCCATCAGCGCGGAGGCCACCAGGTTCGGCCCCGGGGCCCGGGTCAGCCGCCTTGCGACCTGCGGCGCGCTGAGCGCCACGAAGGTGATGGGCCCGGCGGCGGCCGTGGCTGAACCCATCAGCAGGACGGCCGCCAGGATCAGCACCACCCGAGCCCGCTCCACGGGCACGCCCAGCGCGTACGCCGCGTCGTCGCCCATCTCCATCATCCGGAGCGACCGCCCGTGCCGCAGCACCAGCGGTACGAGCACCGCGCACGCCGCAGCCATCGGCCACACCTGCTCCCAGCCCCGGCCGTCGAGCGTGCCGGTGATCCACAGCATGGCCTCCGTGGCGTCCATGAGGTTGGCCTTGGTCAGCAGGTACTGCATGACGGCGGTCAGCATGGCGGAGGCGCCGATGCCGACCAGCACCAGCCGGTAGCCGTGCACGCCCCGCTTCCAGGCGAGCAGGTAGACCAGCACGCCGGTCACCAGACAGCCGACGAGCGCGCCGGCGGCGATCGCCCAGCTGTCGCCGTGGAAGAGCACGATGACCAGCAGTGCGCCCACCATCGCCCCCTGCCCGAAGCCGAGCATGTCGGGGCTGCCGAGCGGGTTGCGCGAGATCGACTGGAAAACCGCCCCGGACAGCCCGAGCGCCGCACCGACGAGCAGCGCGGTCAGCACCCGGGGCAGCCGCAGATCCAGCACGACGAACTCCTGCGACACCGCCCCGTTCCCGAGCAGCGTCTGCACCACGTCCCCCGGCGACATCGGGAAATCACCGCTGCCCACCAGCACGAGCAGCACCGCGACCGCCAGCGCCACCAGCCCGATCACCAGCGTCAGCACGACCCCACGGGCGTCGAACCGCAGCGAAAGCCCGCCACCGAGACGCACCGCCCGGGTCTTCTTGGGCGGAGGCACCTGCATCTCCGTACGCGTACTCGTCCTCACAGCTGCCCCATCCGTCGCCGCCGTACCAGGTGGATGAAGACCGGACCGCCGATGAGCGCGGTCACGATGCCGACCTGGAGTTCGGAGGGCCGCGAGACGACCCGGCCCAGCACGTCGGAGCCCAGCAGCAGTACGGGCGCGAGAACGGCCGCGTACGGCAGGATCCACCGCATGTCCGGGCCGGTGACGGCCCGCACCAGATGCGGCACCATCAGCCCGACGAAGACGATCGGCCCGCACGCGGCGGTGGCCGCGCCGCAGAGCAGCGTCACCGCGACCATCGACAGCACTCTCGTACGGGTCAGACGCACGCCCAGTGACCGTGCGCTGTCCTCGCCCATCTCCATGGCGTTCAGCGGCCTCGCCAGCACCAGCGCCAGCACCAGCCCCGCCACGATGAACGGCCACACCTTGCCGACGACCGCCATGTCCGCGGACGCGAGGGACCCCACGGTCCAGAAGCGCAGCCGCTCCAGGGCCGCGGAGTCCAGCAGTTGTACGGCGTTCACGTAGCCGAAGAGCGCGGCGGTGGCCGCCGTCCCGGCGAGCGCGAGCCGTACGGGCGTGGCCCCCCGGCTCCCGCCGAGCAGGTACACGACCGCCGAAACGACCCCGGCGCCGAGGAACGCGAACCACACGTACCCGGTCAGGGACGTCACCCCGAAGAAGCTGATCGCGGACACGACGGCCGCCGAGGCCCCCGCGTTCACGCCCAGAACGCCCGGCTCGGCCAACGGATTGCGGGTCAGCCCCTGCATGACCGCACCGGCCATGCCGAGGGCCGCGCCGACCAGGATGCCCAGGATCGTGCGCGGCACGCGCACGTCCCGCACGATGACGTCGTTCCCGGTCCCGGAGTAGTGCCACAGCCCGTGCCACACGTCCCCGACCGGGATCGTCTTGGCACCGACCGCGATGCTCGCCAGCATCAGCAGCACCAGGACACCCAGGGCGGCGAGCAGCCCCAGCACACGGACAGAATTCCGTTTCCGGGACGCGGACGGAGCGGAGCCAGGCTTCACGCTCTGCTCCGGAAGACTCTCAACCAACACCTAGTAAGGCTAGCCTAACTCTCCCCCCGCTCCCTCCCAGGCCCCTCTCCTGCCCGAGGACCGCCTCCTATCCCAACCCCACCTTCTTCACCGCCTCGGCCACCTCCAGCAGGCAGCCCGCATCCCCCGCCTGCCCCCACGCAGCCGCACACATCGCCCGCAGCCCGTCCATCGCATCCCCTTCCCCGTCAACCACCAACGCCTCTCCCTCCACCCGAGCCGTCCAGCCCCCGCACACGAACTCCGACTCCCCTTCCCCCGCCGCCACGTCCGGCTGCCCCACCAGCAACCCCCGCAGATCCGCGTCCACATACGTCGGCCGGTACTTCGCCTCCGCCCTCAGCAGCTGCACCGCATCCGTCACCCCGGTCAGCACCAGCAGCGAATCCACACCCCCCGCGTTCGCACCTTCGATGTCGGTGTCCAGCCGGTCCCCGACCACCAACGCCCGCTCCGCCCCGGTCCGCAGGATCGTCTCCCGGTGCATCGGCGGCAACGGCTTCCCCGCCACCTGCGGCTCCGCCCCCGTGGCGATCCGTACGACCTCCACGGCCGCCCCGTTCCCCGGCGCGATCCCCCGCGCACTCGGAATGGTCAAGTCCGTGTTCGACGCGAACCACGGCACCCCGGCCCTGATCGCGTACGACGCCTCCGCGAACCGGTTCCACGCCATGTCCGGCCCGCCGTACCCCTGCGCCACCGCCGCCGGCGCGTCATCGGCCGAGTCCACGGGCACCAGCCCGCGCTCCCGCAGCGCGACCCGCAGCCCCTCCCCGCCGATCACCAGCACCCGCGACCCCTCGGGCACCTGCTCGGAGATCAGCCGCGCCACCGCCTGCGCGGACGTGATGACGTCCCCCGCATCCGCCGGAACCCCGAGCTCCGTCAAGTGCGCCGCCACGGCCTCCGGCGTCCGCAGGGCGTTGTTCGTCACGTACGCCAGACGCATGCCGCCGTCCCGCGCCACCCCCAGCGCGTCCACCGCGTGCTCGATCGCCTCGCCGCCCGCGTACACCACCCCGTCAAGATCCAGGAGTGCGGTGTCGTACGCCTCCCTGAGCGGCGTCCCACTGCTGCCCGGACGGTTCCTGCCCTGCTGCTGGCTCATTTCGATCCACTCCTCGCTCCACTGCCGTTCCCCCGATCATCACCCATCGCCCCACCCCACTTACGATGCACCAATGACCACACCAGGGCCGGACGGGGACCACGGCCTGCGACTTGTCCCCCTGCGCGGACTTCGCTACGTCCCGGAGGCCGTCGGCAGCCTGTCCGCCGTGACGTCTCCGCCGTACGACGTCGTGGTCCGCCCCGACGGCCTGCTGCATCTGGAGTCCGCGGATCCGCACAACATCGTGCGGCTGATCCTCCCTCAGGCGGACACCGCCGCCGCCCGCCACCGGCAGGCCGCGCGCACGCTCCACGACTGGATCGCCGAGGGCGTCCTCGCCCCCGACCCCGTTCCCGCTCTCTACGTGTACGAGCAGTCCCGGGACGGTCTCCTCCAGCGCGGCATCATCGGCTCCCTCGCGCTGTCCTCCGCCGAGGAGGGGATCGTCCTGCCCCACGAGGACGTCATGCCGCACGTGGTGGAGGACCGCGCCGCCCTGATGCGCGCCACGGCCGCCAACCTGGAGCCCCTCCTCCTCACCTACCGCAGCGCCCCCGGCCCGACCGACCCCGCGACCGTCATCGACCGCACGGTCGCCCGTCCCCCGCTCCTCGCCACCACCACGGAGGACGGCTTCCACCACCGCCTCTGGTCGATCACCGACCCGGCCGAGATCGCCGAGGCCGCCGCGGACCTGTCCGGCCACCAGGCGCTCATCGCCGACGGCCACCACCGCTGGGCGACGTACCTCCGCCTCCAGCAGGAGCACCTCCCGGCCTCCACCCCCTGGGACTTCGGCCTGGTCCTCCTGGTCGACACGGCCCGCCACCCCCTCCAGGTCCGCTCCATACACCGCCTGCTGCACCGTCTCCCGGTCGCCGACGCCCTGGCCGCCGTCGGCGATTCCTTCCGGGTACGCCACCTCCCCGGCCCCCTCTCCGAAGCTCTGGCGGCTCTGGCCGAGGCCGCCTCGCACGGCAACGCGTTCCTCCTCGCGGGCGACGGTACGTACCACCTCCTGGACCGCCCCGATCCGGACCTCCTCGCCCGCACGGTCCGCGCCGACCGCCCGGATGCCTGGCGCACCCTGGACGCCGCCGTCCTGCACGAGACGCTCCTCTCCCACGTCTGGCACGTCCCCGACGCCCCCGAGGACATCGCGTACATCCACGACACGGAAGCCGCCGTGGAACAGGCCGAACGCAACAACGCCACGGCGGTCCTCATGCACCCCGTCCACGAGGAAGTCGTACGCGACCTGGCCCGCCAGGGCGTCACGATGCCCCGCAAGTCCACCTCCTTCGGCCCGAAACCGGCCACCGGCCTGGTCCTGCGCAGCCTCGACGTCAACTGACCTTCCCCCTCCCCCTCCCCAGAACGCAGAAAAGGGCGGCACCCCGGAATCCCGGGGTGCCGCCCTCCTTCACTCTCAGCCCTTGTCGGCCTCACGCTCGACCGGCGCCTCAACCTCGGCCTCGACCTCAACCTCGGCCTCGACGGGAGCCACCACGGGCTCCTCCTCGACCGGCACCTCGACGACGTCGTCCTCGGCCGCCTCCGTCACCTCGACGACGACCGTCTGCTCGTCGCCCTCGTTCTCGTCATCGTCCTCGTCGAGCGCGTCGACGAACTCGACACCGTCCAGCTCGGCGAGCCGGTCCGAAGCGTCCGTCGTACCGTCCTTGTCCGCCTCCACCGCCTTCGCGAACCACTCGCGCGCCTCGTCCTCACGCCCCGCCGTCAGCAGAGCGTCGGCGTACGCGTACCGCAGTCGAGCGGTCCACGGCTGTACGGAGCTGGAACCCAGCTCGGGCCCCTGGAGCGTGACGATGGCGGCGTCGATCTGCCCCATGTCCCGCCGCGCACCGGCCGCGACCAGCCGCATCTCGACCTGTCCGGCCTTGTCCAGCTTCTGCACCTCGGGCTCGCCCGCCATGGCCATCGCCCGCTCGGGGCGGCCGAGGCCACGCTCGCAGTCGGCCATGACCGGCCACAGCTCGACGGTCCCGGTCATCCGACGGGTCGCCCGGAACTCGGCAAGCGCCTCCGTGTACCGCTGCGTGGCGTACGCGGCGAAACCGGCGGCCTCCCGCACGGCCGCCACACGCGATGCCAGCCGCAGGGCGATGCGCGAGTACTCGTACGCCTCTTCGGGCTCGTCGTCGATCAGCTTGGCCACCATCACCAGGTTCCTGGCGACGTCCTCGGCCAGCGTCTTCGGCAGGCTCATCAGCTCCTGACGCACGTCCGGGTCGATCTCGCGGCCCGTGACGTCGTCCGGGATCGGCAGCCGCTTGATCGGCTCACGGTCACGGTCGTCCCGACGGAACCCACCCCGGTCGCCACCCCGGTCGTCCCGCCCACGGAAGCCACCGCCGGACCGGTTGTCGTCCCGACGCGGCCCCCGGTCGTCCCGGCGCTCGAACCCGCCACCGGAACGGTTGTCGTCCCGGCGGAAGCCTCCACGGTCGCCACCACGGTCATCCCGGCGCTCGAAGCCACCACCGGCCGGACGCCCACCACGGTCACCACTGGGCCGGTCATCCCGACGGAACCCACCACGGTCACCGCTGGGACGCTCGTCCCGACGGAACCCACCACGATCGCCACTGGGCCGGTCGTCCCGACGGAAGCCTCCGCGATCGCCGCCACGGTCGTCACGGCGCTCGAAGCCACCACCGGCCGGACGCCCACCACGGTCACCGCCGCCGGAGCGGTTGTCGTCGCGACGGAACCCGCCACGGTCACCCCCACCGGAACGGTCGTCACGGCGGAAGCCTCCACGGTCGCCACCACGGTCATCGCGGCGCTCGAAGCCACCACCGGCCGGACGCCCACCACGGTCACCACTGGGCCGGTCATCCCGACGGAACCCACCACGGTCACCGCTGGGACGCTCGTCCCGGCGGAACCCACCACGGTCACCGCTCGGCCGGTCGTCCCGACGGAAGCCTCCGCGATCGCCGCCACGGTCGTCACGGCGCTCGAAGCCACCACCGGCCGGACGCCCACCACGGTCACCGCCGCCGGAGCGGTTGTCGTCGCGACGGAACCCGCCACGGTCACCCCCACCGGAACGGTCGTCACGGCGGAAGCCACCACGGTCGCCACCACCAGAACGGTTGTCGTCACGACGCTCGAAGCCGCCACCAGCGGGACGTCCACCACGGTTGTCGTCACGGCGGAACCCGCCGCGGTCGCCGCCGCCGGAACGGTTGTCGTCACGGCGGAAGCCACCCCGGTCGCCGCCACCAGAACGGTTGTCGTCACGACGCTCGAAGCCGCCACCGGCCGGACGCCCGCCACGGTCACCGCTGGGCCGGTCGTCCCTGCGGAACCCGCCACGGTCGCCGCCGGAGCGGTTGTCGTCACGACGGAAACCGCCGCGGTCACCGCCACCAGAACGGTTGTCGTCACGGCGGAAACCGCCACCGGTCGAGTTGTTGTCGTCGCGTCGGCCGTAGCCGCCACCGGCCGGACGCCCGCCACGGTCACCGCTCGGCCGGTCGTCGCGGCGGAAACCGCCACGGTCGCCGCCGCCGGAACGGTTGTCGTCGCGACGGAAGCCACCACGGTCGTTGTCACGACGGGGGCCGCGGTCGTTGTCACGACCACCGCGGTATCCGCCCCGGTCACCGCTGTCACGGTGACGCGGCTCGCGCTCCGGACGATCGTCAGGAGAGTTGGTGGACATGGGTGACTCCTAGTCTTCGGCAACGCAGTCATTCTCGCGCAGTCGGCCATCCGACGCGCTTCGGGCAGAAAAACAAAAAAGGACCCTTGGTCCCAGCATGAACGCTGGGACCAAGGGTCCTTTTGAAAGATTGTTCGGCGGCGTCCTACTCTCCCACAGGGTCCCCCCTGCAGTACCATCGGCGCTGAAAGGCTTAGCTTCCGGGTTCGGAATGTAACCGGGCGTTTCCCTAACGCTATGACCACCGAAACCCTATCGGTTTCGAGCGAACAAGCACACTCTTCAATTAAGTGGGTTCTGCTCTTTACCAGCAACTGTTCGTTGCTTCAGAACTAACACAGTGGACGCGAGCAACTGAGGACAAGCCCTCGGCCTATTAGTACCAGTCAGCTCCACCCGTTACCGGGCTTCCACATCTGGCCTATCAACCCAGTCGTCTACTGGGAGCCTTAACCCCTCAAAGGGGGTGGGAATACTCATCTCGAAGCAGGCTTCCCGCTTAGATGCTTTCAGCGGTTATCCTTTCCGAACGTAGCCAACCAGCCATGCCCTTGGCAGGACAACTGGCACACCAGAGGTTCGTCCGTCCCGGTCCTCTCGTACTAGGGACAGCCCTTCTCAATATTCCTACGCGCACAGAGGATAGGGACCGAACTGTCTCACGACGTTCTAAACCCAGCTCGCGTACCGCTTTAATGGGCGAACAGCCCAACCCTTGGGACCGACTCCAGCCCCAGGATGCGACGAGCCGACATCGAGGTGCCAAACCATCCCGTCGATATGGACTCTTGGGGAAGATCAGCCTGTTATCCCCGGGGTACCTTTTATCCGTTGAGCGACAGCGCTTCCACAAGCCACTGCCGGATCACTAGTCCCGACTTTCGTCCCTGCTCGACCCGTCGGTCTCACAGTCAAGCTCCCTTGTGCACTTACACTCAACACCTGATTGCCAACCAGGCTGAGGGAACCTTTGGGCGCCTCCGTTACTCTTTAGGAGGCAACCGCCCCAGTTAAACTACCCATCAGACACTGTCCCTGATCCGGATCACGGACCTAGGTTAGACATCCAGCACGACCAGAGTGGTATTTCAACGGCGACTCCACCATGACTGGCGTCACAGCTTCACAGTCTCCCACCTATCCTACACAAGCCGAACCGAACACCAATATCAAACTGTAGTAAAGGTCCCGGGGTCTTTCCGTCCTTCTGCGCGAAACGAGCATCTTTACTCGTAGTGCAATTTCACCGGGCCTATGGTTGAGACAGTCGAGAAGTCGTTACGCCATTCGTGCAGGTCGGAACTTACCCGACAAGGAATTTCGCTACCTTAGGATGGTTATAGTTACCACCGCCGTTTACTGGCGCTTAAGTTCTCAGCTTCGCAACCCCGAAAGATCACTAACCGGTCCCCTTAACGTTCCAGCACCGGGCAGGCGTCAGTCCGTATACATCGCCTTACGGCTTCGCACGGACCTGTGTTTTTAGTAAACAGTCGCTTCTCGCTGGTCTCTGCGGCCACCCCCAGCTCATGAAGTAAATTCAATCACCGGTGATGGCCCCCCTTCTCCCGAAGTTACGGGGGCATTTTGCCGAGTTCCTTAACCATAGTTCACCCGAACGCCTCGGTATTCTCTACCTGACCACCTGAGTCGGTTTAGGGTACGGGCCGCCATGAAACTCGCTAGAGGCTTTTCTCGACAGCATAGGATCATCCACTTCACCACAATCGGCTCGGCATCAGGTCTCAGCCTTAATGTGTGACGGATTTGCCTATCACACGGCCTACACCCTTACCCCGGGAACTACCACCGCCCGGGTTGGACTACCTTCCTGCGTCACCCCATCGCTTACCTAGTACAGATCCGGGTCACCGGCTCCACCACTTTCCTTTCCCCGAAGGGTCCGGAACGGCTTCACGGGCTTAGCATCGTCTGATTCAGTATTGGGCGTTTCAAAGCGGGTACCGGAATATCAACCGGTTGTCCATCGACTACGCCTGTCGGCCTCGCCTTAGGTCCCGACTTACCCTGGGCAGATCAGCTTGACCCAGGAACCCTTAGTCAATCGGCGCACACGTTTCTCACGTGTGTATCGCTACTCATGCCTGCATTCTCACTCGTGAACCGTCCACAACTCGCTTCCGCGGCTGCTTCACCCGGCACACGACGCTCCCCTACCCATCCCAGCAGGCGTTGGCCCTATTGCTGGAATGACACGACTTCGGCGGTACGCTTGAGCCCCGCTACATTGTCGGCGCGGAATCACTTGACCAGTG
Organism: Streptomyces sp. NBC_00237; assembly: GCF_026342435.1. Lineage (NCBI taxonomy): Bacteria > Bacillati > Actinomycetota > Actinomycetes > Kitasatosporales > Streptomycetaceae > Streptomyces > Streptomyces sp. NBC_00237. Next base: position 2,649,447 of record NZ_JAPEMT010000001.1, on the reverse strand, counting down.
AGCTATTACGCACTCTTTCAAGGGTGGCTGCTTCTAAGCCAACCTCCTGGTTGTCTCTGCGACTCCACATCCTTTCCCACTTAGCGTACGCTTAGGGGCCTTAGTCGATGCTCTGGGCTGTTTCCCTCTCGACCATGGAGCTTATCCCCCACAGTCTCACTGCCGTGCTCTCACTTACCGGCATTCGGAGTTTGGCTAAGGTCAGTAACCCGGTAGGGCCCATCGCCTATCCAGTGCTCTACCTCCGGCAAGAAACACACGACGCTGCACCTAAATGCATTTCGGGGAGAACCAGCTATCACGGAGTTTGATTGGCCTTTCACCCCTAACCACAGGTCATCCCCCAGGTTTTCAACCCTGGTGGGTTCGGTCCTCCACGAAGTCTTACCTCCGCTTCAACCTGCCCATGGCTAGATCACTCCGCTTCGGGTCTAGAGCGTGCAACTCAATCGCCCTATTCGGACTCGCTTTCGCTACGGCTTCCCCACACGGGTTAACCTCGCTACACACCGCTAACTCGCAGGCTCATTCTTCAAAAGGCACGCAGTCACGACTGCATGTGCAAGCACATACAGCGACGCTCCCACGGCTTGTAGGCACACGGTTTCAGGTACTATTTCACTCCGCTCCCGCGGTACTTTTCACCATTCCCTCACGGTACTATCCGCTATCGGTCATCAGGGAATATTTAGGCTTAACGGGTGGTCCCGCCAGATTCACACGGGATTTCTCGGGCCCCGTGCTACTTGGGTGTCTCTCAAACGAGCCGTTGATGTTTCAGCTACGGGGGTCTTACCCTCTACGCCGGACCTTTCGCATGTCCTTCGCCTACACCAACGGTTTCTGACTCGTCTCACGTCCGGCAGAACGTGAAAGAGAGATCCCACAACCCCGCATGCGCAACCCCTGCCGGGTATCACACGCATACGGTTTGGCCTCATCCGGTTTCGCTCGCCACTACTCCCGGAATCACGGTTGTTTTCTCTTCCTGCGGGTACTGAGATGTTTCACTTCCCCGCGTTCCCTCCACATACCCTATGTGTTCAGGTATGGGTGACAGCCCATGACGACTGCCGGGTTTCCCCATTCGGACACCCCCGGATCAAAGCTCGGTTGACAGCTCCCCGGGGCCTATCGTGGCCTCCCACGTCCTTCATCGGTTCCTGATGCCAAGGCATCCACCGTGTGCCCTTAAAAACTTGGCCACAGATGCTCGCGTCCACTGTGCAGTTCTCAAACAACGACCAGCCACCCATCACCCCGGACAACATCCGAGTGCACTGGGACCGGCACTGAAGTACAGCCTCACGGCCGTGCCTTCAGACACCCAACAGCGTGCCCAACCCGGATCCCTCTCTTCACGTTCCACGCCGAAGCAGTACTGATGAAGAAAGCCATCCGTGCCGAATAGTCAACGTTCCACCCATGAGCAACCACCGCCGGACATTTGCCGACGAAATGGTCTCTGCGGCACCAAGGGTGCCGAGATGCTCCTTAGAAAGGAGGTGATCCAGCCGCACCTTCCGGTACGGCTACCTTGTTACGACTTCGTCCCAATCGCCAGTCCCACCTTCGACAGCTCCCTCCCACAAGGGGTTGGGCCACCGGCTTCGGGTGTTACCGACTTTCGTGACGTGACGGGCGGTGTGTACAAGGCCCGGGAACGTATTCACCGCAGCAATGCTGATCTGCGATTACTAGCAACTCCGACTTCATGGGGTCGAGTTGCAGACCCCAATCCGAACTGAGACCGGCTTTTTGAGATTCGCTCCGCCTCACGACATCGCAGCTCATTGTACCGGCCATTGTAGCACGTGTGCAGCCCAAGACATAAGGGGCATGATGACTTGACGTCGTCCCCACCTTCCTCCGAGTTGACCCCGGCAGTCTCCTGTGAGTCCCCACCACCCCGAAGGGCGTGCTGGCAACACAGAACAAGGGTTGCGCTCGTTGCGGGACTTAACCCAACATCTCACGACACGAGCTGACGACAGCCATGCACCACCTGTATACCGACCACAAGGGGGGCACCATCTCTGATGCTTTCCGGTATATGTCAAGCCTTGGTAAGGTTCTTCGCGTTGCGTCGAATTAAGCCACATGCTCCGCTGCTTGTGCGGGCCCCCGTCAATTCCTTTGAGTTTTAGCCTTGCGGCCGTACTCCCCAGGCGGGGAACTTAATGCGTTAGCTGCGGCACCGACGACGTGGAATGTCGCCAACACCTAGTTCCCAACGTTTACGGCGTGGACTACCAGGGTATCTAATCCTGTTCGCTCCCCACGCTTTCGCTCCTCAGCGTCAGTAATGGCCCAGAGATCCGCCTTCGCCACCGGTGTTCCTCCTGATATCTGCGCATTTCACCGCTACACCAGGAATTCCGATCTCCCCTACCACACTCTAGCCTGCCCGTATCGAATGCAGACCCGGGGTTAAGCCCCGGGCTTTCACATCCGACGTGACAAGCCGCCTACGAGCTCTTTACGCCCAATAATTCCGGACAACGCTCGCACCCTACGTATTACCGCGGCTGCTGGCACGTAGTTAGCCGGTGCTTCTTCTGCAGGTACCGTCACTTGCGCTTCTTCCCTGCTGAAAGAGGTTTACAACCCGAAGGCCGTCATCCCTCACGCGGCGTCGCTGCATCAGGCTTTCGCCCATTGTGCAATATTCCCCACTGCTGCCTCCCGTAGGAGTCTGGGCCGTGTCTCAGTCCCAGTGTGGCCGGTCGCCCTCTCAGGCCGGCTACCCGTCGTCGCCTTGGTAGGCCATTACCCCACCAACAAGCTGATAGGCCGCGGGCTCATCCTTCACCGCCGGAGCTTTTAACCCCCGCCCATGCAGGCAGGAGTGTTATCCGGTATTAGACCCCGTTTCCAGGGCTTGTCCCAGAGTGAAGGGCAGATTGCCCACGTGTTACTCACCCGTTCGCCACTAATCCACCCCGAAGGGCTTCATCGTTCGACTTGCATGTGTTAAGCACGCCGCCAGCGTTCGTCCTGAGCCAGGATCAAACTCTCCGTGAATGTTTACCCGTGATCGGGTGAACACATCGGAAGAGCGGAACAGCCACCATCGGAATAAGACGGTGTGTTCCTGCGTCCTCGCTAGTGTTTGCCTGCTTGCCGCATGGGCCAGCAGGACTTCAAAGGAACCTCAACTTGCCGAAGCAAGTCGGGGTATCAACATATTTGGCGTTGACTTTTGGCACGCTGTTGAGTTCTCAAGGAACGGACGCTTCCTTTGTACTCACCCTCGCGGGCTTTCCTCCGGACGTTTCGTTCGGTGTGTTTCCAACCTTACCAGATCATTTCCGCGCCGTTTCCGGTTTGGATTTTGTTTCCGGTGGCCGTTGAAGGGCCTTTGCCTTTCGGCGTGTTCACTACTTTAGCGGCATTTCCTTGCGGCTCATAATCGGGCCGTGGGATCGAAATTCGGGCATGCCGAAATTCGAACCCGTTAAGGGAAGTCGTAGTAGTGGTTGGCCGCTCCCGGGCTGCTTGGTCAGGTCCGATGGACCGTTCCGACAGCAGTGCCCGTTTCAAGCGGCTCGGGCTACGTTAGGCGGGCGACGGGGCCGCGTCAAGTTGCTCGGCGGCGTGGCTTGTGCGCCCGGTAGGGGCTGACGGTGGGGTCGCCGAAGATCCAGAAGCGCCAGGGGTGGACCGCGCCTTCTCCGCCCACTCCGGTGCGGGGGCCGTTCTGACGCTGGTCAGGCGGGGGCGGGGTGCCCTGGAGTACGGACAGGGGTGAGTCGGGGGTGGCGCAGAGGTCGGTGCCGTCGAGGGCGCGGGTGATGTCGAGGCCAGTGGCCAGGCGGGCGGGGCCTTTGGCCAGTTCGTTGTCGTTTCGGGCCGAAAGTCGACGTTTGCGGACGAGATCGGCCCCCACGGTGATCTCTCCTGCGCGGAGGAGGACACCGCTCGCGGTGCCCTCGGGGCCGCACACCAGGTTGAGGCTGAACCACATGCCGTAGATGAAGTAGACGTACGCGTGGCCGGGCGGGCCGAACATCGAGGCGTTGCGGGCGGTGCGGCCTCGGTAGGCGTGCGAGCCCGGGTCGCGTTCGCCGTCGTACGCCTCCACTTCGGTGATGCGGAGTTCGATCGGGCCTTCGGCGGTCCGGCGTACCAGGGTGCGGCCCAGCAGATCAGGGGCCACGTCCAGGACGGGGCGGTCGAAGAAGGTGCGGGTGAGCGGCGTACGGTCCGGTTTCGGCGCGATCATGTCTGCCGAGGGTAGTGGAACGCGGGTTGGCCACACTCGTTGTAGGGGTAGGCGCGGAACCGGGTGCCTGTGTCGAGCGTTTGTACTGGTCAAGGCCGGAAGAGTTAAGGGGAGAAGCATGGGTTTCAAGAAGCTGCTGGCGAGTCTGGGTGCGGGTGGGGCATCCGTGGAGACGGAGCTCACCGAGGCGAACGTCGTCCCGGGTGGCGTCGTACAGGGTGAGGTGCGGATTCAGGGTGGGTCCGTGGACCAGCGGATCGAGGGGCTGTCCGTCGGGCTCCAGGCGCGCGTCGAGGTCGAGGGCGGCGACCAGGAGGTCAAGCAGGACATCGAGTTCACCAAGGTGAAGCTCGGCGGGGCCTTCGAGGTGAAGGCGGGGGCGGTGCACGTGGTGCCGTTCGGTCTGGAGATTCCTTGGGAGACGCCGGTGACGAGCATCGCCGGGCAGCAGCTGCGCGGGATGAACATCGGAGTGACGACGGAGCTGGAGATCGCGCGGGCCGTGGACTCCGGTGACCTGGACCCGATCAACGTGCACCCGCTGCCCGCGCAGCAGGCGATTCTGGATGCGTTCGTGCAGCTGGGCTTCCGCTTCAAGAGTGCGGACATGGAGCGGGGGCACATCCGGGGGACCCGGCAGAGGCTGCCGTTCTACCAGGAGATCGAGTTCCTGCCGCCGCAGCAGTACCGGGGGCTCAACCAGGTCGAGCTGACGTTCGTCGCGGACGACCGGGAGATGGACGTGATCCTGGAGATGGACCGCAAGGGCGGCATGTTCAGCGAGAGCAGCGACTCGTACCGGGCGTTCCAGGTGGGGCTGCACGACTTCCAGGGGACGGACTGGGCCGCGTACCTCAACCAGTGGCTGGCGCAGGTCGGTGGGCAGCGCAACTGGCTCTAGGGCCGGACGGGGTGCGAGCGTAGGCGTTGAGTATCGAGGATTGAGGATTGAGGAAGGTGTTGACGTGACCGAGGCCAAGAGGGCGCCGCTGCCGCACGACTTCCACCCGCCGGTGGCGTCGTTCGGTGTGGTGAGCGAGGACGTGGCCGAGGGGGCCGTGCTGCTGGACGCGCAGGTCTACTCGGGTGAGAACACCTCGCCGCAGCTGCGGTGGGAGGGGTTCCCCGCGGAGACGAAGAGCTTCGCCGTGACGTGCTTCGACCCGGACGCGCCGACCGGGAGCGGGTTCTGGCACTGGACGGTCTTCGACATTCCGGCGTCCGTGACCGAGCTGCCCGCGGGTGCGGGAACGGGCAAGTTCGAGGGGCTGCCCGCGGGGGCGGTCCAGGCTCGTAACGACTACGGGACGAAGGACTTCGGCGGGGCCGCTCCCCCGGCGGGCGAGAACCACCGGTACGTCTTCACCGTGTACGCGGTGGACGTGGAGAGCCTGGGGATCGACAGCGACGCCTCGCCTGCCGTCGTGGGGTTCAACCTGCGGTTCCACACGCTCGGGCGGGCGCAGCTCGTGGCCCAGTACGAGGCCCTGGCAGAGGGCTGATCGGCGGTCCGAAAGATTCACGGGGTATTTGCCCGTTCCCGGTCTTGAAAGAGATCGGGAACGGGCAGTTTTTGTTTGGGGGGTCGGTGATCCCTCGCCGGGGGCGCCGTTAATGCGTTGTCCATTGGGGCGCGTCCCGCCAGAGTTGATCCAAGCCCGCCACGGGGTGGGCCGGCACACGGAGGGTGGGCGGGATGCGTGACACGCTGGTTCTGAACGCGAGCTTCGAGCCACTGTCGACGGTGACTTTGAACCGTGCGGTGGTGCTTGTCCTGACGGACAAGGCCGTGGTCGAGAAGTCGCATCCCGGGCTGCGCATGCGCGCCGCCGCCGTCGATCTTCCGGTGCCGATGGTGATCCGGCTGAGCCGGTACGTACGGGTGCCGTTCCGAAGACAAGCTCCGTGGTCGAGGCGGGGTGTGCTGATACGGGACCAACACAGGTGCGCGTACTGCGGGAAGCGGGCGACGACCGTGGACCACGTGGTGCCTCGGTCGCGCGGTGGTGCGGACAGCTGGTTGAACACGGTGGCCTCGTGCGCCGAGGACAATCACCGCAAAGCGGACCGTACGCCGGAGAAGGCGGGGATGCCGTTGCTGTTCGAGCCGTTCGTCCCGACGCCGGCCGACGCGATGTTGCTGTCGCTGAGGGGGGCGGAGTGGGACGCGCTGCCCGACTGGTTGGCGGAGTCCGCCGCGTAGGAGTGCGGTCGCAGGAAGGGGGAGCCCGTCTCGTGGTGGAGGCGGGCTTCTTCGCGTACCGGGTCAGGTTCCTCAGGCCAGCAGGAGCTGGACGATCGCGACGATGCCGACGGCGACGATCACGCCGCGCAGGACGGTGGGCGGGAGGCGGCGGCCGACCTTGGCGCCGATCTGGCCGCCGAGGGCGGAGCCGACGGCGATGAGGAGGACGGCGGTCCAGTCGAATTCGGCGACGAAGAGGAAGAAGGCCGCGGCGACTCCGTTGACGACGGCGCCGAGGATGTTCTTGACGCCGTTGACGCGCTGGAGGCTGTCGTTGAGGAGGAGTCCCATGAGAGAGAGGTAGAGGACTCCTTGGGCGGCGCCGAAGTAGCCGCCGTACGCGCTGGCGAGCAGGAGGCCGGTCAGGAGGGCCGGGCCGCCGTCGGGGTGGGGGCCGGACTCCGGGTCGCCGTTCTGTTCGCGGCGGCGCTTGAGGGCGGCGGAGAGCTTGGGCTGGAGGACGACCAGGATCAGGGCCAGGCCGATCAGGACCGGGACGATCGTGTCGAAGGCAGAGGAGGGGAGGGCGAGGAGGAGGATCGCGCCGATCAGGCCGCCGGCCAGGGCGGTGAGGCCGAGGCGCAGGATGCGGGAACGCTGGCCGCGCAGTTCCTTGCGGTAGCCGATCGCCCCGCTGATGGAGCCGGGGACCAGGCCGAGGGTGTTGGAGACGTTCGCGACGACGGGCGGCAGGCCGGTGGCGAGGAGCACCGGGAAGGTGATCAGGGTGCCGGAGCCGACGATGGTGTTGATGGTGCCCGCGCCGATGCCTGCGGCGAAGACGGCGAGCATCTCCCAGATCGTCATGCGGTTCTCGCCCCTCGTGCTGGTCGGTCATGATCGCTGCTGTATGCAGCGATCATGCCCGAGAGGGGTGCGGGGTCAGTCGATGGGGGGCTGTTCGCGGCGCTCCCTGCTGTTGCCGGAACCGCCGGAATTCCCGCCCATGGGGCCGAAGTTGCCCATCGCTCCGGAGAGGCCCTTCAGCGCGTCGCCGATTTCGCTGGGGACGATCCAGAGCTTGTTGGCGTCACCCTCGGCGATCTTCGGGAGCATCTGGAGGTACTGGTAGGCGAGGAGCTTCTGGTCGGCGTCGCCCGCGTGGATGGACTCGAAGACCGTACGGATGGCCTGGGCCTCGCCCTCCGCGCGCAGGGCCGCGGCCTTCGCCTCACCCTCGGCGCGCAGGATCGCGGACTGCTTCTCGCCCTCCGCGGTGAGGATCTGCGACTGCCGGATGCCCTCGGCGGTGAGGATCGCGGCGCGCTTGTCACGGTCGGCGCGCATCTGCTTCTCCATCGAGTCCTGGATGGAGGTCGGCGGCTCGATCGCCTTGAGCTCGACGCGGTTGACGCGGATGCCCCACTTGCCGGTGGCCTCGTCGAGGACGCCGCGCAGGGCCGCGTTGATCTCCTCGCGGGAGGTCAGGGTCCGCTCCAGGTCCATGCCGCCGATGATGTTGCGGAGCGTGGTGACGGTGAGCTGTTCGATGGCCTGGATGTAGCTGGCGACCTCGTAGGTCGCGGCGCGGGCGTCGGTCACCTGGTAGTAGATGACGGTGTCGATGTTGACCACCAGGTTGTCCTGGGTGATCACCGGCTGGGGCGGGAACGGGACGACCTGTTCACGGAGGTCGATCCGGTTGCGGATCGAGTCGATGAACGGGACGACGATGTTCAGGCCCGCGTTCAGGGTGCGGGTGTAACGGCCGAAGCGCTCGACGATGGCGGCGCTGGCCTGTGGGATGACCTGGATCGTCTTGATCAGGGCGATGAAGACCAGCACCACCAGAATGATCAGGACGATGATGATCGATGACATCGCTTCCCCGTGCCCTTCGTGTTGCTCGACGCTGCGCGGGCGGCCGGGTGGGCCGGTTCCGCGGTGATGATCGAGTTTTCCAGATGGTCGTACGCCGTGCAGGGTGTTCCGTGCAGCTCACCGCAGCTCACCTGGCTGCGGCGCGCACGTCGGGGCTCACATGACCACGGCCGTGGCTCCGTCGATCTCGACGACGTCGACCTGCTGGCCGGGCTCGAAGGTCTGTCCGGCGTCCAGGGCGCGGGCGGACCAGATCTCCCCCGCGAGTTTGATGCGGCCGCCCTCGCCGCTGTCGACGCGTTCCACGACGACGGCCTGGCGGCCCCGCAACGCGTCGACGCCGCTGGCCAGTTGGGGCCGTTGGCTTCGGTGCCGGGCGGCGACGGGGCGTACCACCGCGATCAGGACGACCGACACGGCCGCGAAGACCAGGACCTGGGTGACGAGTCCGCCGCCCAGGTACGAGGTGAGTGCGCCCGCGAGTGCGCCGACGGCCAGCATTCCCAGTTCGGGCATCGTCGTGACGACGAGTGCGATGCCGAGCACCGCCGCGCCGATCAGCCACCAGAGCCATGCGTCCATGTTCACAACGGTCATGGTAGGGGCGGGCGGTCGGCGCGGACAGGGCGCGCGGTATGCACATACCGGCTCAAGTGCCGTACGTACGGCAGGACTTAGCCCATCGGGAGGCCCTGGGCGGTGTAGCGGTCGCCGCGGTGCTCGACGACGAGCGGCAGGCCGAAGCAGAGCGAGAGGTTGCGCGAGGTCAGCTCGGTCTCGACCGGGCCCGCGGCGAGGACCTTGCCCTGGCGGATCATGAGGACGTGGGTGAAGCCCGGCGGGATCTCCTCGACGTGGTGCGTGACCATGATCATCGAGGGGGCGTACGGGTCCCGGGCCAGGCGGCCGAGGCGGCGGACCAGGTCCTCGCGGCCGCCGAGGTCGAGGCCGGCGGCGGGCTCGTCGAGGAGGAGGAGCTCGGGGTCGGTCATCATGGCGCGGGCGATCAGGGTGCGCTTGCGCTCGCCCTCGGAGAGGGTGCCGAACTTGCGGTCCAGGAACTCGCTCATGCCGAGGCGGTCGAGGAAGGCGCGGGCGCGCTGCTCGTCGACCTCGTCGTAGTCCTCGTGCCAGGTGGCGGTCATGCCGTACGCGGCGGTGAGGACGGTCTCCAGGACGGTCTGGCGCTTGGGCATCTTCTCGGCCATCGCGATGCCGGCCATGCCGATGCGGGGGCGGAGGTCGAAGACGTCCACCTTGCCGAGGGTCTCGCCGAGGATGGTGGCGGAACCGGAGGAGGGGAAGAGGTAGCTGGAGGCGATGTTCAGCAGCGTGGTCTTGCCGGCGCCGTTCGGGCCGAGGATGACCCAGCGTTCGCCTTCCTTCACCGACCAGGAGACGTCGTCCACCAGAGCCCGTCCGTCGCGGACCACGGCTACGTCCACCAGCTCCAGTACATCGCTCATGAGCGCGTTGTCTCCCCATGCAGTATCGAAATGTCGCGTGTGCCTGTGGGCACAGCGCCCAGGGAAAACCTACGCCACCGGTCGGACAGTCCGGCCCTTGGGATGGGTGCGGCCCTGAATCTAGGCTGGGGTCCATGCTCACGGAACCACGTTCAGGAATGCTGGCGGCTTGGGGAAATGCCCTGTTGGGGGGTTTTGTCTCGCCTGATGATGCGGCGACGGCGATTGTGGGGGCCGATGCGGTGCACCGGGTGACCGGGGTGCCGGGCGAGGAGGGGGCTGTCGGGCTCACGCTGGCGCTCGGACGGTTGCGGGCGCTCGGGGCGACGGGCTTCAGGGTCGCGCTGCCCGCGCCGGGGCATCCGCTGGGGCTGAGCGGGCCGCCGGAGTTCAACGCGCGGGCGCTGGAGGCCGAGGAGGCGGTGGTCTGTACGGGGGCCGCGCTCGGGCTCGTACCGGAAGTGGAGGAGATCGGGCCGGAGGGGGACGTGCGGACCGAGGTGACGTGGGTGTGTTCGGCGGTGCGGGACGCGCCGCCGGCCGATGTGCCGTCGCTCGGGGAGGCGGAGCGGGAGCTGGCGGAGGCGTTGCGGGATGCGACGGCGGTGCTGGCCCGGTTGGACGTGGCGGGGTCGGGGCCGGTGGCGGAGGCGGCCCTCGACGCGTACCGCGCGCGGGCGGAGGCGGCCTCGGACCTCTTGGCGCCCGGGTATCCGGCGCGGGCCGTGCGGGTGCTGGAGATGGCGCGGCGGGTGGGGCTGATCGTGTCGCTGGCGTACGGGAACGGGCACGGGGGTGCGGTGAGCGCCTCGGAGATGTGGGCGCGGGGGGAGGCGCTGCGGCCGGTGGAGCGGGTGGCGCGGCGGGCCATGGTGGCGGCGTACGGGGCGGCGGTGGAGCGCACCGCCTGAGCCCCCCGGATCTGCGGCCGGGCCGGGAACGGCGAGAGCCCCGCAGTCAGGACTGCGGGGCTCTCGGGGAAGGGCTGGCGTCAGGAGTTTTCGCCTTCGTTGCCGAACGCGGGGTTCAGCAGGCCGACGACGTTGACCGTGTTGCCCACGACGTTCACCGGGACGTGCACCGGGACCTGGACCTGGTTGCCGGAGACGACGCCCGGGGAGCGCTCGGCCTTGCCGTCGGCGTCGGCGTCGGCGAAAGCGGCACCGGCGGAGGCGCCCGCGGCGATACCGGCGACGGCGAGGACTACGGCGGCCTTCTTGGCAGTGTTCATGAAAGGTGATCCTTCTACTGTTTACGGGGCGACCCCGACCCCGGGATCGCAGGATGGAGAACGTGTCAGGCGGCGGAACGACACGGCTGTCGGCGCGGATGCGCACTTTCGGAGCAAAGGGGCCCCTCGGGCTGACTCCGCGGGGCGGGACGCGGAACGGCCCCCGGGCGTGTGCCGGGAGCCGCTTTCCGCTGTGCGACGGGCCTCTGTCGAGAACCCGGTCGGTCAGTGGTTGACGCCGAAGTTCCCGAATGCCGGGTTGAGAACGCCGATGACGTTGACGGTGTTGCCGACCACGTTCACGGGAACGTCGACGGGAACCTGGACCAGGTTGCCCGAGCCGACGCCCGGGGACTGGACGGCCTTGCCCTCGGCAACGGCCCCGGGGTGACCGTGGCCGTGGCCCGGACCGGTCGCGGAGGCAGCACCCGCACCGGCGGCGACGAGCCCACCGGCGACCAGGGTGACGGCGGCAGCCTTCTTCAGGTTCTTCACTTCAGGTTCCTCCTCGCGGTGGCTGCGGCCGTCCGCCGCAGCACGCCATGGAGAACGCCCGTGCGCCGATCAGGTTGCGCCGTACGGGTTACTTACACACGACGGTATGAATCTCAGACCGCAGGGCGACGGTCCGGATGACGGGGGTTCAGTCGGTCAGACCGTGTCTGACCGCGTAGAGCGCGGCCTGGGTGCGGTCGGCGAGGTCCAGTTTCATCAGGATGTTCGAAACGTGGGTCTTGACGGTCTTCTCGGAGAGGACGAGGGCGCGGGCGATCTCGCGGTTGGAGCGGCCGTCGGCGATCAGGGCGAGGACCTCGCGCTCCCGCTCGGTGAGGGAGGTGCCTCGGCCCTGACCGTGGTGCGGGTCGTCCTGGGCGAGGAGGGCTCCGGCGACCTCGGGCTGGAGGAGTACGTGTCCGGCGTGGACGGAGCGGATGGCTCCGGCGAGGGCGTCGGGATCGACGTCCTTGTAGACGTAGCCGGAGGCTCCCGCGCGCAGGGCGGGGACGACGGTGCGCTGCTCGGTAAAGCTGGTGACGATCAGGACCTTGGCGGGGTTGGCGAGTTCGCGCAGGCGGCGCAGGGCCTCGATGCCGTCGGTGCCGGGCATCTTGACGTCCATCAGGACGACGTCGGGGCGCAGGGACTCCGCCTGGGCGACGCCCTCGGATCCGTCGGCGGCCTCCCCGACGACCTCTATGTCGTCCTGGATCTCCAGGAAGGTGCGCAGGCCGCGGCGTACGACCTGGTGGTCGTCGACGAGCAGGACGCGGATCTTGGGCTTCGCCGAAGGGGCGCTGTGGCCGGGTTCAGACACCGGGGACCTCCATGGTGATCGTGGTGCCCTGGCCGGGCTCCGAGTGCACGGTCAGGGTGCCGCCGACGCCGCTCGCGCGGTCGCGCATCGAGACGAGGCCGAGGTGGCGGCCCGCCCGGCGGACCGTGGCGGGGTCGAAGCCGCAGCCGTCGTCGGTGACGCTGAGGCGGGCGCGGTCGTCCTTGCGTCTTTCGAGTACGACGTCGACGCGGGCGGCGTCGGAGTGGCGCAGGGCGTTGTGCAGGGCCTCCTGGGCGACGCGGAGCATCGCCTCTTCCTGCGCGGCGGGCAGGGCGCGCACGCCGCAGCTGTCGAAGACGACGTGGGCGCTGTGGGCGCGGTCCATGACCTGGATCTGGTTGCGGAGGGTGGCGACCAGGCCGTCCTCGTCGAGTCCTGCGGGGCGCAGCTCGACGACGGCGGCGCGCAGCTCGTCGGCGGCTTCGGCGGCGAGGGCGGCGACCTGGTGGAGTTCGTCCTTGGCGCGGGCCGGGTCGCGGTCGACGAGGGCGGCGGCGGCCTGCGCGGTGAGGCGGAGCGAGAAGAGCTTCTGGCTCACCGCGTCGTGGAGCTCGTGGGCGAGGCGGGAGCGTTCCTCGGCGATGGTGAGCTCGCGGCTGCGCTCGTACAGACGGGCGTTGGTGAGGGCGATGGCGGCGTGCTGGGCCAGGATCGTGAGGAGTTCCTCGTCGGCGGGGGTGAAACCGCAGCCGCCGCCGATGGGCTTGGGGCAGCGCTTGTTCGCGAGGAAGAGCGCGCCGATGACCTCGTCGCCGTCGCGGATGGGGAGGCCCAGGAAGTCGGACATGTCGGGGTGGGCGTCCGGCCAGCCCTCGAAGCGGGGGTCCTCGCGGACGTCGGCGAGGCGCTCGGTGGCGTTGCCGTGCAGCATCGCGGCGAGGATGCCGTGCTGGCGGGGCAGGGGGCCGATGGCCTTCCACTGCTCGTCGCTGACGCCGTCGACGACGAACTGGGAGAAGCCGCCGTGGTCGTCGGGCACGCCGAGGGCGGCGTACTCGGCGTCCAGGAGGTCGCGGGCGGAGGCCACGATCGTTCCCAGGACGTCGCGGACTTCGAGGTGGCGGCTCATGGCGAGGAGGGCGGAGCTGATGGCGGCGAGGCCGCTGGGGGTGGGAGTCGGGGCGGGACCGGGCGTCATGCCGGTCACCGTACCGGTGGGGTGGTGGGGGCGTATCGGGCGTGGGGCGGGTGGGTGGAGGGCTTGCGGACTAGGTCTCCGGGGGTGGGGTGCGGGGGTGGGCGGGCGAGGGAGGGCGCAGTGACTACGGGGGGATTTGCTTTGGTTACGGATGGTGAGGTTGTTACGTAGTCGATGTGAGGCCGGGCATAGGACGCAGGTCACTTACGAAGGTGCGTAGTGGAGAGGTAAAGGCAGTGTGAGCGGGGACGGCGGGGGTCTGGGACGACCCTGCGGGGGTGCCGGTCCACTATCGGGCTTCGTACATGAGGTCTTTGCGTGGAGATTTTGCGGACGCTAACAATGGCTGCCGTCGCGGAGTCCGCGGCGCTTCCTTGTCCCCTTCGAGAGGTACGTCTGCATGTCCTCCGCCCCTGGCCACAGTCGCCGCCTGACCAAGACCCACCGGGTCTCGATCGCCGGTGTCGCCGCTCTCGGCGCCGCCTCCCTCGCCCTGACCCTCCTGCCCGGCAGCGGTTCTGCCGAGGCCGAGGCCGGGACGCAGGACATGGCCTCGGTCGCGATGGTCGCCCCCGAGGGCACCGGCTCCCTGCAGGCGAAGGTCGTCGAGCAGCACGCTGCCGCCGACAAGCGGGTGAAGGACCAGGCCGCCAAGGAGAAGGCCGCCGCCGATGCGAAGGCGAAGGCGGACGCGAAGGCCAAGGCCGACGCGCAGGCGAAGAAGCGCGCCGAGGAGAAGGAAGCCGCGAGCCGTGCCGCCGCGCGCAAGCCGGTGTACGCGAACAACCTCGACGGGTGGATCAAGGAAGCGCTGGCCGTCATGAAGGCGAAGGGCATCCCGGGTTCGTACGACGGGCTGCACCGCAACATCATGCGCGAGTCCACCGGCAACCCCCGCGCCATGAACGGCTGGGACATCAACGCGCAGAACGGCACCCCGTCGGTCGGCCTGCTCCAGGTCATCCAGCCGACGTTCAACGCGTACCACGTGCCGGGCACGCCGCACGACATCTACAACCCGGTCTCCAACATCACCGCCGCGGCCAACTACGCCGCCGCGCGGTACGGCTCCATCGACAACGTCAACGGCGCTTACTGAGACGCGGTGGCGAGCAGGGCATGACGAAGGGCGGCCCCCGGATTTCTCCGGGGGCCGCCCTTCGTCGTACCGCTGTGCCGCTCAGTGCGTCACTTGCGCATGACCTCGGGCTCGTGGCGGCGCAGGAAGCGCGCCACCAGGACGCCGCAGAGGGCGCCGATCAGCAGCAGTGCGCCCATGTTGACGAACCACTGCATGACCTCGTGGTCCCAGAGCGGGTCCGGGTTGCCGGGGTCGTCGAGGTTGGGGCTGACCTTGTTGAAGTCGAGCGTGGTGCCCGCCGCGGCGACCGCCCAGCGGGACGGCATCACGTACGACAGGTAGTTGGCGAAGCCGCCGTTCAGGATGAACAGGCAGCCGGTGAAGACGACCTGGACGATCGCGAACATCACCAGCAGCGGCATCGTCTTCTCGGAGGTCTTCACCAGCGAGGAGATGATCAGGCCGAACATCATCGAGGTGAAGCCCAGC
Source organism: Streptomyces sp. NBC_00237 (assembly GCF_026342435.1). Lineage (NCBI taxonomy): Bacteria > Bacillati > Actinomycetota > Actinomycetes > Kitasatosporales > Streptomycetaceae > Streptomyces > Streptomyces sp. NBC_00237. The sequence goes on along the minus strand of NZ_JAPEMT010000001.1, from coordinate 2,634,415 downwards.
GCCATGATCGGCAGGCACAGCTCCAGCAGCGGGAGGCCCTTGAGGATCAGGCCCTCCTTGGGGATCTCGCGCTGGGTGAAGCCGATGAGGCCGACGATCACGCCCTGGAAGGCGGTGATCAGACCGAGCACGATGACCTTGGACATCAGGTACGCGGAGCGGGAGAGGCCGGTGGCCCGCTCGCGCTCGTAGATGACCCGTTCCTTGATCAGCTCTCGTACGGAGTTGGCTGCTCCGGCGAAGCAGGCGCCGACCGCGAGGATCAGGAGGACGGTGGTCGCGGTGCCGTTGGGCGAGATGGATCCGTTGGCACGCGGCTTGTTGGGCAGCATGTCCTCGCCGGGCTGGATGAGGAGGCTGACCACACCCAGGACGGCGGGCAGGATCAGCATCAGCGCCATGAAGCCCTTGTCGGAGGCGATGACGGAGGCGTATCGCCTGACCAGGGTGGAGAGCTGCGAGAACCAGCCCTGCGGCTTCGGCGGGCGCATCTGCTGCGGGGGCGGCATGTGCACGGGCTGCGCGGCCACGGCGTCGATGTCCGCGGCGTACATCTGGTAGTGCTGCGAACCGCGCCAGCGGCCCGCCCAGTCGTAGTCGCGGTAGTTCTCGAAGGCGGAGAACACGTCGGCCCAGGTGCTGTAGCCGAAGAAGTTCAGGGCCTCCTCGGGCGGGCCGAAGTAGGCGACGGAGCCGCCGGGGGCCATCACGAGGAGCTTGTCGCAGATGGCGAGCTCGGCGACCGAGTGGGTCACGACCAGGACCGTGCGGCCGTCGTCGGCGAGGCCGCGCAGCAGCTGCATGACGTCGCGGTCCATGCCCGGGTCGAGGCCCGAGGTCGGCTCGTCGAGGAAGATCAGGGAGGGCTTGGTCAGCAGCTCCAGGGCGACCGAGACGCGCTTGCGCTGGCCGCCGGAGAGGGAGGTGACCTTCTTCTCCTTGTGGATGTCCAGCTTGAGCTCGCCGAGGACCTCGTTGATCCGCTGCTGGCGCTCCGCCTCGGAGGTGTCCGCGGGGAAGCGCAGCTTGGCGGCGTACTTGAGGGCCTTCTTGACGGTCAGTTCCTTGTGCAGGATGTCGTCCTGCGGGACCAGACCGATGCGCTGGCGCAGCTCGGCGAACTGCTTGTAGAGGTTCCGGTTGTCGTAGAGGACGTCGCCCTTGTTGGCGGGCCGGTAACCGGTGAGCGCCTTGAGGAGAGTCGACTTTCCGGAGCCTGAGGGGCCGATGACCGCGATGAGGGACTTCTCGGGGACGCCGAAGGAGACGTCCTTGAGGATGTCCTTGCCGCCGTCGACCGTCACCGTGAGGTGGCGGGCGGAGAAGGAGACCTCACCGGTGTCGACGAACTCTTCGAGCCGGTCGCCGACGACGCGGAAGGTGGAGTGGCCGACGCCGACGATGTCGTTGGGGCCCAGGAGGGCCGTGCCCGACTTCTGCATCGGCTGGCCGTTGATGTACGTGCCGTTGTGCGAGCCGAGGTCGCGGATCTCCATGCGGCCGTCGGGGGTCGCGTGGAACTCGGCGTGCAGCCGCGAGACCTGGAGGTCGGAGACCACCAGCTCGTTCTCCAGGGCGCGGCCGATGCGCATGACGCGGCCGAGTGCCATCTGGTGGAACGTCGTCGGGCTGCGGTCGCCGTAGACCGGCGGGGCCCCCGCGACACCGCCGGACGGGCCGCCCTGCGCGGACGCCTGGGGCTGGTTCTGCTGGTACGGCGGCTGCTGGCCCTGCGGGGGGCGCGGGGCGCCCTGGTGCTGGGGCTGCTGCTGCCAGCTCGGCGGCTGCTGCTGCGCGGGCGGCTGGTGGCCCTGCGGCGGCTGCTGCTGCCAGCTGGGCTGACGCTGCTGTCCCTGCGGGCCGCCGGACTGCTGGTGCGGCGGCGGCTGGTGGCCCTGCGGTGCCTGCGGGGACTGCTGCGGTGCGGCGCCTCCGCCGCCTCCGCCGCCGCCCGAGCCGGACAGGACCAGCTGCGGGCCGTCGGTGGCGTTGCCCAGGTGTACGGCGGAGCCGGGGCCGATCTCCATCTGGTGGATGCGCTGGCCCTGCACGTACGTGCCGTTGGTGCTGCCGTGGTCTTCGATCACCCAGCTACGGCCGCCCCAGCTGATCGTGGCGTGCCGCCACGAGACCCTGGCGTCGTCTATGACCACGTCACCCTGCGGGTCGCGACCAAGGGTGTACGACCTGGACGAATCGAGAGCCCAGGTCCTTCCATTCAATTCCAGTACGAGTTCCGGCACTCCATGCCCCACTAGTTGTCCCCCGTAGTTACGCCCGTCACCGGGAGTCTAGGGATGGTGAACATCGGGGGGAACTATTTCAGGCCCGGGCTCGAATACGAAAGTCGGGCCATGTGAAAAGGGGGTGCGCGTGGTCGTCGCGCGCCCGTTGACTCGGCAGAAACACCACCGGAGAGTGGTAAGCGGCCATGAGTGCGTACGAGTGAGTACGGATCATGCGGGGACTGGGCAAGAAGGACTTACCGGTACGGATCGGGTGGTCTGATGGGTCGGAACGGTCGGGCTGGGGTGCGCTGGGGCGATGTGCTGCTCGCCTCAATTGCCGCTGTGAGCTGGGCTCTTGTCGGAATGGCGGGCACTGCGGCGCTCGGGCTGCACCTGCTCGGGGCGGATGCGGCGGGGTCCCTCAGGTCGATGACCGCCGCCGTCGTCGTTCTCGCGGTGGGCGGCTCCGTCACACCGACCGGGAACGTCTCGGCCTTCGGGATCGAGGGCGCCGAAGCCCGAACTGCCGTCGACATTGCGCCACTTGGGGTGGGTCTGGTCGGTGCCCTGCTGCTCGGGTTCTTCTTCCTGCGCTCGCTGAAGAGCGCGGGACGGTCGATCCCGGGAAGCGAACTCGCGGTGCGGGCGGGGGCCGTGGTGACGCTGTTCCTCGTCACGCTCGGTGGTCTCGCGTGGGCGGGTCACGACGTCATCACAATTGACGGCGAGAAGCTCGGACTGGAGAAAATCCCCGGAAATGATCTTCCCGGCGGCATCGCGGACCAGCTCCCCGGCGATCTCGGCGGGCTGCTTCCGGACCGGATCTCCGACCTCGTGGACGCGAAGGCCACGGTCGGTTTCTCCGTGAATACGGGGACTTCGCTGGGGAGCGGTGCGGTGTGGGTGGCGGGCGTGCTGATCATCGCGCTGCTCGCGTCGCGCAGGACGCCGTTGCCTCGGGGATGGGACGCGGTGCACCGGGTGCTGCGGCCCGCGACGTCGGCGCTGGCGCTGGTGCTCGTGGTGGCTGTGCTGGCCGGGCTCGCGGCTGCGCTGTACGCCGCGGTCGGGGACGACCGGCCGGGGCGGGTGGTGGGCGCCGCCCTGCTGGGGGCGCCGAACGGGGTGTGGCTGGCGGTACCGCTGGGGCTCTTCGTGCCGTGGGAGGGGCGGGCCACGGGGTCGTTGGTGGGTGTGCTGCCGTCGCCGGTGGACGACGTGCTGTCGGGGTCCGACGAGCGGCCGTTGACGGTGGGGCGGCTGGCGGAGCTGGACGGGCGGGTGTGGCTGCTGGTCGTCGCGGTGGTGCTGATGATGTTGTACGCGGGGGTGCTCGCGGCTTCCCGGACGCCGAGGGAGGAGCTGTCGCGCGTGGGGTACGCGGGGCAGTGCGCGGTGGCTCTGGGGACGGTGACCGGGGCGGCGCTGCCGTTGCTGGTGCGGCTGACGGGGGTGTCGGCGGATGCTTCGTTGTCGGTGCTGGGGTTCGACGCGGTCGGGGCGGGGGTCGCGTTGAGCGGGAGTGTGCCGATGGCGTTGCTGCTGGGTGTGGTGTGGGGGGCGGCGGCGGGAGCCGTGGGGGCGTTGCTGGCGTGCGCGGCGGGGGCGGACGGGCGGCGGGCGGCTCCGCTGGCGTTGCCGCCGGGTTCTTCGGGGGTGGGGCGAGGGGATCGGACGTATCCGGATCTGGCGTATGTGCCGGGGCCGTATCGGCCGTCGCCGTCGTATGGGGCTTCTGGGACTGGTGGGGCTTCCGGGGCTGAGGACGACAATCCGTATATGCGTCCGGTACGGGAGTCCGAGGGCGGTGGTGTTCGGCCGAGGCCCGGGGAGCCGGGGCGGGGGGCGGGGCCGGGGGCTGAGGGTGGGGCTCGGCCCGGGGCCGGGCCGAGGCCCGGGGCGTACGGAGTGCCGCCTCCTGCGGGCAGGGGTGAGCGGGTGGAGCCGCCGCCGGCGGGGTCGATGGGGTCCGTGCCGCATCGGAAGACGAAGGACGGGAGGCATGCGGCGCCGACGATCACGGGGATTCCGGGGCCGCCTCGGGCGCCGGGGGCGCCGGGGAAGGGGCGTGGGGGTGGGCAGACGCCGCCTGAGGAGGAGGGGCCTCCGCCGCCGGGGGCTCCGGGGCGGGGGCGGAGGTAGGGCTCCGGGCCCGGGGTGGAGGTGGGCCCCCGCCGGACTCCGGCCCGCAGTGGAGGCGGGCCCCCGCCGGGCCCGGGGTGGCTGGGGTCACTGCCGGGGCTTCGCCCCGGAGCCCCGGCCCGCCTTCGGCGGGATGAGTCCCCTGCCCCGCCCCTTCACCTGAAGCGCTCGCCGCGCGGCTGTCTCGCGTACGTGCGGGTGCGTCGTGGCTGGGCGCGCAGTTCCCCGCGCCCCTGACGGGGCGCTTCGTGTCCGGCAGACAAGACGGGGTCGGACTGTTGCGCGAGGGGCGGATACGGTGGGCACACCATGAGCGCACTGCCGAATACCGACGTCCCCACCCTTCTCGTCAAGATCTTCGGGAAGGACCGTCCCGGGATCACCGCCGGGCTCTTCGACACCCTCGCCGCCTACTCCGTCGACGTCGTCGACATCGAGCAGGTCGTCACCCGTGGCCGCATCGTTCTGTGCGTGCTCGTGACCGAGCCCACCGTCGCCGCCGCCGGCGAGCTGCGGGCGACCGTGCACAGCTGGGCCGATTCGCTCAAGCTTCAGGCCGAGATCATTTCGGGTGTCGGTGACAACCGGCCGCGTGGCAGCGGCCGTTCGCACGTCACCGTGCTCGGGCATCCGTTGACGGCCGAGTCGACGGCGGCCATAGCGGCCAGGATCACCGCTACCGGTGGCAACATCGACCGTATCTTCCGGCTGGCCAAGTATCCGGTGACGGCTGTCGAGTTCGCCGTTTCAGGGGTGGAGACGGAACCGCTGCGGACCGCTCTCGCCGTCGAGGCGGCGGGCATCGGGGTCGATGTCGCGGTCGTGTCCGCGGGGCTGCACCGGCGGGCGCAGCGGCTGGTCGTGATGGATGTGGACTCGACGCTCATTCAGGATGAGGTCATCGAGTTGTTCGCGGCGCATGCCGGGTGTGAGGCGGAGGTCGCCGCCGTCACCGAGCAGGCGATGCGGGGGGAGCTCGACTTCGAGCAGTCGTTGCATGCGCGGGTGGCGTTGCTGAAGGGGCTCGACGCCGGGGTCGTGGAGAAGGTCCGGGCCGAGGTGCGGATGACGCGCGGGGCGCGGACTCTGGTACGGACGCTGAAGCGGCTCGGGTATCAAGTGGGGGTTGTTTCCGGGGGGTTCACGCAGGTCACGGATGCGTTGAAGGACGAGCTGTCGCTGGATTTCGCGCAGGCGAACACGTTGGAGATCGTCGACGGGAAGCTGACCGGGCGGGTCGTCGGGGAGGTCGTGGACCGGGCCGGGAAGGCGCGGCTGCTGCGGCGGTTCGCCGCCGAGGCCGGGGTTCCGCTGGATCAGACCGTGGCGATCGGGGACGGGGCGAACGACCTCGACATGCTCAACGCGGCGGGGTTGGGAGTGGCGTTCAATGCCAAGCCCGTGGTGCGGCAGGCAGCCGACACGGCGGTGAACGTGCCGTTCCTGGACACCGTCCTGTATTTGCTGGGGATCACCCGCGAAGAGGTCGAGGCTGCGGACGGCGACGTCGTACACGCTCACTGACGTACCGAGGAAGACGCGACGGGAGGGCCCCGGGAGCCGGCAGTGGCTTCCGGGGCCCTCCGTATGCGGGGGGGGGATCCTCGACCTCGGTCAGTCGTGCGGCGCCCAGTAGTCGGTCAGCTTGCCCACGCCGTGTTCCACGGACTTCCACGTGCCGGTGAATTCGAGCACCGCGTACGTCGCGGTCGGGAAGCCGCCCTTGGTCATCCGGGCCAGCGCGTCCGGGTCCGCCGTGCCCGCGAGGGCGTCCGCGACGGCGTGCATGCCCGGGTTGTGGCCGATGACCAGCAGGTTCGCGACGTCGTCCGGGGTCTCGTTGAGGAGGGCGATGATCTCGCCGGGCGAGGCTTCGTACAGCCGGTCCTCGTAGACGGTCTTCGGCCGGTGGCCCATCTCCTGCACGGCCAGCTTCCAGGTCTCACGGGTCCTGGTGGCGGTGGAGCACAGGGCCAGGTCGAAGGTGAGACCCGTGTCGGCCAGCTTGCGGCCTGCGGTGGCGGCGTCCCGGCGGCCCCGGTCGGCGAGCGGCCGGTCGTGGTCGGACACCTGCGGCCAGTCGGCTTTGGCGTGCCGGAGAAGGACGATCCTGCGGGGTGTATCGACGCTCATGCACCCCAGCTTCGCACGAAATGCGCGTCGGGGCCCGGGGTGTTGGCGGGGTCCCCGGCACGGGCGGCGCCCGGGACGGCGTCGGCGGGACAGCGGCGGCGGGGCGGCGGCGGGCGGTCAGCCGGGCAGGACGTCGAGGACCAGGCCCACCAGGTACGCGAGGCCGGGAGCGTCCCGCCCGGAGGGCGCGGCGTGCGCCTGCCCGGGGCCGGTCATCAGTACGAGGAGCACGACGAAGGAGAGCACCGGCAGGATGACGGACCACCACGGGAGGCGCTTGCCGGTGACGGCGCGACGCGCGGTCCGGGAGGTGGTGCGGGCGGGGGTGAGCGTGGGGGCCGACATGGCCGCCTCCGTGAGGTGAGCGGGTGGTACCCGGTGAGGTACCTAGAACCTACGGAGTGCGGGCCGCCCGGCCCATCCGGTGAACTACCCACTTCACCCTGAGCCCAGCCCCCTAGGGGATGGTGGGGACCCCCCCCCGAAGGGTCAGGGGGAGGCGATCGTGGCGATGACCGCGATGACCACCGTGACGAGGAGCATCGCGCCGAGCACGATCAGCAGCTTCTTCTGACCGTTCTGGGGATTCGGGTCGAGTACAGGCATAGCGCCCAGTCTCGCACCCTTTGCCCCCTCCCCCACCGCCGGGCCGGGGCCCCGCCACCGGGTCAGGCGGCCAGTTCCTTCTCGATCGTACGGTTGCGGCCCGCGAGGGCGCCGACGAACATCTGCGGCACCATCAGCGCGGCCATCAGTGCGATCGGCAGGCCCCAGCCGCCGCTGGCGTCGTGCAGCACGCCGATGAGCAGCGGGCCGGGGATGGAGATCAGGTAGCCGATGCTCTGTGCGAACGCGGACAGCTTGACGACGCCCTGGTGGCTCTTGGCGCGCAGCCCGATCATGGTGAGCGCGAGGGGGAAGGCGCAGTTGGAGACGCCGAGCAGGAGGGCCCAGGCCCAGGCGCCGCCCGCGGGGGCCAGGTAGAGGCCCGCGTAGCCGGACAGTCCGCACAGGCCGAGGACCACCACGACCGGGCCCTGGTTGGTCAGGCGGGTCGCGACGCGCGGGATGACGAAGGCGAGCGGGATGCCCATCGCCATGGTGAGGGCCAGGAGGATGCCGGACGTCCCGGCGGAGATGCCCGCGTCGCGGAAGATCTGCGGCATCCAGCCCATCGTGATGTACGCGGCCGTGGCCTGGAGCCCGAAGAAGCAGGCCAGCGCCCAGGCGGTACGGGACTTCACCATGCGCAGCTGAGAAGTGGGGACCGAGGCGGCCGACTCCAGGGCCTCGACGTCCGGGCTCTCGGCCCGAGCACGGGCGGTGGCGGCCCTGCGGTCGCGGCCGTGCCTGAGGGCCAGCGGCAGCCAGACGCAGAGGGCCAGTGCGGCGAGGATGCCCCAGACGGCGAGGCCGGTCTGCCAGCTGCCGCCGAGCGCCTTGGTGAGCGGGACGGTGGACAGGGCGGCCAGCGAGGTGCCGATCGCGAGGGCCATCGAGTACAGGCCGGTCATGGTGGAGACCCGGTCGGGGAACCACTGCTTGACGATGGCCGGGAGCAGGATGTTGCTGACGGCAATGCCGACGAGGGCGAACGCGCTCGCGACGAGGAAGCCCGGGGTGCCGCCCAGGAAGGGCCGCAGGAACAGACCGGCGGCTATCGCGGTCATGCCCGCGCAGACGATGGACGCCGGGCCGAAGCGGCGGGCCAGGCGCGGGGCCATGATGCCGAACACCGCGAAACAGACGGACGGCACGGACGTGAGCAGACCGGCGACGGCGCCGCTCATCCCGAGCCCCTTGCGGACCTCTTCGAGGAGGGGGCCGAGGCTGGTGATGGCGGGGCGGAGGTTGAGCGCGGCGAGCACCAGGCCGACGACCATGAGGCGGACGAGCCAGACGGAGTACGCGGGCGTCTTCGGCGGGGCGGTCGGCGGCCGCGAGGCGGTGCGGGGCTGCTGTGCGGTGCTGGGCTCGGGGCTCAGGGTCCGGGTTTCATCGACGGGCATAGGTCCATCATAGAATCATGGGATGATTGGTTGTCCAATCGTGGCCGAGGGTCGCAACCCGTCCCGGCCCAGCCCGCCCCGAACGAGGAGCACCATGACGCTGACCTCTCCCCGGCGTTCCGCACTCTCCGACCAGGTGATCACCGCCCTGCGCAACCAGATCACCTCCGGCGAGTGGCCCGTGGGGTCACGCATTCCGACCGAACCCGAGCTGGTCGAGCAGCTCGGGGTGGCGCGCAACACCGTCCGCGAGGCGGTGCGCGCGCTCGCCCACAACGGCCTGCTCGACATCCGGCAGGGCTCGGGCACGTACGTCCTGGCGACGAGCGAGCTGGCGGGGGTGATGCACCGCAGGTTCGCGGACGCCGATCCGCTGCACATCGCGGAGCTGCGCTCCACGCTGGAGTCCTCGGCGGGGCGGCTCGCCGCGCAGCGCCGCACGGACAAGGACGTACGGCAGCTGGACGCGCTGCTCGCGCGGCGCGAGGAGGCGTGGGCCTCGGGCGACGCCGAGCAGTTCGTCACGGCGGACGCCTCGCTGCACCTGGCGGTGGTGGCCGCCTCGCACAACGACGTGCTGATCGGGCTGTACGCCGACCTCGGGGATCTGATGCGGCACTGGCTGCGGGACGACATCGGGCACGAGCTGCGGCCCGAGGACCACATGGACCACGCGCGGCTGATCGAGGCGATCCGGGCCGGTGACGCGGAGACGGCGGCGGCCGAGGCGGCGAGCTACTCGCTGAAGTGCCTGGCCGAGCGCGGCTGCCTCACGGAGTGAACGGACGCGTGAGCCGGGACCGACCAGAACCGCGGGCTCACGGGGTGCGCCCGCGCCTGACGGGCGGCGACGGGTGGTCGGGGGCGCGTTCGTGGGTGACCCAGGCACCGCCCACCTCCTTCCAGCACCGGCCGGTCAGCCGTACGGTCTCGGCCGGACCCACCTCCACCGGGGTGGCGTCGCCGTCGAGGTCCCACCAGCGCGCGCACTCGGTGTGCAGCTGGACGAGGTCCGCCTCGGGATAGGGGTTGTGGCAGTACGAGACCACCTTCGAGCGCTCGATCACGGTGCGGCAGGTGGCCCCGAAGCGGGCGGGCTCGGCGGGAGCGGAGTGCGCGGCGACGGCGGGTGCGGGTTCGTCGGGAAGTGCGGCGTGGACGGCCGCCGTGCCCGCCGATCCGGCCAGGACTATGGAGGACAGGACGAGCGCAGCCGCTCTTCTGCTGTGCGCCGACACCCCTCCACCTCCCCGCAGACTGCTCGAACCGGGCCGTTTTTGTTCTGGTTCGATCAGTCTGCGGTGAGTTCGTGTGGTTTTCGACTTGAGGGGCCTCTGACGAGCACGTTCCGTCGGGGAGGGTTGACAGGCCGTTCGGCCTGAATACGTTACATGCAACATTGAGTATGTCCGTAACCCTTCCGGGAGGACCTCCATGCAGCCCAGGCACACCCCTGACGTCTCCCGCCCCCTGCCGTGCGACCTCCTGCTGTCGGGCGGGCGGGTGGTGACCGTCGACGGGCGGCGGGCCGTGTACGAACCGGGCTCGGTGGCGATCTCGGGCAACCGGGTCGTGGCGATCGGCCCGGTCGCCGAGATCGACGACCAGTGGGAGGCGGCACGGACCGTCGACTGCCGGGGCAAGGCGGTGCTGCCTGGCTTCGTCGACGGGCACTCGCACCTCTTCCAGGCGCTGGCCAGGGGCATGGGCGAGGGCTTGTCGATCTGGCCGTGGCTGTGCGAGTTCATGTGGCCGTACTCGATAGCCGTCGACCCCGAGGACGCCCGGGTGGCGGCCACGCTGGGCGCGGTCGAGGCGCTCCGCTCGGGCATCACCACCGTGATCGACAACCACTACGCACCGACCGACCCGGACACCGTGCTGGCCGTGGCACGGGCCGTCGAGGCGGCCGGGCTGCGGGGCGCGATCGCGCGCGGGATGCTCGGGCACAAGACGGAGGTGGCTCGGCGACGGGGGCTGCCGGACGCGCTGTACCGCTACTCCACGCAGGAGGAGCTGGACATCACCCGGGATTGCATGCAGCGCCGCCCGCCGCGCACCTCGATGGTCGAGATCTGGCCCGCGCCGCTCAATCTGAGCTACGTCGACCAGGACCTGGTCCGGGGTGCGGTGGAGTTGGCCGCCGAGTTCGGGACGCGCTGGCACACGCACTGCTCGGAGGGGGCCAAGGACCCGGCGAGCTATCTGGAGGCGTACGGCGTACGACCGGTGGAGTGGCTGGCCAGGGAGGGACTGCTCGACGAGCGGGCCACCCTGGCGCACGCGATCTGGCTGGACGACGCCGAGGTCAAGCACGTCGGAGAGCGCCGGGCCGGGGTCTCCCACAACCCGGCCTCCAACGCGTATCTGGCCTCCGGCGTGATGCGGCTGCGCGAGCTGCGGGACGCGGGCGCGGTGGTGTCGCTGGGCACCGACGGGCCGAGCGCCGGGCACCGGCAGGACATGTTCGAGGTGATGAAGCAGACCCTCTTCGGCCAGCGGCAGCACCACCTCGACCCGGCGTCGGCGCGCTGCGAGGAGGCGCTGGAACTGGCCACCCGCGAGGGCGGCAGGTACGCGGGCACCGGTACCGGCACGCTCTCGGTGGGCGCCGCCGCGGACGTCGTGGTCGTGGACCTGGACCGGCCGCACCTGCGTCCCGTGCACCGCACGGTCGCCACCCTCGTCTACTCCGCGCGCGGCAGCGACGTCGCGATGACGATCGTCGACGGCCGGGTGGTGTTCGAGGACGGGCGCTGCGTCCTCGTGGACGAGGCGTCGCTGCTGGCCGAGGCGCAGGAGCGGGCGGAACGGCTGGTGTCCCGGGCCGGTTTCGACGCGTTGCGCAGCCCTTGGCGGCACTGAGTCCTCGCGCACTCCCCCGGCCCCACACCCACAGACCGCCCACCAGCCTCCCGAACCCCACAGACCTCCCGAGCACCACAGCCTCCCGAGATTCGCAGGACCCACGGCTGCCCGTCCGCGGCCACCGTACGTGCGCATACAAGGACCCCTGCCGTCACGGGCGGCGGGTGGAGGGAGAACGCACCATGTCCCGCACCACAGATCACGGCTGTACGGACGACGAGAAGGGCCAGGGGGTCGCGCCACCGGAGGTGCGGGACCCCGTGGAGGCGGTGCCGTCGTTCTGGCGGCTCGCGGTGTACGGATTCCAGCACGTGCTCGCCTTCTACGCCGGGGCGGTAGTGATGCCGCTGCTGGTCGCGCAGGGCATCGGGCTGCCGGACGAGGACATCGGGCTGCTGGTCAACGCCTCGCTGCTGACCTGCGGCATCGCGACGCTGATGCAGGCGGTCGGCTTCAAGGGGGTCGGCATCAAACTGCCGATCGTGCAGGGCACGTCGACCACGGCGGTGCCCTCGCTCGTCTCGGTGGGGCTGGCGGCCGGTGGCGCGAAGGCCGGGATGCCGACCGTGCTGGGGGCGGTGATCGCGGCGGGGCTCGCCCTGTTCGTGATCGCGCCCGTCTTCAGCAAGCTGGTGAAGTACTTCCCGCCGCTGGTCACGGGCACCATCGTGACGATCGTCGGGATCACCCTGCTCGCGGTGGCCGCCCGTCAGGTGGGCGGCGGCGACCCGAGTGCGAAGACCTTCGGGTCGCCCGCGCAGTTGGGGCTCGCCGCCGTGACGTTCGTGGTCATCCTGCTGCTGTACAAGTTCTCGCGGGGCTTCCTGGCGACGATCGCGGTGCTGGCGGGGCTGTTCATCGGCACGGTCGTGGCGGCCCTCGCGGGCAAGACGGACTTCTCGAAGATCGGCGACGCGTCGTGGATCGGGATGGCGGCTCCGCTGCACTACGGGATCCGGTTCGACAGCCTCGCGATCCTGGCCATCTTCATGGTCATGATCATCGTGGCGGTGGAGTCGATCGGGCAGTTCTTCGCGGTCGGCGAGATCGTCGGCCGTGCGGTGGACGGCAAGGGCGTCACCCGGGCGCTGCGGGCGGACGGGCTGGCCACGGCGGTCGCCGGTGCCCTCAACTCGTTCCCCAGCACGGTGTACTCGCAGAACATCGGGCTGATCCGGCTCACCCGGGTCAAGAGCCGGTGGATCATCGCGTCGGCGGGCGTGATCATGATCCTGTTCGGTCTGGTGCCGAAGATCGGGGCGGTCGTCGCCGCGATGCCCGCCTCCGTGCTCGGCGGCGCGACCATCGTGCTGTTCGCGACGATCGGCGTGGTCGGCATCCAGATCCTGCTCCAGGCGGATCTGACCGACCAGCGGAACACCATCCTGGTCGCCGCCAGCCTGGGCATCGGATTCCTGCCGACCGCGTTCCCGCAGTTCGCCGAACAGATGCCGACACGGCAACTGCATGCACTGTTCGAGAGCGGAATCATCCTCGGCACGATCACAGCCGTCCTTTTGAACCTGTTCTTCCACCATTTGCGGCTGCCGGGCGGTCACAGGAAGGAGGTCGAAGCCGTTGACCCGCCGGAACATTACATGCAACATGAAGTGCACACGGAGAAGGACCCCGTCTAGCGAGGCCCCCGTGTAACACCGACAACGCGTCACGCAGGGGGATGGGGAGGCGAGGATGGCGACCGACAAGGCACAGCAGGCGGTGAGCACGCAGGCCGTGCAGCACGCTGTGAATCCGGTCGCGGCCGGGAGTCTGCTGGCGGACCGGGCGTACGACGAGCTGAAGGCCGCCGTGCTGGCGAACCGCCTGCGGCCGGGCGACGCCCTGTCCGTACCGGCGCTCGCCACGCAGATGGGCATCAGCCGCAGCCCCGTCAGGGAAGCCGTGCAGCGGCTGATCCACGACGGACTCGCCTCCCACGTCCCGCACCGGGGCGCCGTTGTCTCCACCGTCGACCTGGCGGACGTACGTCAGCTGTACGTGGTCCGCGAGGTCATGGAGGGGCTGGCGGCGCGCCTGGCCACCGAGCGGCTCGACGCCACCAAGGTCGGCGAGCTGCGCGACCTCCTGGAGCGGCACGAGCGCGTGGTCACCTCGGACTACGACGAGACCGCGCACATCGAGATGGACATGGCGTACCACAGCCTGATCCGCGAGGTCGCCGGGAACACCCACCTGACCTCGGCCCTGGACACCATCCAGGGCAAGGCCCACCTGGCGCTGCACTCCCTGTGGCGCAGCCCGGAGGCCCCTCGGCTCGCGGTGGCCGAACACCGCCGGATCTTCGAGGCGATGACGGCCGGTGACCCGGACGCGGCGGAGCTCGCCGCCCGGGAGCACATCAGGCGGCTGCGCATCCGGCTCTCCCAGGCGGTGGCCGCGGGTCCTGACCAGGACGACGCGCGGGGCCCCGGGATCCACCCGGTGGCGTGACTCCCGTACAGCACAAGGCAGTTCAGGCACCACATCGCACCACCCAACCCCATTGCTGCGGAAGGGAAGTGATCGATCGTGAGCACCGCTACCGGAATCCGGAATGGGGTGGGCGAAAGCGTCCGGCGGCCCGACGGCCGGCTGAAGGTCAAGGGGGACTTCGCGTACTCCTCGGACCTGCACGCGGACAACATGGTGTGGGGCGCGACGCTCCGCAGCCCGCACCCCTCCGCCCGCATCACACGCTTCGACGCGAGCCGGGCGCTGAAGCTCCCGGGCGTCGTCGCGGTGCTCACGCACGAGGACGTTCCCGGGCATCCGCTGTACGGCATGAAGGTCGCCGACCAGCCCGTACTGGCCAAGGACGTGGTCCGCTACCAGGGCGAGCCGGTGGCCCTCGTCGCCGCCGAGCACCCGGAGACCGCGCGCCGGGCGCTCCGGCTCATCGAGGTGGAGTACGAGATACGGACCCCGCTGACCGATTCCGAGCAGGCGGTCAGCGGCGAGGGGCCCCGCGTCCATGACCGACGGGTCGACGGCAAGGACGAGCTGGGGAACGTCGTACGCCATGTCCGCATCCGGCACGGCGACATGGCGGAGGCCGAGCGGCTCGCCGAGGTGGTCGTCTCGGGGACGTACGACGTGGGCATGCAGGACCAGGCGTTCCTGGGTCCGGAGTCGGGGCTCGCGATACCCGCCGAGGACGGCGGCGTCGACGTCTACGTGTCGACCCAGTGGCTGTACGACGACCAGCACCAGATGTGCTCGGCGCTCGGGCTCCCCCCTTCGATGGTCCGGCTGACCATGTCCGGCGTCGGCGGGGCCTTCGGGGGCCGCGAGGACGTGTCCGTACAGATCCACTCCGCGCTGCTCGCCCTGCACACCGGGCGGCCGGTGAAGATGAGCTACAACCGCGAGGAGTCCTTCTTCGGGCACGTGCACCGGCACCCGGCGAAGATGTGGTTCGAGCACGGGGCGACGCGCGACGGCAGGATCGTCTACGTGAAGGCGCGGCTGGTCTTCGACGGCGGCGCGTACACCTCCACCTCGCAGGTCGTCATCGCCAACGGCTCGTACTTCGCGGCCGGGGCGTACGAGGTCCCGCACGTGGAGATCGACGGCTACTCGGTCTACACGAACAACCCGCCCTGCGGGGCGATGCGCGGCTTCGGCGCCGTCCAGAGCTGTTACGGGGTGGAGTCGAACCTCGACAAACTGGCCCGCGCCCTGGGCATCGAGCCGGTCGAGCTGCGGATACGCAACGCCATGACGACCGGCACCATGCTGCCGACCGGGCAGCGGGTCGACGGCCCCGCACCCGCGGCGGAGCTGCTGGAGCGGCTGCGCGACCGGCCGCTCCCACCGCCCGGCGACGGCGTCTTCGGGCTCCCCGGCGGCCTCAACAACACCACCCGTGGCGAGGGCATCAGGCGCGGCGTCGGGTACGCGATCGGCGTCAAGGCGATCGGCTTCTCCGGCGGCGTCGACGACCGCTCGGTGGCCCGGGTCCGGCTGTCCCTGGCGGACGGCGAGCCGGTGGCACAGGTGCACACCTCGGCGGCCGAGTGCGGCCAGGGCATCGTCACCGTCCAGGCCCAGATCGTACGGACGGAGCTCGGCGTCCAGCAGGTGACGGTCCTCCCTGCGGACACGCAGGTCGGCGACGCGGGCTCCTCGTCGGCGTCGCGGATCAGCTGGATGAGCGGGGGCGCGGTGCAGGGGGCGTGCAAGGCGCTGCGTCGGCGCCTCACCGAGCTCGGTGACGGCGACCTCGGTCAACTCCTCGCCGTGCACGGGCCGTTGGAGGAGGAGTACGAGTACTCCCACCGCCGGACGTATCCCGTGGACCCGGAGCGCGGGCAGGGGCAGGCGCACATCGCCTTCGCGTTCGCCGCGCACCGCGCCGTGGTGGAGGTCGACACCGAACTCGGCCTGGTGAAGGTCGTCGAGCTGGCGACCGCCCAGGACGTCGGCAGAGCGATGAATCCGCTCGCCGTGGAGGGGCAGATCGAGGGCGGCAGCGCGCAGGGCCTGGGGCTCGCCCTGATGGAGGAGCTGCACGTGAAGGACGGCAAGGTGCGCAACCCCTCCTTCACCGACTACCTCATCCCCACCATCGCGGACATGCCGTCCGTGCCCATCGACCTTCTCGAACTGCCGCACCCCGACTCGCCGTACGGCCTGAACGGGGTGGGCGAGCCGCCCACCCTCTCCTCCACACCGGCCATCGCGAACGCCCTGCGCGACGCGACCGGGCTTGAGCTGGGCAGGGTGCCGGTGCGACCGGACAACTTCACCGATCCGGCCCGGCCCTGACGGCCATCACGACCACCGGCACGACCACCGACACGACCACCGGAAGGAGGTGAGGCGGGCCCTGCCCTGGGTCCCCGAACGGTTCACCACGGTCCACACAGAGCGACGTACGCCACAGAGCTACGTACGACCAGAACCAGCAGGGAAGGAACAGCACCTTGATCATCGACACCCATATGCACCCGACGAACATCGTCGACCAGGCGTGGAGGCACGACGGCGAGCCGTTCACCGGTGAGCGGACCCTCGCGATGATGGACGGCCCGTTCATGATCAACGGGAAGCCGCGCCGGATCGACTACGGCTGCATCATGCCCCCGCCCGGCAACTCGGTGTGGCAGGACGGGATGCGCGGGGGTCGCGAGGGCATTCGCGATTACATGGCGTACATCACGAAGCTGGTCACGGAGTACCCGGACCGCTTCATCGGGAACTTCATGTACAACCCGCGCTTCGGGCCGGAGAACGGCGCGAAGGAGCTGAGGTTCCACGTCGAGGAATACGGCTACAAGATGCTCAAGCTGCATGCCAACATGCACGCTTACCGCCCGGACCGGGCCCTGGACTGGCTGCGTCCGGTACTGAAG
The DNA here is from genome assembly GCF_026342435.1 of Streptomyces sp. NBC_00237. NCBI lineage: Bacteria > Bacillati > Actinomycetota > Actinomycetes > Kitasatosporales > Streptomycetaceae > Streptomyces > Streptomyces sp. NBC_00237. The sequence continues at coordinate 2,617,681 of NZ_JAPEMT010000001.1, read as the reverse complement.
GTCTGCGACGAGCTGGGCATCCTGGTGCTCATCCACACCGGTGACGGGCCGTACTCGATCCCGACGCAGTTCTACCCGATCATCCGGGAGTTCCCGAACGTCAACTTCATCCTCGGCCACTTCGGTGTGCAGACGGGTGGCGTGTACTGCTTCGAGGCGCTCTACATGATCCTCGACTCGCCGAACGTGTACGGCGAGTCCGGCTGGCTCCTCCAGTCGCGCATCGTGGAGTTCGCGCAGCAGATGGAGAAGCACCAGCTGGTCTTCGGCACCGACTCGCCGCCGAACGAACCAGGCATGTGGGCACGGGAGCTGGAAGTCCTCATGGGCCCGCCGCCGCAGGGGATGAACCTCAGCGAGGAGCACCTGGAGGGGTACCTCGGCAACAACGTGGCGAAGCTGCTCGGGCTCGACCCGACGCCCGCGCCCCGGGACCAGGAGGAGGCGCAGCTGCGGCTGAAGAGCTCGTACGCGACGCTGGAGAACCCGTCGGCGAAGTCCGCAGCGGAGATGCGCGGGTAGTTCCCCGGACCGGGGGTGGCTCCGATGCTCGGGAGGCTCGGGGCCACCCCCTTCTCCGTACGACCTTCTTTGTCGATTCACAGTCGATTCGTGGCTCGTTCTTCGTGTGAGAAAAGTGGTGTCGCCATGCAGCAGCGCATCGGTCATCTCGTCCCCTCCACCAGCGTCGGTGTCGAACGCTGGGTGTCCCAGATCTGCAAGCCGTTCGCCATCGAAGTGGCGCACCCGATCGCCCGTGCCTCGCTCCCCGAGGTGATGAGCGGCCCGGCCATCGCTCCGTCCCAGTCCGGCGAACTCACCCGTGCCGCCTCGCAGTTGGCGGACGCCGGGGTGGGCGCCGTGGTGTGGAGCGGCAGTTCCGCCGACCTGCACGGGGCGGCGCACGGGCGGGCGATGGCGCGCTGGGTGGAGGAGGTGACGGGCGTGCGGGCCTCGACGGTCACCCTCGGCCAGATCGATCTGCTGTCACGGCGGGACATCGTGTCGATGGCGCTGGTGTCGGCGGGCAACGAGCAGACGGCGGGCCGGCTGGCGGACACCTACCTCGCCGCTGGCTTCAAGATCTCGTCGGTGACGGCGCTCGGCCTGACGACCGCGCGGGAGGCGGCCGAGCTGCCGGTCTCGCGGGTGCGCCGACTGCTCCTGGACGCGGACTCGCTGGACGCGCAGTGCATCGTGGTCGCGGGGACGGAGCTGCCGGTGGCACCGGTGGCGGCGCTGGTGGAACGGGAGTTGGGCAAACCGGTGTACGACGGGGCGCGGGTGGCGATCCGTACCGGACTTGAGCTGCTGGGGTTGTCGGTGACGGCGCCGGAGTGGGGCGAGATGTTCGGGGTCCCGCATGCGGCGGGGGTGTGCTGTGACACGCACTGAGGTGTCGCAGGACCTCAGGGACTTCCTTCGCTCGTACGCGGACGAGCACCCGGACGACGTCCTGACGGTCGGGGAGAAGCTGGACGGCGAGGACGTGGCGGCGCTGGCCATGGAGCTGGCGGCGCGGGGCCGGGACGAGATGCTGGTCTGCCGCGACGTGGCGGGCGTGGACACCTCGGTCGTCACGAACGTCTTCGCGTCGCGGCGGCGGGTGGCCCGGCTGCTGGGGACCGATCCGGCGGGACTGCACGCGGCGTACCAGGCGGCTTCCGCGCGCACGTGCACGCCTCGGGTGGTGGCGGAGGGGCCGGTGCTTGAGGTGGTGGAGTCGGGCGAGGACGTCGACCTGGCCTCGCTGCCGCTGATCCGGCACTTCGCCTCCGACCGGGGCCCGTACATCACGAGCGGGATCATCGCGGTGGAGGCCCCGGCGAACGCTCCGGGGCGGGCGGGCAATCTGAGCTACCACCGCTCGATGGTGCACAGCCGCAACGAGCTGGCGACGAGCCTGCACTCGCGCGGCCACCTGTGGCAGTTGCTGCGGCTCGCGGAGGAGCGCGGCGAACGGCTGCCGGTGGCACTGGTGCTGGGCGGGCACCCGCTGTTCATGCTGGCGGCTTCGGCGCGGCTGGGGGCGGACGTGGACGAGCGGGACGTGGCGGGTGGTCTGTTCGGCGCGCCTCTGGAGGTCGTACGGACTCCGCAGCACGGGATACGGGTGCCGGCGAGCGCGGAGATCGTGCTGGAGGGGTACCTCGATCCGGCGCGGCACGCGGAGGAGGGGCCCTTCGGGGAGTTTTCGGGCTACTCCTCCGACCGGTCGACGAACGACGTGCTGACGGTGGAGACGGTGCTGCGGCGGCGCGACGCCCTGCTGCTGGACGTGGTCGGGGGGAACACCGACGAGCATCTGAATCTGGCGCGGATACCCCGCGAGTCGGAGATGGCGCAGAAGCTGAAGGAACGGTTCCCGGAGGTGAGCGCGCTGTACTACCCGACGTCGGGCACGCACTTCCACGCGTACGTGGCGATGCGGGCGTCCCGGCCGGGGCAGGCGCGGCAGATCATGCTCGGTCTGCTGGGCTGGGACCCGTATCTGAAGACGGTCGTCGCGGTGGACGCGGACGTGGACGTGACGGACGACGCGCAGGTGCTGTGGGCCATGGCCACGCATCTCCAGCCCCACCGGGACGTGTTCGTGGTGGACGGGCTGCCGGGGAGCCCCCTGGACCCCTCCTCCACGGCGAACGGCACGACGTCGCGGATGGCGCTGGACGCCACGCGGGGGGCGGATTTCCACGGGGTGCGGATCCGGGTGGACCCGGAGCGGGTGGCGACGGCGCGGCGGGTTCTGGGCTGAGCGGGGGGGGCTCATACAGTGCCGGGCGCGGGCGTCTCGACGTCCGCGCCCGTCGCCCGTCGCACCTCCTCCTCGCTCACGCCCGGGGCCAGTTCGCGCAGGACGAAGCCCCGGCCGGGGACGACGTCCAGGACCGCGAGGTCCGTGATGACGCGATGGACCACCGCGCGGCCGGTGAGCGGCAGGGTGCACGCCTCCACCAGTTTCGGCGAGCCGTCCTTGGCGCGGTGCTCGGTGAGCACGATCACCCGCCGCGCCCCGTGCACCAGGTCCATCGCGCCGCCCATGCCCTTCACCATGGCTCCCGGGATCATCCAGTTGGCGAGGTCGCCGGTCGCGGAGACCTGCATCGCGCCGAGGACGGCGGTGTCGATGTGGCCGCCGCGGATCATGCCGAAGGACTCCGCCGAATCGAAGAAGGACGCGCCGGGGCGCACGGTGACGGTCTCCTTGCCCGCGTTGATGAGGTCCGGGTCGAGGGCGGCTTCGTCCGGGTAGGGGCCGACGCCGAGGATGCCGTTCTCGGAGTGCAGGACGACCTCGACGTCGGGCGGGAGGTGGCCGGGGATCAGGGTGGGCAGGCCGATGCCGAGGTTGACGTAGGTGGCGTCGGTGAGTTCGCGGGCGGCCCGGGCGGCCATCTGGGGGCGGCTGAGGGGCATGTCAGCGGGTTCCTTCGGGGGGTCGGGTTCCGGTGGCCAGGGTGCGGCGCTCCACGCGGCGCTCCCTGGCGGGGTCGTCGGGGGCGATGGCGACGACCCGCTGGACGTACACACCGGGGACGTGGATGTGCGCGGGGTCGAGCGTCCCCGGCTCCACCACCTCCTCCGCCTCGGCGATCGTCACGCGTCCGGCCGAGGCGGCGGGCGGGTTGAAGTTGCGCGCGGAGGCGTGCAGGACGAGGTTGCCGTGCCGGTCGGCGACGGCCGCGCGGAGCAGGGCGAAGTCGGTGGTGATCCCGTGCTCCAGGAGGTACGTCCGACCGCCGAACTCGCGGGTCTCCTTGGGCGGTGAGGCCACGGCGACGGTGCCGTCGGCCGCGTACCGCCGGGGCAGCCCGCCCTCGGCGACCTGGGTGCCGACGCCGGCCGGGGTGTAGAAGGCGGGGATGCCCGCGCCGCCCGCGCGCAGCCGTTCGGCGAGGGTGCCCTGGGGGACGAGCTCGACCTCCAGCTCCCCGCTGAGGTACTGGCGGGCGAACTCCTTGTTCTCGCCGACGTACGAGCTGGTGGTGCGGGCGATGCGGCCCGCGCCGAGGAGCAGGCCGAGGCCCCAGTCGTCCACGCCGCAGTTGTTGGAGACGATCTCCAGGTCGCGGGTGCCCCGGGCGAGGAGGGCGTGGATGAGGGCGCTGGGTATCCCGCAGAGCCCGAAGCCGCCCACGGCGAGCGAGGCTCCGTCGGGGATGTCCGCCACCGCTTCGGCCGCGCTCGCGACCGTCTTGTCGAGTCCCATCCGGGTACCTGCCTCCGTGCGCTTGTGGGTGGGGTGCGGGGCGAGCGTAAGGAGCGGGGCGGGGCCGGGACCATGTGGTCCCGGCCCACTTCCCGGCCTCAGCGGATGGGCGCCTCGCACCCTCCGCCCGGCCCGTCGGCGAGGACGAACCAGCCGGGCGACGCCTCGTGGAGGGTGCGGGTGACGGCGGTGTTCCACAGCCCCATGGGCTGGCCCGAGCCGACGGCGTACGTCTGCCCGCCGCTGTGCCGGGCCCGGCCCGCGACGGTGTGCGCGTAGTTGCTCGCGGTGAAGCAGGTGCCGCCGGGCGGGGTGCCGGTGGTGGTCGCGCGGACCGCGGAGGAGAGGGCTCCGGTCCGTCCCTCGGGGCCGACTGCGGCGATCCGGTAGTCGTAGGCGGTGCCGGGGGTCAGTGCGGTGTCGGTGTACGAGGTCCCGGTGAGCGTGCCGCCGGTCGGGGTGCCGTCGCGCAGGACGGTGTACGACGCGGCGCCGGGCACGGCGTCCCAGGCGAGGGAGGCGGTGGTGTCGGTGGTGCCGGTGAGGCGCGTCCCGGTGGGTGCGGGGAGTCCGGTCGGGTCGTCATCTCCGGTCAGCCCCCAGAAGCGGGCGGTGTGCAGGCCGGAGCAGAGAGTGTCGAGGTAGTAGGTTCCGGCGGTTCCGCAGCTTTCGTCGCCCGTCCCGGGGTCGACGGCGAGTCCGTGCCCCATTCCGGCCACGGAGTAGACCCGTACGGCGGGCCGTCCTGCGGGGTCGTCGTACTCGGTGACGGTGGTACGGGCGGGCAGTTCAGCGGTGCGTGAGGGCGTCTGGCCGATGCCCCACACGTCGGTCCACTGGTCGCGGAGCTCGGTGGCGTTGGCGGGCCTGACGGTGGTGTCGGCGGTGCCCTGCCAGACGGCCACCCGGGGCCAGGAGGTGGTGCCGCGCGGGGCCGCTGCCCGCACCAGTGCGCCCCACTGGGCCGGGGTGCGGTCCGGCGGGGTGTACATGCAGGTGTACGCGGCGGTGGAGGTGGTCGCGCAGGACGCGGGCAGGCCGGAGGCGATCGAGCCGCCCGCGAAGACGTCGGGGTAGGCGGCGAGGAGGTTGGCGGTCATGGCGCCGCCCGCGGAGAGGCCGGTGACGTACACGCGGCGCGGGTCGCCGCCGTACCGGGCGAGCACGGCGTCGACGGCCTGTCGGACGGAGGCGGCCTCGCCCCGGTCGCGCGAACTGTCGCCGGGCTCGAACCAGTTGAAGCACGACTGGGGGTTGTTCGCGCCGCTGGTCTGCGGGAGGGCGAGCGCGAAGCGGTACCGGTCGGCGAGGCGGTCCCAGCCGGAGTGGGAGAAGTAGTCGGCGGCGCTCTGCCCGCAGCCGTGCAGGGCGACGACGAGGGGGGCGTTCGGGGGGAGGTCGGTGGGGGCGTAGGCGTAGAGGGAGAGGTTTCCGGGGTTGGAGCCGAAGGCGGGGACGGGGGTAAGGGCGGGGGCGGGGGCGGCTTCTGCTGCGGTTTCTGCTGCGGTTTCTGCTGCGGCTTCTGCTGCGGCTTCTGCTGCGGCTTCTGCTGCGGCTTCTGCTGCCGCACGGTCGGGGGCGGCCGTGGGATCGGACGCGGGCCGGACCGCCGCTTCCGCGACGGGTGTCGGGTGGGCGACGGCGGGCCGGGCGGTGCCCAGCAGTCCGGCTGCGAGCGCAACGGCCGCCAAGGCCGTGGCGAACGGGCGGAGACGGTTCATGGTGTGCGGCTCCTGCGGGTGGGGGGCGGCGGCTTTCGGGCCGCCTGCGGTGCGGTGCAGGATGCGGGCGCGGGCGGGAGGGCTGATACGGGTGCGGGAGCCAGGAGGTACGGGGGTGTTGTGTGGGCGGGACCCCTTTCTCCCACGGCTTTCTCGCACAGCTTTCTCGCACGGCTTTCTCGCACGGCTTTCTCGCACGGCCGGGCCGGGACGGCGCGGCGCGGGTCGTACGAGGTTGCGGAAGGAACTCGCGGCGGGGACGGCAGTCGGTCGGGCCGAGGGTGGCTCCGGACGGCCCCGCCGGACCCGGATCCGCTCCCGGACCACTCCCCCGAAACGCGGCCCCGGACCGGGACGGCCCCACCGACCGGCGGCCCCGGAGCGGGCCGCTGCCCCCTTTCCGGGTGGCTTCCGGTGCGTGCGCTGTGGGACGGCACCACCGGCCGGGCGCCCCTTGTGGCTCCCGCACCCGTGCCGCTCTCCGGGCCCGCCGCCTAGCCTCCGCCCTGCCGATACCCCCTGCCCGAAGCCCCCTTGGAGGCCCCGTGCATCTCCCGCCCCGCGCCCTGTTCCGTACGGGATTCCGTACAGGCACGGCCCTGCTGCTCCTCCTCGCCCCGGTGGCCGCGCTTCCGGCTGCCGCCGGGGCGGCCCCCGCGCCCGACCCGGCCGACGGCACGCGTGGCGCCGGGCACTGCGGCCGGTCGGCCCAGCTCCGTATCCCTGGCGCGGAGCGTCATGTGACGTCCTGCCTGAGCGAGTTGACGACGGCCGGAACCGTCGCCTCCGGGCACACCGATCCGGCCGACTGGGCGGGCCTCACGCCCAAGGACCTGGCCACTCCCTCCGGCGTTCCGGGCATCCAGCTCGACGGATACTTCCCGGACACCTCCACCACCAACACCAACCACGGCTGGAACCACGACGCCCAGTTCGTGATCCGGCTCCCCGACAAGTGGAACGGCGGCCTCGTCGTCACCGGCACCCCCGCCAACCGCGAGCAGTACGCCAACGACCGCGCCATCGCCGACTGGGTGCTCGCCCGCGGCTACGCGTACGCGGCCACCGACAAGGGGAACACCGGCCTGGCCTTCTTCCGCGACGGCCGCCGCCCGGGCGACGCGATCGCCGAGTGGAACACCCGCCTCACCCAGCTCACCCGCGCCGCCCGCACCGTCGTCGCCCAGCGCTACCTGCGGCCCCCGGACCGCACCCTCGTCACCGGCATGTCCAACGGCGGCTACCTGGTCCGCTGGCAGTTGGAGAACCACCCCGAGCTGTACGACGGGGGCGTCGACTGGGAGGGGACCCTCTGGCGGCCCGAGGGCCCCCACCTCCTCACCTTCCTGCCGCCCGCCCTGCGCGCGTACCCGGTGTACGCGGCCGGAGGCGCGGGCGCGGCCGACGCGCGCAAGGCCCTGCACCGCGCCGGATACCCGGCCGGTTCGGAGTTCCTGTGGCCCTACCACCACAAGGTCTACTGGGACCTGACCCAGCGGATCTACCGGGAGGAGCTCGATCCCGGCTACGACGGGGCCGCGACCGAGGCCGGGACGCCGTACTGCGCGCCGGGCAGCGGGCCCGGCTGCGACACCGACTACGTGTACGAGCAGCGGCCGCGCCGGGTGCGGGACGCGGTGCGGCGGATCGGGCTGACCGGCCGGATCGGCAGGCCACTGCTGACGCTCCACGGCGACCTGGACGTACTGCTGCCCGCGAGCCGGAGCTCGGACGTGTACGCGCGGATGGTGCGCGACGCCGGGCGGGGCGCGTTGTTCCGGTACTACCGGATCGCGGACGGCACCCACGTGGACTCGCTCGTGGACGCCTTCCCGGACCGGCTGCGACCGCTGGCGCCCTGCCACCGGGCGGCGTTCGGGGCGCTGGAGGAGTGGCTGGACAGGGGCGTACGGCCGCCTGCGAGCGGCACGGTCGCCCGGCCCGCCGGACACGACGCGACCGCACTGCGCGAACGCTGCGACCTCGGTCGGCGCTGACCCGACGCTCCGGCATGGGTGTCACCCCCATGGGACGGACCCTCATTGTGGGTGTCCGCCCCATGGGAGCCGGACGGGCCTCTCCCTACTGTTTCCGGCCATGACGACCCACATCTCCGCTCCGCCGCCGGGCCCGGTTCCCGCCCCCCTGCACGGCCGCACCGCCCTGGTGACCGGCGGTGGCAGCGGCATCGGCCGGGCCTGCGTCCTGGCCCTCGCCTCAGCCGGAGCCACCGTGCACGTGGTGGACCGCGACGGCGGGGCCGCCAAGGCAGTGGCCGGGGAGGCGGGCGGGCAGGCCCACGTGGCTGACCTGGCCGACCCCGACGCCATCGGCCTGCTCCCCCGCGACGTCGACGTCCTCGTCAACAACGCGGGACTCCAGCACGTCGCCCCGCTCACCGCGTTCCCCCCGGAACGCTTCGAGCTGATCCAGCGGGTGATGGTGACGGCCCCGTTCCTGCTGCTGCGCCACACCCTTCCGCACATGTACGGGCAGGGGTGGGGCCGGGTGGTCAACGTCTCCAGCGTGCACGGGCTGCGCGCCAGCCCGTACAAGAGCGCGTACGTCGCGGCCAAGCACGCGCTGGAGGGGCTGAGCAAGGTCGCCGCGCTGGAGGGCGCCCCGCACGGCGTGACCAGCAACTGCGTCAACCCCGGCTACGTACGCACCCCGTTGGTGGAGGGCCAGATCCGCGACCAGGCCGCCGCCCACGGCATCGCCCCCGGCCAGGTCCTCGCCGACGTCCTGCTGGCCCGCTCCCCCGTGAAGCGGCTGCTGGAGGGCGAGGAGGTGGCGGCGGCCGTGCTGTGGCTGTGCGGCCCGCACTCCGCGTCCGTCACGGGCGTCTCCCTCCCCCTGGACGGCGGCTGGACCGCGGGCTGACACTCCCGCCACGTCCGCACTGCTCCCGCACCTCCCCTCTCTCCCGGAACCGGTGACCCACCATGACCGACACCGCGACACCCGCCTCTCCCCCACGCACCGGCATCGCCCGCGTCGTCGGCGCGAGCCTGATCGGCACCACCGTCGAGTGGTACGACTTCTTCCTCTACGGATCGGCCGCCGCCCTCGTCTTCAACACCCTCTTCTTCCCCACCGGTGACCCCCTGGTCGGCACCCTGATCGCCTTCGTGACGTACGCGATCGGCTTCGTCGCCCGGCCGCTGGGCGGGGTCGTCTTCGGGCACTTCGGCGACCGGATCGGCCGCAAGAAGCTCCTGGTGCTGAGCCTGCTGATGATGGGCGGCGCGACCTTCGCGATGGGCCTGCTGCCCACGTACGGGACGATCGGCGTCGGCGCGCCGATCCTGCTGACCGTGCTGCGGCTGGTCCAGGGCTTCGCGCTGGGCGGCGAGTGGGGCGGGGCGGTGCTGATCGTCTCCGAGCACGGCGGCGACAAGCACCGTGGTTTCTGGGCGAGTTGGCCGCAGGCGGGCGCGCCCGGCGGCAACCTCCTGGCCACCGGCGTGCTGGCACTGCTGGCCGCCGTGCAGTCGGAGGAGGCGTTCCTGTCGTGGGGCTGGCGGATTCCGTTCCTGCTGTCAGGCGTTCTGGTGGTCATCGGGCTGTGGATACGGGTCTCGGTCTCGGAGTCCCCGGTCTTCCTGGCCGCGCAGGCCGCGGCGCGGGCAGACGCGGAGCGCGGGGTCAGCGGGACCCTAGGCGTCAAGGACCAGGCCCCGGTCGTGGAGGTGTTCCGGCGCAGCTGGCGCGAGGTGCTCACCGCGATCGGCACCCGGTTCGGCGAGAACATCTCGTACTACCTCCTCACCTCCTTCCTCCTCGTGTACGTCACCGTCCACCTCGGTCTCCCCAAGTCCACCGCCCTGAACGCGGTGCTGATCGGCTCGGCCGTGCACTTCGTGACGATCCCGCTGTGGGGCGCGCTGTCGGACCGGATCGGACGGCGCCCTGTGACGCTGATCGGGTCTGTCGGCATGGCCGTGTGGGCCTTCGTCTTCTTCGCCCTGCTGGACGGGAAGTCGTTCGCGGTGATCACGCTGTCGGTGACGGTGGGGCTGCTGCTGCACGGGGCGATGTACGGGCCGCAGGCGGCCTTCATCTCGGAGATGTTCGACACGAAGGTCCGCTACTCGGGGGCCTCGATGGGCTCGCAGCTCGCGTCGATCGTGGCGGGCGCGCTGGCCCCGATCATCGCCGTGCAACTGCTGAAGGACTTCGACACCTCGCTGCCGCTGAGCCTGTACCTGGGCGGGGCGGCGCTGGTCACGACGGTGACGGTGTACTTCGCGAGGGAGACGCGGGGCCGGGACCTGAACCGGAACGAAGTGGCCGCGGCACCGGAGACGGCCGCTGCCGGATCGGGGGCGTCCGGGTCCGGGTGAGCGGGACAGCCGTCTCGGGGGCCAGAGCCGCCCCGACGCCGCAGGCCGTCTGAGAACCGGGACACTCGGCCCCCAGAGTGTCCTGCTTCCCGCGCCGCACGTGCCTGCCCCGCCCGCACCCCGGTCTGCCGTTCCCTTCCCAGGCGCGGCAGGCTGGGGTGCCTCCCGTTGTTCCTCTCTCCCGTACGGACGGACCGACCACCGCCATGACCGACGTTCCCTCCCCCGGCACGCCCGCCTCCCTGCCCGCGACGGCGATCGCCCTGCGCGAGCTCCTCGACCTGCTCGCCGCCGGAGCCTCCGCCGAACAGCTCGCGGGCCCCGCCGCGCGCGCACGGACGACCGGCGCGTCGGGAGTCGCCTGGCTGGCCGAGGCCACGGAGGCGGCCCTCTCCGTACGGCGCACCCTCGACCAGCACCGCCGCAGGGAAGCCGAGTTGGCCGCACTGTTCGACACGGCGAGCGACCTGGCGGCGCTGCGCGGCCTGGACGCCGTACTGCGTGCCATCGTCCGGCGGGCCCGTACCCTGCTGGGCACCGACGTCGCGTACCTGACCCTCAACGACCCGGCGGCGCACGACACGTACATGCGGGTGACGGACGGGTCCGTGTCCGCGACCTTCCAGCAGTTGCGGCTGCGGATGGGCGACGGGCTCGGTGGCCTGGTAGCGCAGACCGCGCGCCCCTACGCCAGCCAGGACTACCGCACCGACCACCGGTTCCGGCACACCGGGGCGATCGACAGGGGTGTGGGCGAGGAGGGTCTGCGCGGCATCCTCGGGGTGCCGCTGCGGCTCGGGGACCGGGTGATCGGGGTGCTGTTCGCCGCCGACCGGGCACCGCGCGACTTCACGCCGGACGCCATCGCGCTGCTCGCCTCGCTCGCCGACCACGCGGCGGTCGCCATCGACGGGGCCCGGCTGATGGAGGAGACCCGGTCCGCCCTGGTCGGCCTGAAGGCGGCGAACGCTACCGCCCGCGCGCACAGCGAGGCCCTGCGCCGCGCGTCCGACGCCCATGACCGGCTCACCGAACTGGTGCTGCGCGGCGGCGAGGTGGGGGAGGTGGCGGCGGCCATCGCGGCTCTCCTCGACGGCAGCCTCAGCATCCACGACACCGACGGCACCGAGCTGGCCCGCGTCGGCGCGGGCCCGGCCGCCCCGCCCGCCCTGGGCCTCGCCGAATCCCGCACCAGCGGCCGGGCGGCCTACCACGACGGCGCCTGGACCTGCGCGGTCCTCGCCGGATCGGAACTCCTCGGCACCCTCGTGCTGACCGGCCGGGCCGGACCCGCCGGGCCGCACGAAGCCCCCGTGGAGGCGGACGCGGAGGCGGCGCGCGGCGGCCCTCTCTCCGACGCGGACCTCCGCCTGTTCGAGCGGGCCGCTCTGGTCACCGCCCTGCTGCTGCTCCTGCACCGCTCGGTCGCGGAGACCGAGGACCGGGTGCGCGGCGAACTCCTGGACGACCTGCTGACCGCCGCGCCGCCCGGCCGCCGGGGCACCGGCAGCCTCGCGCTGCGCGCCAAGCGGCTGGGGGTCGACCTGGCCGCCTCCCACGCCGTGGTCGTACTGGACTGCGATCCGCCGGTACGTTCCCAGCTGGTGGCGGACGTCGCACGGCGGGCCCGCACGCTGGGCGGTCTCGCCGGTACGCGGGAGGGTCTGGTCGTGCTGATCGCGCCCGCCCGCCCCGGGGAGCTGGCCCGCGACCTCGCCCAGCACCTGACCAGGACTCTGGCCTCCCCCGTCACCGTCGGGGCAGCCGGGCCCGCGACCGGTGCGGAGGAGTTCCCGCACGCCCACTCCGAGGCCCGCCGCTGCCTGAACGCGCTGCACGCCCTCGGCCGTACGGGCGACGGCGCGGACCTCACCGAACTGGGCTTCCTGGGGGTGCTGTTGGGCGACCGGTCGGACGTGGCGGCGTACACGGGCCGTGTCCTGGGACCCGTCCAGAACTACGACGAGGAACGCGGCACCGAACTGATCCGCACCCTGGAGGCGTACTTCGCGCACGGCGGCAGCCTGTCGCGGGCCAAGGACGCGCTGCACGTGCACGTGAACACGGTGACGCAACGGCTGGAGCGGGTGGGGCGGCTGCTCGGCCCGGACTGGAACAGCCCCGCTCGCGCCCTGGAACTCCAGCTGGCACTACGGCTGAACCGCCTGGCGGGGGGCCGGGCGGGCGCAGGTGAAAACTCCGCACCCACCCTGCCCCTTCAGGGGCGCGGGGAACTGCGCGACCAGCCCCCACGCACCCGCACGTCTCCGGGACAGCCGCGCGGCGAGCGCTTGAGGTGAAGGGGTGGGGAGGGGCAGCCCGCCGCAGGCGCACCGGGGTGCGGCGCACCTGATGGCGGAGGTAACGGCGGGCGGCACCGGGGCGGGCCCGGAGCGGAGGGGGCCGCCCCCTTGCCCGCCCGTTCCGCCCCCGGGGGGCGGCCCCGCCGCCCAAGGGGGCTGGGGAGGCGGAGGGCGAAGCCCAAGGAGGCTAGGCGGAAGCGGAGGGCGGAGCCCAAGGGGGCGAAGTGGGGCGGAGGCCAAGGGGGTGTGGGAAGTGGAAGGGGCGGGGTGGGCCCCGTGGGTCCGCCCCGCCCCTGCCACCTCCTCGGAGGAGCTACGCGCCGATCATGTGCACGCCACCATCAACATGAATGATCTCGCCCGTCGTCTTCGGGAAGAAGTCCGACAGCAGCGCCACGATCCCCCGGCCCGCAGGCTCCGGGTCCGTCATGTCCCACTTCATCGGGGAGCGCGTGTCCCACACCGCGGCCAGGTCCGAGAAGCCCGGAATGGACTTCGCGGCCATCGACCCCAGCGGACCCGCCGAGATCAGGTTGCAGCGCAGGCCCTCGGCCCCCAGGTCACGCGCGAGGTAACGCGACGTCGCCTCCAGCGCGGCCTTCGCCGGACCCATCCAGTCGTACTGCGGCCACGCGAACTGGGCGTCGAACGTCAGGCCGACGATCGAACCGCCCTCGCTCATCAGCGGACGGCAGGCCATCGTCAGCGACTTCAGCGAGAACGCCGAGACGTGCATGGCGGTGGCGACCGATTCGAACGGCGTGTTGAGGAAGTTGCCGCCGAGCGCGTCCTGCGGCGCGAAGCCGATGGAGTGCACGACGCCGTCGAGCGAGCCCAGCTCGTCCCGTACGAGACCTTCCAGACGGTCCAGGTGCTCCTGGTTCGTCACGTCCAGCTCGATGACCTTGGCGGGCTTCGGGAGCTTCTTCGCGATGCGCTCGGTCAGCGTCGGGCGGGGGAAGGCCGTCAGGATGACGTTGGCACCCTGCTCCTGCGCCACCTTGGCCGCGTGAAAGGCGATGGAGGACTCCATCAGGACACCCGTGATGAGGATGTTCTTGCCTTCGAGAATTCCACTCATGGCGATCAGTGACCCATGCCCAATCCGCCGTCAACCGGGATGACGGCTCCAGTGATGTACGACGCGTCGTCGGAGGCGAGGAACTTCACCGCTGCGGCGATCTCCTCCGGCTTCGCGTAACGGCCGAGCGGCACCTGGGCGACGATGCCCTTGCGCTGCTCCTCCGTGAGCACCTGGGTCATGTCGGTGTCGACAAATCCGGGTGCCACAACGTTGAACGTGAGGTTGCGCGAACCCAGCTCGCGGGCGAGCGAGCGCGCGAACCCGACCAGACCGGCCTTCGAGGCGGCGTAGTTCGCCTGCCCGGCCGAACCCAGCAGGCCGACCACCGAGGAGATCAGCACGACGCGGCCCTTCCTGGCGCGCAGCATGCCTCGGTTGGCACGCTTCACGACCCGGAAGGTGCCGGTGAGGTTGGTGTCGAGGACGGACGTGAAGTCCTCCTCGGACATGCGCATCAGGAGCTGGTCGCGGGTGACGCCGGCGTTGGCCACCAGCACCTCCACGGGACCGTGCTTCTCCTCGATCTCCTGGTAGGCCCGCTCCACCTGCTCGGTGTCGGTGATGTCGCACTTGACGGGCAGCACGCCCGCCTTTTCGAGCTCCGCCGGGTCACCCGAGCGGTAGGTGATGGCGACCTTGTCGCCTGCGTCGACGAAGGCTCGGGCGATGGCGAGGCCGATGCCCCGGTTGCCTCCGGTGACGAGAACCGAGCGGCTCAACGGATCACCCTTTCGATAGCGGTCTGGTACTGACCGAAACTATCGGTAGAGGAGCTCGTACGGAGAATCGGGCCCTGACAGCGCCATCCGGTGCCCACTGTCGGGTCCCTACAGAAGGGCGCCCCGCGAGGGGACCGGGCCGAGGCCGCACGAGGGGACCGGGCCAAGGTCGTACAAAGGGGGTGGCCGCCCCGCCCCCGTACAGGACATGATCGGTGCGACCTCGTCTCGACGACAGGAGACATCCGTGCCGCAGTCCCCCCATTCCGCCCACCCCATCGACCCCACCTTCACCGCGCTCCCGCTGCGCGCCCTCGCCGACGCCGCCCTCGCCAGGGCCCGTGCGCTGGGGGCCGACCATGCCGACTTCCGGTTCGAGCGGGTGCGCAGCGCCTCCTGGCGGCTGCGGGACGCGAAGCCGTCCGGGTCGAACGACTCCACCGACGTCGGGTACGCGGTGCGGGTGGTGCACGGCGGGGCCTGGGGCTTCGCCTCCGGGGTCGACTTGTCGATGGACGCCGCAGCCCGCGTCGCCGGGCAGGCCGTCGCGATGGCCAGGCTGTCCGCGAAGGTGATCAAGGCGGCTGGGTCGGACGAGCGCGTGGAGCTCGCGGACGAGCCGGTGCACGAGGACCGGACGTGGGTCTCCTCGTACGAGATCAATCCGTTCGACGTGCCCGGCGAGGAGAAGGCGGCGCTGCTGGCCGACTGGAGCGGGCGGCTGCTGCGGGCGGACGGGGTGGCGCACGTCGACGCCTCGCTGATGACCGTGCAGGAGAACAAGTTCTACGCCGACACGGCCGGGACGGTGACCACGCAGCAGCGGGTGCGGGTGCATCCGCAGCTGACGGCGGTGGCCGTGGACGGGACGTCCGGCGAGTTCGACTCGATGCGGACGATCGCACCGCCGGTCGGGCGGGGCTGGGAGTACCTGTTGGGCACGGGGTGGGACTGGGACTCCGAGCTGGAGGAGATCCCCGGGCTGCTCGCCGAGAAGATGCGCGCCCCGAGCGTCGAGGCGGGGACGTACGACCTGGTCGTCGACCCGTCCAACCTCTGGCTGACCATCCACGAGTCGATCGGGCACGCGACGGAGCTGGACCGGGCGCTCGGGTACGAGGCCGCGTACGCGGGGACCTCGTTCGCGACCTTCGACCAGCTGGGCAAGCTGGCGTACGGCTCGTCGGTGATGAACGTGACCGGCGACCGTACCGTCGAGCACGGGCTATCGACCGTCGGGTACGACGACGAGGGCGTGGCCGGGCAGTCCTGGGACCTGATCAAGGACGGCACGCTGGTCGGGTACCAGACCGACCGCCGGATCGCGAAGCTGACCGGGCTCGGGCGCTCCAACGGATGCGCGTACGCCGACTCCCCCGGGCACGTGCCCGTGCAGCGCATGGCGAACGTGTCCTTGCAGCCGGAGGCCGGGGGGCTGTCGACGGAGGACCTGATCGGGGGTGTCGAGCGCGGGATCTACGTGGTCGGCGACCGGTCCTGGTCGATCGACATGCAGCGCTTCAACTTCCAGTTCACCGGCCAGCGCTTCTACCGCATCGAGAACGGGCGGCTGGCCGGGCAGCTCCGCGATGTCGCGTACCAGTCGACGACCACCGACTTCTGGGGCTCGATGGAGAAGGTCGGCGGCCCGCAGACGTACGTGCTGGGCGGCGCCTTCAACTGCGGCAAGGCCCAGCCCGGCCAGGTCGCGGCCGTCTCGCACGGCTGCCCTTCGGCCCTCTTCCGGGGCGTGAACATCCTTAACACGACGCAGGAGGCCGGGCGATGAGCCGCGTGAGCAAGCCGTACGAGATCGTCGAGCGGGCGCTGGAGCTGTCCACCGCCGACGGGTGCGTCGTCATCGCCGACGAGCAGTCGTCCGCGAATCTGCGGTGGGCGGGCAACGCCCTGACCACGAACGGGGTGACCCGGGGGCGGACGCTGACCGTCGTCGCCACCGTCGACGGGGCCGAGGGCACCGCCTCCGGTGTCGTGTCCCGGTCGGCGGTCACCGCCGAGGAGCTGGAGCCGCTGGTACGGGCCGCCGAGACGGCGGCACGGGCGGCGGGACCCGCCGAGGACGCGCAGCCGCTGGTCGCGGGCGTCCCGGTGTCGGCGGACTTCCGGGACGCGCCCGCCGAGACGTCGTCGGCCGTCTTCGACGCGTTCGCACCCGCGCTGGGCGAGGCTTTCGCCCGTGCCAGGGCCGGGGGGCGCGAGCTGTACGGGTTCGCGAACCACGAGATGACGTCGAGCTATCTCGGTACGTCGACGGGGCTGCGGCTGCGGCACGACCAGCCGACCGGCACCCTGGAGGTCAACGCCAAGTCTCCCGACCGTACGAAGTCGGCGTGGGCCGGGCGCGCGACGCGGGACTTCAAGGACGTCGATCCGGCGGCCATGGACGAGGAGCTGGCGAAGCGCCTGGCGTGGGCCGAGCGGCACATCGACCTGCCCGCCGGGCGCTACGAGACGCTGCTGCCGCCGAGCGCGGTCGCGGACCTGCTGGTGTACCAGCTGTGGTCGTCGGGGGCGCGGGACGCCGTGGAGGGGCGGACGGTGTTCTCCCGGCCGGGCGGCTCGACGCGGCTCGGGGACACGCTGTCGTCGCTGCCGCTGACGCTGCGCAGCGATCCGAACGAGCCGGGTCTCGAATCGGCCCCCTTCGTGCTGGCGCACGCCTCGGGCGGGGATTCCTCGGTGTTCGACAACGGGCTGCCGCTGGCCCCCACCGAGTGGATCAAGGACGGGAAGCTGGAGCGGCTGACCACCACCCGCAACACGGCCGCCCTGACCGGGCTGCCGGTGAGCCCGGACATCGACAACCTCGTCCTCGACGCGGGCGGCACCAGGACGCTCGACGAGATGGTCGCGGCGACCGAGCGCGGGCTGCTGCTGACGTGCCTGTGGTACATCCGCGAGGTCGATCCGGCGACGCTGCTCCTGACCGGTCTGACCCGGGACGGCGTGTACCTGGTGGAGAACGGCGAAGTGGTCGGCGAGGTCAACAACTTCCGGTTCAACGAGTCGCCGGTGGACCTGCTGTCGCGGGCCTCGGAGGCCGGTGTGACGGAGAAGACGCTGCCCAGGGAATGGGGCGACTGGTTCACCCGGGCCGCGATGCCCGCGCTGCGGGTGCCGGATTTCAATATGAGTTCTGTCAGCCGGGGCGTATAACCTCGGTCAGCAAGCACCGGTACCGGCGATCACCGCGTACCCGTACATCTGAGGAGATACGAGAATCGTGACGGACATCGTCGACGAGCTGAAGTGGCGCGGGCTGTTCGCCCAGTCCACGGACGAAGACGCACTGCGCAAGGCGCTCGCGGACGGCCCCGTCACGTTCTATTGCGGCTTCGACCCGACCGCGGCGAGCCTGCACGTGGGACACCTGGTGCAGGTGCTCACCATGCGTCGGCTCCAGCAGGCGGGCCTGCGGCCGCTGGCGCTCGTCGGCGGGGCCACCGGGCAGATCGGTGACCCCCGTCCGACGGCCGAGCGCACGCTGAACGACCCGGAGACCATCAAGGAGTGGGTGAACCGGCTGCGCGCGCAGATCGAGCCCTTCCTCGACTTCGAGGGCTCGCAGTGCGCCCACCCGGCCACCATGGTCAACAACCTGGACTGGACGGGCGGCCTGTCCGCGATCGAGTTCCTGCGGGACATCGGCAAGCACTTCCGGGTCAACAAGATGCTCACCAAGGACTCGGTCGCCCGTCGGCTGGAGTCCGAGCAGGGCATCAGCTACACCGAATTCAGCTACCAGCTGCTCCAGGGCATGGACTTCCTGGAGCTGTACCGCCGGTACGGCTGCACCCTCCAGCAGGGCGGCAGCGACCAGTGGGGCAACCTCACCGCCGGTCTGGACCTGATCCACCGGGTGGAGCAGGACGCGGTCGTGCACGCGCTGGCGACGCCGCTGATGACCAAGGCGGACGGCACCAAGTTCGGCAAGAC
This sequence comes from Streptomyces sp. NBC_00237, assembly GCF_026342435.1. Taxonomy (NCBI): domain Bacteria; kingdom Bacillati; phylum Actinomycetota; class Actinomycetes; order Kitasatosporales; family Streptomycetaceae; genus Streptomyces; species Streptomyces sp. NBC_00237. Next base: position 2,599,341 of record NZ_JAPEMT010000001.1, on the reverse strand, counting down.
CGAGGGCGGGGCCGTCTGGCTGGACCCGGAGATGACCACGCCGTACGCGTTCTACCAGTTCTGGCTGAACGTGGACGACCGTGACGTCTCGAAGTACCTGCGCATCCTCAGCTTCCGTACGCAGGAGGAGCTGACGGAGCTGGAGGCGCAGACCGAGGCCCGTCCGCAGGCACGTGCCGCACAGCGCGCGCTGGCGGAGGAGCTGACGACGCTGGTGCACGGCGCGGACCAGTGCGCGGCCGTCATCGCCGCGTCGAAGGCGCTGTTCGGGCAGGGCGAGCTGACCGAGCTGGACGAGCCGACGCTGAAGGCCGCTCTGTCCGAGCTGCCGCACGCGAAGGCGGAGGGCCTCGGCCCGGTCGTGGACCTGCTGATCGCGGCGGGCCTCGCCCCCAGCAAGGGCGGCGCGCGACGCACGATCAAGGAGGGCGGCGCGTACGTGAACAACGTCAAGGTCACCGCCGAGGACGCCGAGGTCACCGCCGACCAGCTGCTGCAGGGCCGCTGGCTGGTGCTGCGCAAGGGCAAGAAGAACCTGGCCGCGGTGGAGATCGCAGCGGGCTGAGCCCTTCGCGTACGGCATGGCAGCGGGCCGGAAACCCCCCTCGGGGTTCCGGCCCGCCTGCCGTGGGGCGCGCGGTTAGGTGCTGGGCGCGCCCGATGGCACGCGCCGCTCAGGCTCTGCTTCTGTTCCCCCGGACCATCGAATACAGGGCGTCACCCACGCCGACCACGGCCACCGCGCCGATCAGCTGGAAGAGGTGCCGTCCCCAGTCGACACCGCGCGTCTCGTTGATGCCGAAGCGGGCGGCGATCCAGTTGCCCACCACGGCGCCGATCATGCCGAGCACGGTCGTCAGCCAGAGCGGGATCTGCTGCTTGCCCGGGATGATCGCCTTGGCGATCAGACCGAGCACGAGTCCCACGATGATTGCCCACAACCAACTCATGTCGCCTCCTCGTACGGGCGCGGATGTGCGCTGCGATCAAGTCTGGGCGGATACCCCGTACGGCGCATGTCGGACACCGCCGTACGGGGGACGCGGGGTCGGTTTCGCCCAGTCCGTACGGGCCCCGCTCTGACGCCTGACGGAGGGCGGGCGTACCGTGGAGGGATCCGGGCCGGGGAGCGCCCGGCGCTGGAATCGGGTGGTGGGATCGTGGTGCGGAAACTGCGCGGGGCCGAGGTCGTGCGGATCACCGGAGCCCGCCAGGGCCTCGCCGAGGACGTCCGGGGCAGGCAGCGCCGGTACATCATCTCGATGTCCGTCAGGACGGTCGCCGTCGTTCTCGCCGCCGTGCTGTGGAACGTGCAACGTCCCGTGGCGATCGTGGCGCTGGCGCTCGGTGTGCTGCTGCCCTACGTCGCCGTGGTGATCGCCAACGGCGGCCGGGAGAACGTGAAGTCCCTGCCCAGCACCTTCGTGCCCGCGCCCGTGCGGCCCGCCCTGGAGGCGCCGCTGGAGGGCAGGGTGATGGACCCCGACGAGGACCCGTTCCGGGACGCGGAGAAGAGCTCGGAGGGGGCCTCCGGGACGGCCGGACCGGTCAACGGCCCCCAGGGGCGGACCACTTAGCTCCGCCCAAGCTCAAGAAAAGCTCAGATCAATCATGAAGTTCCGGTGCACCGCACCCCATCCCCCGTGACATACTTCGTAGGCGCTCCGCATCCCCCGTCGGAGCGACGGACCGACGCCGGGCAGCTCCCCCCGTGGCTGCTCGGCGTCGCCTTTTCCCCCGCGTGTACGAACCGTGCGGGAACGGCACAAACTGCTTGGGACGTACGACCGTGAGTGACGAGACACCGATCTGCTCCGCGAAGGGCTGCCGCGCGGGCGCGGTCTGGGTCCTCGCCTGGAACAACCCGAAGCTGCACACTCCGGAGCGACGCAAGACGTGGCTCGCCTGCGAGGAGCACCGGGAGCACCTCTCGCACTTCCTGGGCGTACGGGATTTCCTGAAGGACGTCGTGCCGCTCGCCGAGTGGGAAGCGGACCAGAGCCCCGCCTGAGGGCTCAGCCTCCGATCGCCGACATCGGGCGGTCCGGCTGGAGGAACGTCGGGTCGTCGAGGCCCGAGCCCGCCTTCTTGCCCCACATGGCGACCTTCCAGAGCTCCGCGATCTCCTGGTCGGTGGCGTCCGAGCGCAGGGCGGCCCGCAGGTCGGACTCCTCGCGGGCGAACAGGCAGGTGCGGACCTGGCCGTCGGCGGTGAGCCGGGTGCGGTCGCAGGCGCCGCAGAACGGGCGGGTGACGGACGCGATGACGCCGACCCGGTGCGGGCCGCCGTCGACCACCCAGCGCTCGGCGGGTGCGGAGCCGCGCTCGGTGTCGCCCTCCTCGGTGAGGGTGAAGCGGGTGCGCAGGGATTCCAGGATGTCACCGGCGGTGATCATGCCGTCGCGCTTCCAGCCGTGCTGGGCGTCCAGTGGCATCTGCTCGATGAAGCGCAGCTCGTACCCGTTCTCCACGGCCCAGGCGAGGAGGTCGGGGGCCTCGTCGTCGTTGAGGCCCGGCATCAGGACGGCGTTGACCTTGACCGGGGTGAGTCCGGCGTCACGGGCGGCGGCCATGCCGTCGAGGACGTCCTGGTGGCGGGAGCGCCGGGTGAGGGTCTTGAAGACGTCGGGGCGCAGGGTGTCCAGGGAGACGTTGACCCGGTCGAGGCCCGCCGCCTTGAGGGCGGTGGCGGTGCGCTTGAGACCGATGCCGTTGGTGGTCAGCGACATCTTCGGGCGGGGCCGGAGGGCGGCGCAGCGCTCGACGATCCCGACGAGGCCGGGCCGGAGCAGGGGTTCGCCGCCGGTGAAGCGGACCTCGGTGATGCCCAGCTCGGTGACGGCGATGCGGATCAGCCGGACGATCTCGTCGTCGGTGAGCAGATCGGACTTGCCGAGCCACTGGAGGCCCTCTTCGGGCATGCAGTACGTGCACCGCAGGTTGCAGCGGTCCGTGAGAGAAACACGAAGGTCGGTGGCGACCCGGCCAAAGGTGTCGATGAGCACTGTGGGCCCCCTCCCCGATGGGTGACTGATGCCTTCGACAGTACGCGACGGCACTGACAACGCCGGAGGGCCGATTGGCACGAGTCGTGGCAGGGCCGCGTCGTAGAGTCCTACGACGCGGCCCTGATGGTACGTACCGGTGGATACCGGTCAGTGGGCTCCGGTGCCGGTGAGGGACTTGACCTCCAGCTCGGCGTACTTGCCCTTGTCGGGCTCCTCCTTCGAGAGGACCGAGCCGAGCCAGCCGAGCAGGAAGCCCAGCGGGATCGAGATCAGGCCCGGGTTCTCCAGCGGGAACCAGGCGAAGTCGACGCCCTTGAACATCGAGGTCGGCTTGCCGGAGACGACCGGCGAGAAGAGCACGAGGAAGACCGCCGTGAAGAGGCCGCCGTAGATCGACCACAGGGCGCCCTGGGTGGTGAAGCGCTTCCAGAAGAGGCTGTAGAGGATCGTCGGCAGGTTGGCGGACGCGGCGACCGCGAAGGCGAGGGCGACGAGCCCCGCCACGTTGAGGTCGCGGGCGAGCGCGCCGAGCGCGATGGAGACGATGCCGATGAGGACGGTGGCCCAGCGGGCGGCCTTCATCTCCTCCTTCTCGGTGGCCTTGCCGCGCCGGATGACGTTCGCGTAGATGTCGTGCGCGAACGAGGACGACGAGGCGAGGGTGAGGCCCGCGACGACCGCGAGGATCGTGGCGAAGGCGACCGCGGAGATCACGGCGAGGAGGATCGCGCCGCCGGTGGATCCCGAGCCGCCGCCGATTTCGAGGGCGGCGAGCGGGGCCGCGGTGTTGCCCGCCTTGTTGGAGGCGGTGATGTCGCCCGGCTTGAGGAGGGCGGCGGCGCCGAAGCCGAGCACGATCGTCATCAGGTAGAACGCACCGATGATGCCGATGGCCCAGTTGACGGACTTCCGGGCGGCCTGCGCGGTCGGGACGGTGTAGAAGCGGATCAGGATGTGCGGCAGTCCGGCCGTGCCGAGGACCAGGGCGATGCCCAGCGAGAGGAAGTCCAGCTTGGACATGGCACTGGCGCCGTACTTGAGGCCGGGCTCCAGGAACCCTTCCTTGCCGCTGTTGGTGGCGGCGGCGCCGAGCAGGTCGGAGACGTTGAAGTTGAACTTCAGCAGGATCAGGAAGGTGATGAGGAGCGTGCCCGCGATGAGCAGGACGGCCTTGACCATCTGCACCCAGGTGGTGCCCTTCATGCCGCCGATGGTGACGTACACGATCATCAGGACGCCGACCAGGGCGACGATGGCGATCTTGCCGCCGTCGCTGGTGATACCGAGCAGCAGCGAGACCAGGACGCCCGCTCCGGCCATCTGCGCGAGCAGGTAGAAGATCGACACGACGATCGTCGAGGTGCCCGCGGCCGTGCGGACCGGGCGCTGCCTCATGCGGTAGGCGAGGACGTCGCCCATCGTGTAGCGGCCGGAGTTGCGCAGCGGTTCGGCGACCAGGAGCAGGGCGACCAGCCAGGCGACCAGGAAGCCGATCGAGTACAGGAAGCCGTCGTAGCCGAAGAGGGCGATGGAGCCCGCGATGCCGAGGAAGGAGGCGGCGGACATGTAGTCGCCGGAGATCGCCAGGCCGTTCTGGAAGCCGGTGAACTGACGGCCGCCCGCGTAGAAGTCCGCGGCGCTCTTGGTCTGGCGTCCCGCCCAGACGGTGATGCCGAGGGTGGCGACGACGAACAGGGCGAAAAGAGTGATGATCAGCGTGCGGTGCTCGCTGGCCCCCTCGCCTGCGGCGAGCTGCCAGCCCGTGCTGCCGAATGTCGCGGCAAGCGTGCTCATTCTCCGGCCTCCAGACGGGACTTGATCGCGGCGCCCTTCGGGTCGAGCTTGGTCGCCGCGTGCCGCGAGTAGAACCAGGCGATGAGGAAGGTCGTCAGGAACTGGGCGAGCCCGAAGACGAGGGCGACGTTGATGTTGCCGACGACCTTGGTGCCCATGAAGCCACCGGCGTAGTTCGACATCAGTACGTACAGCAGGTACCAGGCGATGAAGGCGACGGTCAGGGGGAAGGCGAACGAGCGGTGGGCGCGGCGCAGTTCGCCGAATTCCGCGCTCTCCTGCACCGCGACGAACTGCTCCGTCGTGGGCCCGGCGGGCTGGGCGTCCGGGCCGCCCTGGGGCGGTGGTGCATCGGTGGTCACGGAATCTCCTCGCGACGCGGTCGGAATGGAGGGGGTCAAGAAAACCTCGCTGGAAGGGGGTGGACGGGCTTGCCTCCCCCTGACAACGGCACGGCGCGCGGGGCGACTCGGTTCAACCGGCGTGTTTTCTTTTCCGAACTCATTGATCCGACACGTTGATCAGCGATAGCTTCGCTGGTCATGTACCCGTCCAACCGCGTTTCTGCGGTAGGACGTTCGGCACGGATGATGTGGAGATCCCATGGCTCATCTGAGAAGCAGACGATCGCGTGTTCTGGCACTGCCTGTCGGGCTGGCGCTGACCGCCTCGCTCGGGGTTCTGCCGCTGGCGACGGCCAACGCCGCGCCTCTTGAGGAGATACCGGCGGCGGCACCCGCCGCGGACGGGCCGAAGCTGTCGTACGTGGTGAACGTCGAGGGCGGCAAGTCGACGGCCGCGTCGGTCAAGAAGGCGATAGCCAAGGCCGGCGGCACGATAGTCATCTCGTACGACAAGATCGGCGTCATCGTCGTCACCTCCCAGAACCCCGAGTTCGGGAAGCAGATACGCAAGGTGCCGGGCGTCGGGTCGGCGGGTGCGACGCGCACCAAGCCGATGGAGGCGGCGGGCACCACGGACATAGGCGGCACGAAGGTGCTGACCGCCGCCGAGGCGAAGCAGGCCGCCGCGCTGGCCAAGAAGTCCGACAGCGCGCAGGACCCGCTGGAGCCGCTGCTGTGGGCCCTGCCCGCGATCCGTGCGGACAAGGCACACCAGAAGACCCTGGGCAGCAAGCGGGTCAACGTCACCGTCATCGACACGGGCGTCGACGACACCCACCCGGACCTGGCGCCGAACTTCGACGCGCAGGGTTCCGCGAACTGTGTCGGCGGCAAGGCGGACACCACGCCGGGCACCTGGCGTCCGAAGACCGGCGAGTCCGACCACGGCACGCACGTGGCGGGCACCATCGCCGCCGCGAAGAACGGTGTCGGCGTCACGGGCGTCGCGCCGAACGTGCGGGTCTCCGGCATCAAGGTCGCCGACGCGACCGGCTACTTCTACACCGAGGCGATCGTCTGCGCCTTCGTGTACGCGGCCGAGAACGGCGCGGACATCACGAACAACAGCTATTACACCGACCCGTGGATGTTCAACTGCAAGGACGACCCGGACCAGGGCGCCCTCGTGGAGGCCGTCGACCGGGCGCACCGGTTCGCGCGCAAGCAGGGCACCATCTCGGTCGCCTCGGCGGGCAACTCGAACTTCGACCTGGACGCCAAGGAGATCAAGGACGCCTCCAGCCCGAACGACACGACCCCGGGTCCGCGCACCATCGACCCCAAGAAGTGCCTCGACATCCCGATGCAGCTGGACGACGTGATCACGGTCTCCGCGACCGGTGCGAAGAACCTCAAGTCGTCGTACTCCAGCTACGGCAAGGGCGTCGTGGACGTGGCGGCGCCGGGCGGCGACCGCACCGCGTACCAGGAGCCGGAGGGCCCGGCCGTCAACGGAGCGATCCTCTCCACCCTGCCGGGCGGCGGCTACGGCTACAAGAACGGCACCTCGATGGCGTCCCCGCACGTCTCGGGCGTCCTCGCCCTGCTGAAGTCGACGCACCCGAACGCGACGCCGAACCAGCTGGAGCGGATGCTGACGTCGCAGGCGGAGAGCACCGCGTGCGGTGACCCGTACGACATCGACAAGGACGGCGACATCGACGCGGTCTGCAAGGGCGGCGTGAACGACAACGGCTTCTACGGGGCCGGGATCATCGACGCGCTGCGCGCTGTGCGCTAGATGAGGGTTGGGGGTGCGGGGAGCTGATGGTGCGTTGCCGGCCGCGGGTTTCGCCGTGGCCGGCCGCGCCCGCGCGGCGGAGCCGCAGATCGAGCACAGTCCCGCGCCCCTGACTGCATGCTCCCCGCACCCCCCGGAGCGTCACGGCTTGATCAGGACCTTCAGGGCCGTGCGGGAGTCCATCGCCTTGTAGCCGGTCGGGACGTCGTCCAGGGACACCGTCAGGTCGAAGACCGGGGACGGGTCGATGGTGCCGTTCAGGATGTCGGGCAGGAGCTCCGGGAGGTACGCGCGGACCGGGGCCACTCCCCCGCGCAGCGCGATGTTGCGGCCGAACATCGTGTGCAGGTCGACCCCGGCGGCGCTGCCGTGCGGGACGCCCACGTAGCCGATCGATCCGCCGTCGCGGGCGATCGAGAGCGCCGTACTCATGGACTGTTCGGTGCCGACGGCCTCGATGACGGAGTGCGCGCCCCGGCCGCCGGTCAGTTCGCGTACGGCGGCGACCGCCTCCTCGCCCCGTGCGGCGACGACGTCCGTCGCCCCGAAGGTGCGGGCGATGTCCGTACGGGAGGTGTGGCGGCCCATCGCGATGATCCGGTCCGCGCCGAGCCGCTTGGCGGCCAGTACGCCGCACAGGCCCACCGCGCCGTCCCCGACCACCGCGACGGTCGAACCGGGCCGCACACCGGCCCCCACCGCCGCGTGGTGGCCCGTACCCATCACGTCGGAGAGCGACAGCAGGGCCGTCAGCAGGCGTTCGTCGGAGGCCGCGGCGGCGGGCAGTGCGACGAGGGTGGCGTCGGCGAAGGGCACGCGCACCGCCTCGCCCTGGCCGCCGTCGGAGCCGACCGAGCCCCAGAAGCCGCCCTCGGGGCAGGAGGTCATCAGGCCCTCCGCGCAGTAGTCGCAGGTGCCGTCGGACCACACGAAGGGCGCGACGACCAAATCGCCCGCCGCGAAGGCCCGCACCTCGGACCCCGCCTCCTCGACGACGCCGAGGAACTCGTGCCCGATGCGCTGTCCGGGCTTGCGTGCGGACTCCCCCTTGTACGCCCACAGGTCGCTGCCGCAGATGCAGGCGCGGAGGACGCGTACGACCACATCGGTGGGCCGCTGGACGACCGGGTCGGGCACTTCTTCGACCCGGATGTCGTGGGGAGCATGGATGACGGTGGCACGCATGGGGGGGCGTCCTTGCTGGTCAGAGGGCAGTACGCCTTTCACCGTACGCCGGTGCGGCCAGGTCTTCCTGGGCGGGCGCGACGGCCCGTGCCGGGGCCCCCAGCACGCCCAGGGCGAGCAGGCACTGGGCCGCCGCGTAGGTGGCCATCACCCAGAAGTCGGGGGCGGGGAGTTGCGGCCACTGGGCGACGCCGGTGGCGATGAGGGTGTCGGACAGCAGGAAGAGCGCGCCGCCGAGGCCCGCGTACAGGCCGAGGCCGCTCGCCCGGAAGGCCATCACGGTGAGCAGCAGGCTGTATCCGGCGACGGGGACGCGCAGGTCCGCGGGGAGGTCGGGCCACAGGAGGGTCACGGTGCCGACCAGCGCGAGGGCGTACGCGGCACCCAGGGGGCGGCGCATCGGGGCGCCCTTGAAGAGGAACAGGTAGCAGACGTGGCCGACGGCGAAGGAGCCCATGCCGAGCATGAAGGCGGGGTCCGCGTCGAAGAGGAGGGCGACGTCGCCGCCCCAGCCGAAGAGGAGGGCCGCCACCAGGAGGCGCGGTCCGCCGCGTGCGGCGACGTGTCCGGCGAGGAGCGGCATCAGCAGTGGCTTGGCCACCGCGTGGACCGTCCATACGTCGGCGAGGAGACCGCCGAGGTCGACGGCGGTGGCGAGGAGGAAGGCGGCGAGGAGGGCTCGGGCGAGCCGGTCGCGGGTGGTGACGCGGCCCGGGCGGCGGCTCGTGTCGCGGCTCACGCGGCGGGCTCCGACTGCTGGCCGGGGACGGTGGCCCCAGGGGCGGCGCCGCCGGGGGCGGGCGCGACGGCGGCGTCGGCCGGAGCAGGCGCGACAGCGGCCTGCGCGCGGACAGGCTGCGTGGACGGCGCGACCGGGCCTCCGGCGCTGGTGGGCGCGGCCGTGTCCTTCGGCTGCCAGCCGGGGCCGCCGAAGACGCGCCCCGCGCGCTCCCGCCAGGTGCTCGCCGCGCGCACGTCGCGGGCGATGGCCGCGTACTCGTGGGTGGCGACGCGCAGGGGGTTGTAGGTTTCGATGTTTTTCGTCAGACCGTAGACAGGGCGGTCCGATTCGGACACGAACGATCGGAAGATCCGGTCCCAAATGATCAGGATGCCGCCGAAGTTGCGGTCGAGATAGCCGCCCTGCGAGGCGTGGTGCACCCGGTGGTGCGAGGGCGTGTTGAGCACGTACTCAACAGGCCGCGGCAGCTTGCCGACCCGCTCGGTGTGCACCCAGAACTGGTACACGAGGTTCGCGGACGAGCAGAACGCGAGGGCTGCCGGGTGGACCCCCGCGACGATCAGCGGCAGGTAGAACGGCCAGACGGTGAGCGTCGTCCAGGGCTGGCGCAGCGCGGTGGTGAAGTTGAACTTCCGGCTGGAGTGGTGGACGACGTGGCAGGCCCACAGGATGCGGACGACGTGGTGGCCCCGGTGCGACCAGTAGTAGAAGAAGTCCTGCGCGAGCAGCATCAGGGGGATCGTCCACCAGAGCACCGGTATGCGCGCGGGCGTCAGCTCGTACACGGCCGTGTAGATCGCCACGATCGGGATCTTCCACAGGAAGTCGAAGCCGATGCTGCCGATCCCCATCGAGATGCTGGTGGCGGCGTCTTTGGTCGTGTACCCCTCGGCGTCGTCGTCGGGGTGCAGGCGGTAGCTCACGATTTCGAGCACGGTGAGCAGAACGAAGGCCGGGATGGACCACAGCACGACATCGGGCAGGTTCGGCATTCCCGCACGATAGGGCGGCGGACCGGGGCCCGACTAGGGGTTGTTACCCACAAGTATGTAAGAACTTCCGTCAGGAGTGCGGACGGTCCGTGTGCCGGTTCTCGTGGTACGTCGGTGACGTGACCAGGGTCAGCAGCCGCTTGTCGATCTCGGCGGGGTCGACGAGTTCGGCGAGGACCTGTGTGGGTACGGCGTCGGGGTCGCGCAGGAGCGCCATCATGAGGTGCTCGGCACCGGTGTGCCGGTGACCGAGCCCCACGGCGATCCGCCCGGCCTCCGCGACGAGGGCGTCGAATCGGGGCGTGGAAGGGGGAGTTCGCTCTTCTCGCATGGGTGCCATGGTTGCCGAAGCGCGCCCGGGGCGGAACCGTGCGAACCGGCCTATCCGCCCGTCGAACCCAGCAGGGTGCCCACCAGATACGTCACTCCCATCGCGAGCGCCCCTCCCGCCATCGTCCGCACCACGGCGGGCCCCGCCGGAGCCGCTCCCAGCCTGGCGCTCCCCCAGCCGGTGCAGGCCAGTGCCACCAGTACGGAGATCACCGTCACCGGCAGTCGCCAGGACTGCGGCGGCAGGATGATCGCCAGCAGCGGCAGCAGGGCACCGACGGTGAAGGCGACGAAGCTGGCCCAGGCGGCGTGCCAGGGGTTGGCGAGCGCGTCGGGGTCGATGTTGAGCTCCACGCGCGCGTGCGCGCGCAGGGCGTCGCGTTCGGTGAGCTGCCGGGCGGACTCCTCGGCGACCTCCGGGGAGAGACCGCGGCTCCGAAGGAGCTGGGCGAGTTCGGCGAGCTCCTCCTCGGGCTGTTCGCGCAGTTCCTTCTTCTCCAGTTCGACGGCCGCCTTCTCCGAGTCGCGCTGCGTCGACACCGAGACGTACTCGCCGGCCGCCATGGACAGGGAGCCCGCGAAGAGTCCGGCCATGCCCGCGGTGAGGAGCGCGCTGCGGGAGTCGGTGGCTCCGGCGACGCCGACGACGAGGCCCGCCGTGGAGACGATGCCGTCGTTGGCGCCGAGGACCCCGGCCCGCAGCCAGTTCAGGCGGGAGCCGAGGTCCTCGTGGTGGGGCTCGTACGTGCCCTTTTCGTCCGTCATGTCGTCCGTCATGCGGGGGACGATGCCACCCCGGGGCTCACCAGACGCGTACCGACCCGCCCGGTGCGAAGGCGGGGCTGGTGGCGTCCGACGGCACCTTCTCCAGGGGCTGGGCGATCTCCCCGACGGTGGGGCCCACCTGGGCGGCCACCGCGTCGAGCAGCTCCAGGTCGAATCCGTACACCCGCGCGGCGTTCCCACCCACCATCGCGGCGACCTCTTCCCGGGGCAGCCCGGCGTAGGCGATGCGCAGGCCCTCCCGCGAGTACGGGGCGGTGCCCTCGTCGTGCGGGTAGTCGCTGCCCCACATGATCTTGTCGAGGCCGATGCGGTGGCGCAGGGGCACCTCGTGGGGGCGCATGAAGCTGGCCCCGACGAAGCAGTTGTCCCGCCACACCTCGCTGGGGCTGTCGCCCATCGAAGCGGCGAGCCCGGCACCGAACTTGGACTCGGCGGTGGCCGCCCCGGTCGCCGCCGCGACGAGCCGGGAGTGGTAGTAGTCCAGCATCTCGACGACGCCGGGTATCCAGCCGGAACCCTGCTCGGTGAGGACCAGCGTGAGGTCCGGGTGCCGTTTGAAGGCCCCGCCGAAGATCAGGTGCCAGAGCGCGCGGTGCGAGAACCACGTCGTCTCGACCATGAACACGGCGCGCGCGGCCGGTTCGTCGCCGAGCGGCGGGGACGCGGAGCCGCCGTGGTGGTTGACCGGGATGCCCAGCTCCGCGCAGACGGCCCAGATGGGGTCGTACGAGGCCGCGTACAGCTCCGGGATGCCGGAGCCCGGCGGGGCGCCGGGGAGGAGCACACCGCCCGTCAGGCCCGCCTCGTGGGTGCGGCGGATCTCGCGGACGGCCTCCTCCACGTCGTTGAGGAGGATCTGCGCGACGCCCGCCCTGCGCCCGGGGGCGTCCGCGCAGAAGTCGGCGAGCCACCGGTTGTGGGCGCGCAGCCCGGCCCACCGCTGTTCGTACTCCTCCCGGGTGGGCGCGGGCGCCATCAGGGAGGCGGTGGGGAAGAACGGCGGGATGGTGTTCGGGAAGACGACCTCGGCGACGATGCCGTCGGCCTCCAGCTCGGCGAGGCGGCGGGCGGAGTTCCAGTTGCGGTCGGCGGTGTCGGCGAGGAGGTCCTCGTAGGGGTTGGTGTAGGTGGCCGCCCAGGCGTCGAAGTCGGCGTGGTGCTTCTTCTCCAGGTACGGCTTGTAGTCGAGGAGGTCGGCTCCGGCGTGGCAGTCGGCGGATATCACGGTGTAGTGAGATGACGCGGTCCGGTCCATCACACGACCCCGATCTGCGGAAAGTCGTTCCCGGTGAGCCAGTGGCGGCCCACCTCCCGGGACTTCGCCCAGGACTGCTCCACGGCCGCCTGGTCCTGTGGCTGTCCCAGGTCGTCGGGGGTCGGCCCGATCCGGCGGGCGAGCGGCGCCAGCTTCCCGGTGTCGAAGCCGAAGACGTCCGCCGCCGCGAGGCCGAGCATGCGGCGGGTCTCGGTGACGGGGATGTCGTGGAAGGTGTTCCTGAGCCACTCGCGGGTCTTGGGCCAGGTGCCTTCCGGGTGCGGGAAGTCGCTGCCCCAGAGGATGTTGTCGACACCGATCTCGTAGCGCTGTGCCAGCTCGCGCCTCTTGGTGTTCGTGGCGCAGACGAACACCTGGCGGTCGAGGTATTCGCTCGGCGGGCGCTTCAGCTCCTCGAACGGGGAGAGCTTCTTGCCGCCGTGCGCGCCCAGGTAGAGCCGGTCCATGAACCACAGCTGGTTCGGCAGCCACCAGCAGCCCGACTCGGCGACCCCGAACGTCAGGCCGGGGTGCCGCTCGAACACCCCCGACCAGAGCAGGAACCACAGGGGGCGGGCGGGCCACCACGTCACCTCGCTGACGTAGATGCCCAGGTGGTCGCCGTACTCGTGGCGGGGCGCGGCACCGGAGTGGGTGACGATCGGCATGCCCGTCTCGGCGGCGGCCGCCCACACCGGGTCGTAACGCCGGTCGTGGTACGGGGCCTTGTCGACCCACATGGAGGGGATCATCAGCGCGCCGAGACCGGACTCCTTGGCCCGGTGCACCTCGGCGACGACCTTGCCGACGTCGCCGGTGATCGGCAGCAGGGCCACGCCGCAGTGGCGTTCGGGGTGCTCGCCGACGAAGTCCGCCAGCCAGCGGTTGTGCGCCTGTGCGCCCGCCATGCCCAGCTCCGGGTCCTGGTCGCCGGAGAGGCCGAGGCCGACGCCGAAGGGGGCCGCGGTCTGGCTGTCGACGGCGTCGGCGTCCGGGAAGACGACCTCGGCGGCCACTCCGTCGCCGTCCAGCTCCTTGAGGCGCTGGGCGCTGTCCCAGCCGCCGCGCAGACCTTCCTCGTTGTCCTGGAACCACTGGGCGGCGAATGCCTCGTTGCGGACGCCGAGGCGGGTCATCTCCTCGCGGCGGGCGTCGCGCTGCCCGAGGAAGTCGTCGAAGGCGCGGTGGAAGGCGCTGTCCAGATAGGGCCGGTACCGCTCGGTGGGCAGCCCGGCGTGACAGTCGGAGGAAATGATCAGGTAGGGGTCTCGTTCGGTCACGATCGATCACGCTCCTGAGCGCAGAGTCGGTCGGAAGGAGTCTCAGTCGAGAATGAACTTTTCGAGGTACGAGGGGTGGGAGCGGTCCAGCATCGACTGGGAACGCGCCCTGATCTGCCGGTCGCTGTGCTCGCTCTCGGGGAGCATCCAGAAGCGGTCCGCCCTGATGCCGTCCACGACGACCCCGGCGACCTCCTCGACCGGCGTGAACGCGATCTCCTGACCGGCCTCCTTCATCGCCGCCTCCCACTGGTCGAGGCTGCGGTACGGAGTGCGGCGCGGACGCTCCTTGGCATAGCGCGAGGGCCTGTTGCGGTGCGACTCCCACAGGCCGGTGCGCAGCATGTGCGGGCCGGGGAAGAGCACGGACGCGCCCACCTGCGCCTGTTCCGCCTTCAGGTGCGCGTACAGCGACTCGGTCATCGTCACCACGGCCGCCTTCGTGACGGCGTACACGGAGGCGGTCGGCAGGGGGGCGATGCCGCCGTCGCCGGAGGAGGTGTTGACGACGTGCCCGGGTTCGCCGCCCGCGAGCATGCGCGGCACGAATGCCTGGATGCCGTGGAAGACGCCCCAGACGTTGACGGCGAACGCCCACTTCCAGTCGTTGGGTTCGTGCTCCCACATGCGGCCCTCGGCGCCGGAGCCGACACCGGCGTTGTTGCACAGGACGTGCACCGCGCCGAAGGCGTCGTACGCGGCGTCCGCCAGCTCCCGCACGGAGTCGCGCTCGCTGACGTCCACGACGCGCGCCAGCACCTGTGCGCCGCCCTCGCGCAGCTCCGTGGCGGCCTTGCCGAGGGCGCCCTCCTCGACGTCCGCGAGGACGACCTTCAGGCCCTCATCGGCGAACCGCCGCGCCATCGCCAGCCCGATGCCGCTCGCCGCGCCCGTGACGACGGCCGTCTGCCCCGCCCGCAGCTCCATCAGGCACTCCCCTCCGGCGGTCCGTCGAGGATCTGCTGCGGGTCGTCGTAGCGCTGGTGGATGTAGGGCAGCAGGGCCTGCGCGCCGACCCGTTCGACGACCCTGCCGCTCTGGTCGCTGGTCTTCTCGCCGAGGGTGATCTCCACGAGGCGGCGCACCGGGAGGTCGGCCACGGGGTCGTACATGGACTCGCGGAGCACGACGTCTCCGGTCACCTGCTCCAGCTTGCGGACCTTCTCGTGCCGGGTGCACCGCACGAGCACCGGGTCGGCGTCGAAGCCGTGCCCGTCGACGGCGGGCAGGAACTTGAAGTAGAAGTCGTGCTTCTCGACCGGCTCGGGCAGCGGGAGCGCCCCGGACACCGCGCCGCGCACCTCGACGAAGGCGATGCCGTGCCGGGCGAGGGCGGCCCGGACCACCAGACCGTCGCGCTCCACCGTCACCTCGCCGAGCTTCTTGGGCTCGCCGAAGACCTCGCGGCCGCCGATCAGGGCGCGTTCGTGGGTCATGGGCATGACGAGGGGGTACCAGCCCTCGCACCCGTCGTACGCGGCGGCGACCGCCACCGAACCGGCCCCCAGCGGATAGCCGGGGAGGTCGACCTTGCTGATGTTCGCCCGCACCAGCGGGCGGCCGGTGGGCTTCAGGGGCGGCGGCAGGACGGCCGCCACCGCGTCCGGGTCGCTCTCCCAGACGGCCACCACGCCGGTGGACCAGATGTCGGGGAGCTGGGTGCTCCTGGTGCGCGCGGCCTCGATCTCGGCCTCGGTGCGCGCTCCGTACCGTACGCGTGCCATGTCGTACCACCCTTCGTCGGTCGTGCCGTTCGCGGGTCGCTCCGCCCCTGCTGCTGTAACACTGTTACAGCAGCAGCGATGAAGGGTAAAGAGACGTGCACGGAAGGAAGTTGGGGACATGCGAAGAGTTCAGCTCACCCGCGAGGACGTGCTGGACGCCGCCGCGCGGCTCGTCGTGCAGCACGGTCCGCAGGACCTGACCATGCGCAAGCTCGCCGCCGAGCTGGGCACGGCGGTCACGTCGATCTACTGGCACGTGGGCAACCGGGAGTCCCTCCTCGACGCCCTCGTCGAGCGGACCGTGCGGGAGATGGGCGCACTGGTGCCGCGCGGCCGCACGCCCGTCGACCGGGTCGTGTCGGTGGCGCGCGCACTGCGCCGTGAGCTGCGCGCCCGTCCGCACCTGATCGCGATGGTGCACGAACGCGGTCTCACGGAGCGGATGTTCCTGCCCGCGCAACAGGCGCTGGTGCACGAGGTGCACGCGGCGGGCCTGCGGGGGGCACGCGCGGCACAGGCGGTGCGGGCGGTGCAGTTCCAGGTGGTGGGGCACGTGCTGGTGGAGCGGAACCGGGAGAGGGCGCCGGTGCAGTCCCCCGGAGAGGGCGAGCTGTGGTCGGCGGACCTCGCCGAGGACGACCCGGCGCTGGCGCGGGCCCTGGCGCATCCGGCGGACCCGGAGCGGGTGTTCGTGGTGTCGGTACGGGCACTGGCGGGGGCGCTGCTGGGCGGCTCTTCCAGCCCGTCGATGGGGTCTCCCCTGCTTGAGCGAAGCCGAGAGCTTGGGGAAGATTGAGGACGCGCGGCGCAGCCGTGCACCGGGCGCAGCCGTGCACCAGGCGCAGCCCGGGACGCCCGCCTCCACCGGGGGAGACGGAAAATGGGTGGAGGACGTGAGAGGGGCATGCATAGAATCACCCGCGCAGGGCGGCTCCGCGCGCGCTTCCTTCTCATCCTCCGACGCCGTAGCGCCCCCACTCTCCGTCCCTGCCACAAGCCCGCCACAGGATTCAGCCGCGCCCCGGCACCGCCCACGCGCCGCTTCGTCGCGCACCGCCCCTCGCGGAAGGCCCACTTGCCCTCACCCCAGTCCGTGCTGCTCCGCCGGACCCAGACCGTGCACCTCGACCTCGCCCCGGCCCTCGCCGAGGACCCGCGCACCGCGCCGCGCCTCGTCGTACTCGAAGCGGAACTCCTCGACCGGGGCTTCGCGTTGACCGCGCCCCTGCACGCCGCGTTCGCCGCGCTGGACCACATCGACCTGGCCCGTGAGGGCCGTCTGCTGCTGTCCGGTGCCGACGAGCTGCTGGGCTCGCACCGCACGCACACCCCGCTGTTCCAGCTCTTCCCGCTCACCGTGCCGTGCGACACCGCCCTGCTGTACGTGGACCGCGTCTTCACGCTGCTGCTCCAGGAGCCGCAGCAGCCCTGCGTGCTGTGCGGCGCGGTCTCCACCGTGCATCCGGTGTCGCCGTGCGCCCATCTGGTGTGCCGTGCCTGCTGGGACGGCGCGGACTACTCGGGCTGCCCGATCTGCCACCGTCGCCTCGATCCGGACGACCCGTTCCTGACCCCGGTCGCTCCCCCCGCACGCCCGGCGCGCGGAGCATCCCGTCGTCCGGCCTTCGCGGGACCGCTGCGCCTGCTCTCCCTCGGTACCGACCTCCCCTCCGCGTCGGCCACCGAGGCACGGAAACTGATGGTGCGTCAGACCCCGCTCTCCGGGCAGGAGTACGCGGACCTGGCCGCCCTCCTCCCGGCCCTGCCCGCCGACCTCTCCGCACTGCCCGAGGACATCCCCGTACGCGAGACCAAGGCCCTCGTCCTGGGCACCCTGCTGTGCGAGCCGCGCACCGCCGACGCGGCGCGGGCGCAGTTGCGGGCGAGGCTCACCACGGCCACCGACGTACTGCGGCTGCTCTGTGTGCGCTCGGGCGGCAACGCGGCCCTGCTGAAGCCGCCCCGGTTCCGCAGCCTGCCGCGCGCACTGCGGCGCGAGCTCCTCGCCGTACTGGACGAACTGCACACGGGCTCGCTCATCGAGGACCTGCGCCGCCACCCGGGCCCCTGGAAGCGTGCGGCCGAGAGCCTGCATCCGTACGAGCAGTACGCACGCCACCCCCGGGCCGCGCTCGCCTTCGCCGTGCTGCGCGAGACCGACACCGACGCGTTCCCCGAGCTGCGGGAACTCGCCGCGCAGCACCCCCGGTGGGTGACGGTCGAGGACGGCCGGGTCCGTGCCGTGACCTGGAACGGGCAGGTCGAGACGGCCCTCGCCGCACGGGAACTCCCGCGCGCGACAAGGCTGTTGCGCCAGCGCCCTGGCGAACTGCTGCGCCGCCTGGATCACGTACTGCGGCTGTACGACACCGCAGCCGCGCCGGACGACACCGGGGCCGCGCCGGACGGTGCCGAAGCCGCGCCGGACGCCCTCGACGCGCTCGCCGAGGCGCTGGAGCACACGCTCCCCCGGGCCGGGGTGGGCGCCCTGGTGTCCGCGTACGGCGCACTGCGCGTGCGCCACCGGACGGATCCCCCGGCACGCCGGGTGTTCTTCCCGCGCGGCGAGGTCACCCGTGCCTTCGCCGTGGCGGAGGACCGGGCTCCGCTGCCCGCCGGGCCGGCCGCCCGGGTGTGCGGCCTGCTGGAGGCCGAGGTGCTGCGGCGGCTCGCGGAGCGGGAGGGATACGACCACGCCGTGATCGACGAGGCGCTGGAGGACCTGACCGTGCCGTTCGCCGAGCACGCGTCCGCCGCCTCGCTCGTCGCGGTGCCCCGGGGCAGCCGCCTGCCGTTGCCGCCCGGCGAGGCGATGCGGCTGTTCCTGCACTGGACGCAACCGGCGGACACCCGGGTGGACCTCGACCTGTCGGTGGCGTTCTACGGCAGCGACCTGACCTTCGTGGGGCTGTGCGACTACACCGCGCTGCGGCACGACGGGGGTGCGGCGGTGCACTCCGGCGA
This sequence comes from Streptomyces sp. NBC_00237, assembly GCF_026342435.1. Taxonomy (NCBI): domain Bacteria; kingdom Bacillati; phylum Actinomycetota; class Actinomycetes; order Kitasatosporales; family Streptomycetaceae; genus Streptomyces; species Streptomyces sp. NBC_00237. The sequence goes on along the minus strand of NZ_JAPEMT010000001.1, from coordinate 2,581,136 downwards.
CCTGACCTCCGCGCCCGCCCCTGGCGGGGCCACGGAGTACGTCGACCTGGAGCTGCCGCTGCTCGCGCACGCCGGGATCGCGTACGCCATGCCCGTCGTCTTCTCCTTCAACAACATCGCGTTCGAGAAGCTGACGGACGCCTTCGCGGGCTTCATGGAACTCGACGGCGGACGCCCGCGCGACTCCTCGTACGACCCGCGCACGGTCCGCCAGCGCTTCGACCTGGCGGGCGACTCGCAGGTCTGCGTCCCCATGCTGGTGGACCTGCGCCGCCGCGAGGCGCTGTGGACGGACCTCCATCTGCCGCCCGCCGGAGGCTTCCAGAGCATCGCCTCGCACACCCACGACCTGGGCAGGATCGCCCGGGACCTCACCTCGTACTTCTCCTTCGGCAGCCGTACGAACATGGCCGACCTCGCCCGCTGGCACGCGGCGGCACGCGCGCCGGAGGTGACCGTGGTGCGGCGGGACGGTGCGCTGTGGACGTACCGGCGTGCGGAGGGCGAGAGTGCGGCCGCCTTCGCCGGGCGGCTGGCGGCGGCCGAAGTGCCGCAGGAGCACGGGACGTCGACGGACCTCGAAGGGCTCCTCTCGGGGCGGCGGGTGCTGGTGGCCCGGGTGCACGGGGAGCCCGTGCCCGAGAAGGCGACCGGCACGGTCTACCGGCTCTTCCCCGGACCGGTCGACGGGCACCGGGGAGTGACGCGGGTCACGGCCGGGGACCTCGTCGCGGAACTCGGGCCGGTGCCACCGGAGGTGGGGACCGGAGGGGCCCGGGACCCGATGCCGGAAACGGGCTCCGTACTGGGCGAATAGGGGACTGTCAGTGTCGGCCCGTATTCTCTGTGACCATGCTCGATGACCAGACCACAGCGGCAGCAACCTGGCCGACCGCCTACCCGAAGGGGTACGCGGTCGTCGACGTGGAGACCACAGGTCTCTCCCGCGACGACCGGATAATCTCCGCCGCCGTCTACCGCCTCGACGCGCACGGCGACGTGGTCGACCACTGGTACACCCTGGTCAACCCCGAGCGGGATCCAGGGCCGACGTGGATCCACGGGCTGACCACCGAGGTCTTGGAGGGCGCGCCGCTCTTCCCGGAGATCGCGGGCGAGCTGTCCGAGCGGCTCGACGGGCGGGTCCTCGTCGCGCACAACGCGATGTTCGACTGGTCGATGCTGGCGCGGGAGTACGCACGGGCCGGGCACGTCGCCCCCGTACGGCAGCGGCTGTGCACCATCGCGCTCGCCAAGGAGCTGGCGCTGCCGCTGCCCAACCACAAGCTGGCCTCGCTGGCCGCCCACTTCGGCGTGGTGCAGCAGCACGCGCACCACGCGCTGGACGACGCCCGCGTCCTCGCGGAGGCGTTCCGGCCGAGCCTGCACGCGGCGGCGCAGGGCGGGGTCCGGCTGCCCCTTCTGGAGTGCCGCCCGCTGACCGAGTGGTCGGACGCGCCCGCCGCTCCCCGGATCGGCTACCAGTCCTCGTACGGCGGGAGCGGCGGCGGGCAGGGCAGTTGGCGGCCCTCCAAGAAGCGGCCCGCCTGCCCGTACCCGAACCCGGGCCGCTACCAGGCGGACAAGCCGCTGATGCAGGGGATGCGGGTGGCGTTCTCCGGCGACACGTCGGTGGACCGGGACCTCCTGGAGGACCGTACGGTCGAGGCGGGACTGCACGTCGCGACGAGCGTGTCCCGGCTGACGAGCCTGCTGGTCACCAACGACCCGGACTCGGCGACCTCCAAGACCGTCAAGGCCAAGTCCTTCGGCACCCCGGTCGTCGACGAGGCGGCGTACACGCATCTGCTGCGCGACGTGGCGCCGGCCCGGACCAGCGCGTAGGGCGGGGGCTCGTAGGACCGCTCACACCGTCGGACGGGTGACGGTCGGGCGTGCCCCGCACGCCCTGCGCCCCTGCGCACTGCACCCTGTGCCCCATGGCACGATGCGAGGTTTGCGGAAACGACTACGGCATGTCCTTCGAGGTGCACGCGCAGGGCGCGGTGCACGTGTTCGACTGCTTCTCCTGCGCCATCCACCGGATGGCCCCGATCTGCGAGCACTGCCGGTGCCGCATCATCGGCCAGGGCGTCGAGGTCGAGGGCCAGTGGTTCTGCGGTGCGCACTGCTCCCGCGCGGAGGGGAAGGTGGGCATCGTCGACAAGGTGTGAGACGTCCGGTCCCCCTCGCTCTCCCCTCGGCTCCCCCGGCTCGGGCAACCCGCCCACCGGGGGACTTCTCACGCCAGGTACCGTCAAAGCGTGTACCGCTTCCTGTTGTCCCGGCAGTGGGTGATCCTCACCCTCCTGGCGCTGGTCCTCATGCCCGTCATGGTCGAACTCGGCTTCTGGCAGTACCACCGCCACGAGCACAGGGTCGCCCAGAACCAGCTGATCGCCGGGAACCTGAAGGCGAAGCCGAAGCCCGTCCAGGAGCTCACGTCTCCCGGCCACTCCGTCCCGCGCGCCGACTTCTGGCGCACGGCGACCGCCACCGGCAGGTACGACACCGCGCACGAGGTCGTCGTGCGCCGCCGCACCTCGTCCGACGACCAGGTCGGCTTCCTCGTGCTGACCCCGCTTGACCTGAAGGGCGGCGGCACGGTCCTGGTCAACCGGGGCTGGGTCCCGTTCGCCACCGATCAGCAGGCGTTCCCGCACGTCCCGGTCCCGCCGAAGGGCGAGGTGACGATCACCGGTCGGCTGAAGGCGGACGAGACGACGTCCGGCAGCGGCATCAAGGACCTGAAGGACCTGCCGCCCCGGCAGGTGATGCTGATGAACAGCGCGCAGCAGTCGAAGCTGCTGGGCCGCCCGGTGCTCGGCGGCTACCTGGAGCTGACCGATCCGGTTCCGCCGGACAACAGCCCCGAGGTGATCGGCACCCCCGACTCGGAGTCGATCGGCCCGCACATGGCGTACGCCGTGCAGTGGTGGCTGTTCGTGGCCGCGGTGCCCGTCGGCTGGGTCATTCTCGTACGACGTGAGAAGCGCGAGCGGGACGCTGTGGCGGCCGGGATCGCGCAGGACGCCGACGAGGCGGCCGAGGCGGAGAAGCCGGAGACGGCTTCCGCCTGATCGTCGGTGGGGGCAGCTCCTCGGTGCGTGCGAGCCGTGCGTGCGCGCGGTGCGTGCGAGCCGTGCGTGCGAACGGTGCGTACGAGCCGTGCGTGCGCGCGGTGCGTGCGCTGTGACCGGTGTGAACACGTGACCGACGTGGCTGATTGACGCCGCGCCCGGACGGGAACACGCTTCAGCGTGACCCAACGCATCGAGGACTACGCGCTCATCGGGGACCTCCAGACCGCGGCCCTGGTCGGCCGCGACGGTTCCCTCGACTGGCTCTGCCTGCCCCGCTTCGACTCCGCCGCGTGTTTCGCCGCCCTGCTCGGCGACCAGGAGAACGGCCATTGGCGGCTCGCCCCGGAGGGCGCGGGCACCTGTGCCTCCCGCTCCTACCGGGGCGAATCGCTGGTCCTGGAGACCGTGTGGGAGACCCGTTCGGGCAGTGTCAAGGTCACCGACTTCATGCCGCAGCGCGACCAGGCCCCCGATGTCGTACGGATCGTGGAAGGGCTCTCCGGCGAGGTCACCGTGCACTCCACGCTCCGGCTGCGCTTCGACTACGGCCACATCGTGCCGTGGGTGCGCCGCACGGACGGCCACCGGGTCGCGGTCGCGGGCCCCGACGCGATCTGGCTGCGGGACGTGTCGCGGGCGGCGGACGGGACGGAGGGCGAGGGGCCCCGGGTGAAGACCTGGGGGCAGCAGTACAGCACCCGCTCCTCCTTCTGCGTACGGCCCGGCGAGCAGGTCGCGTTCGTGCTGACCTGGCACCCCTCGCACGAGCCGAGGCCCCCTCTCATCAACCCGTACGAGTCGCTGGCGCACAGCCTCCAGGACTGGGAGGAGTGGGCGGCGAAGTGCACGTACGAAGGGCCGCACCGGGAGGCCGTACTGCGTTCGCTCATCACGCTCAAGGCCCTCACCTACGCGCCCACCGGCGGCATCGTCGCCGCGCCGACGACCTCGCTGCCGGAGGAGATCGGCGGCGTACGGAACTGGGACTACCGGTACTGCTGGCTGCGCGACTCCACCCTGACCCTGGGCTCGCTGCTGTCCGCCGGGTACCTCGACGAGGCCGCCGACTGGCGCGACTGGCTGCTGCGCGCGGTCGCCGGGGACCCCGCCGACCTGAAGATCATGTACGGCATCTCCGGCGAGCGCCGCCTGCCGGAGCTGGAACTTCCGTGGCTGCGCGGGTACGAGAACTCCGCCCCGGTGCGGATCGGGAACGACGCTGCGGAACAGCTCCAGCTCGATGTGTACGGGGAGGTCATCGACTCGCTGTACGTGGCGCGGGAGGCCGGGCTCGCGCCCAAGCCGCACGCCTGGAAGCTCCAGCTGAGCCTGCTCGGCTTCCTGGAGACGATGTGGCGGGAGCCCGACGACGGGCTGTGGGAAGTGCGGGGACCTCGTCGGCACTTCGTGCACTCCAAGGTGATGGCGTGGGTGGCCGCCGACCGTGCGGTGCGGATTCTGGAGGAGGACCCTTCGCTTCCGGGGGACGCCGCACGCTGGCGGGCGATGCGCGACGAGGTGCACCGCGAGGTCTGCGAGAAGGGCTACGACCCCGAGCGCAACACCTTCACCCAGTCCTACGGGTCGGTGGAGCTGGACGCGGCGACGCTGCTGATTCCGCAGGTGGGATTCCTGCCGCCGGACGATCCTCGGGTGGTGGGGACGGTGGAGGCGGTCCGGGCCGAGCTGGGGCGGGGCAGTGCCTTCATCCGGCGGTACAGCGCGGACGAGGCCGAGGCCACGGAGGGCAATCGGGTCGACGGGCTGCCGGGGGGCGAGGGCGCGTTCTTGGTGTGTTCGTTCTGGCTGGCGGACGCGCTGCTGATGACCGGGCGGGTGAAGGAGGCGCGGGAGCTGTTCGACACGCTGTGCGCGCTGCGGAACGACGTGGGGCTGCTGGCGGAGGAGTACGACCCGGTGACGCGTCGGCAGATCGGGAACTTCCCGCAGGCGTTCAGCCATATCGGGCTGGTGGGAACGGCGTTGGCGCTGGCCCGGGAGGAGGCGTCCTCCGAGGAGGGTGCAGGATAGGGCCATGGATCTTGGACTGAAGGATCGTGTGTACGTGGTCACGGGTGCGAGCCGTGGCCTGGGCTTCGCCGCGGCGAAGGAGCTCGTGGCGGACGGGGCGAAGGTCGTCCTGACGGCGCGCGACGAGAAGGCCGTCGGCGAGGCCGCCGAGGCTCTCGGGCCGAACGCGGTGGCGGTCGCGGCGGACAACGCGGATCCCGCTGCCGCGGGGAGGCTGGTCGCGGAGGCGCGGGCTCGTTTCGGCGGGTTCGACGGGATGCTGATCAGCGTCGGGGGGCCTGCGGCGGGGAGTACGTCGGAGAACACCGACGAGCAGTGGCGGGACGCCTTCGAGTCGGTGTTCCTGGGCGCGGTACGGCTGGCGCGGACGGCGGCGGCGGAACTGGGTGAGGGGGGTGTGATCGGCTTCGTGCTGTCGGCGTCGGTGCACGAGCCGATCCCGGGGCTCGCCATCTCCAACGGTCTGCGGCCGGGGCTCGCGGGGTTCGCGAAGACCCTCGCGGAAGAGGTCGGGCCTCGGGGGATCCGAGTGATCGGGCTGCTCCCGGCGCGGATCGACACGGACCGGGTGCGGTACCTGGACTCGCTGGCCGATGATCCGGAGGCGGTGCGGGAGGCGCATGCGGCGCGGATTCCGCTGCGGAGGTACGGGACGGCGGAGGAGTTCGGGCGGGTGGCGGCGTTCATGCTGTCGCCGGGCGCGTCGTACCTGACCGGGGTCATGCTCCCGGTGGACGGCGGGGCCCGTCACGGCTTCTGAGGCTCCCGCCCGCTCGGCGCGAGTCGGGTGGGTGGCTGGGGTCACTGCCCGGAGGCTCCGCCCCGGGCCCCCGGCCCTCCATCTCACCCTGCGGGGCTTGGAGTTGGTACGTGCGGGTGCGTCGTGGCTGGTCGCGCCCACGCGGCAGAGCCGTACATCGATACAGCCCCGCGCCCCTGGCGGACTGCTTCGCAGCCTCCCCCGCCCCACCCGGGGCCCTGGCATCACCGCGCCCTGCGACCTCGGGCCCGTACCGTCACCTCCGCAGGCAAGTGGGCCGACCCGATGGACTGCTGTGCCCTCACCAGCGCGACCCCGTCGACCTCCGACACCACCCACGCCGGGACGGCCGTCCCCGTCACCTGGACGGAGATGCGGGCGCGCGGGGCGTTCTGGCGCCCCGTCAGCAGAACCCTCGCCCGCTCGACGCCCGGCACCGCCTCCACCTCGTCGCCCAGCACCCTCTCCAGGGCCCTGCCGCGCAGGAGCACCGCCTCTCCCTCACTCCCCACCCGCACCACACCCAGCCGCTTCTGCCTCATCTGCACCAGCAGCCACCACAGCGCCAGCACCGCGCACACCGAGAGGGTGGCGATGACCACCGGCCACCACCAGCCCTCGCCCCGCCACCGCGTCCGGTCAGCGACGCTCAGCAGGACGTCGTCCCGGCCCGAGAAGGGCCACCAGGACGGGAGCGAGGAGCCTGCCAGGCCCGCCGTCAGTGCCGTGCCGCCGAGGAGGAGAAGGAGAAGGCCGAGCAGGCCCAGCAGCACCCTGTTCACCGGATTGCGCATGGTCCCCTCACCCCTTCCCGCTCTCCGCGCCCGCCCGTTCCACCCGTACCGCGACCGCCGGTTCGTGGGCGAGGCCCAGCTCGTCGACACCCCGGCGCATCGCTTCCCCCACGTCTTCGCGTACGTCCGCGAGTTCACGGAAGTGGGAGACGGCGCGCACCGTCACCCGGCCCCGGCCCACCCGCACCCGCGCCGCCTGCACCCCCGGCACCTCCATCGCCCGTTCGCGCAGGACCAGGGACGCCGCGCCCCGGTGGAGACCGGCCCGCACCTCCCCGTCGCCCGACTCGTTCCAGCGCATCGGGAGCAGGGAGCGCAGGCCCGGCGTCACGGCCAGGACCACCAGCCACAGACCGAGGGCCACCGCCAGTCCCGCGCCGACCTGCACCCACACCTGGCCCAGCGGGCGTTCGGCGAGGGCGGCGGCGAGTTCACGGCGCCAGCGCATGCCGGGGCGTCCGGAACGTACCGCCAGGACGTCGTAGAGGAGGAGGCCCGAGCCTCCCAGGAGGGCCGCTGCGGCCAGCCCGGCGGGGATGCGCCGGGCGGACCAGAAGCGTGTGCGGGCCGTCGGGCCGCCCCGTACGGGCGATGCGCGTTCGGCCTCCAGCGTGGGCACCTGCTCGCTCACCGCGTCCTCCCGCTCTCCGGGGCCCAGCGGTGCAGCCGCTCGACCAGCACTGTCACCTCAGGGACCTCCATGCCCGCCAACTCGCTTACCCTGCTTGACACGTGGTGACGCACCGCGGCGCATCGGGCGGAAAGGTCACCGGGGTAGGCGAGCTCCACGGCGACCCGCACCCGGGCCTCGAAGTCGCGCACCACGACGGTGGCGTGCGGCGGTCCGCCGTCCTCGGGCTCTTCCGCGAGGGCCTCCCGCGCGGCCCGTGCGGCGATCTTCGCGACGACCCGGTCGGCGATCCGGGTGGCACCGCGTTCGGCGGCGGGAATCACCGAGGCCGCCTCGGCCCGCCCGCCCGGTTCCCTGCGCGTCACCGCGGGCGGGGCCTGTTCCTCGGCCGGTCGTCACGGTCCCGGTCGCGCGGGCGCAGGAAGTCACCCGGGTCCAGGTCGCCGTCCAGGTAGCGGCCGACCATGAGCCCGATCAGACCCAGTGCCGCGACCACCACGAACGCGCCGAACCCGCCGAAGTACCCGGCGAAGCCGAGTGCGATGCCGACCGCCAGGCCGACCAGGGACCAACTCATCGAATCGTCCTCACTGCCGTGTGCCGTGTGCCGCGTACGGATGCGTGTGCCTGCGCCGGAGGCCCGCTCACTGGAGGCGCTGCTCCGGCTCGTCCTCTTCCTCGTCGGGGAGCTTCACGTCGCCCACCGCGATGTTGACCTCGACCACTTCCAGGCCCGTCATCCGCTCGACCGCCGCGATCACGTTCTCCCGCACGGCCCTGGCCACGTCCGCGATGGAGACTCCGTACTCGACCACGATGTCCAGGTCGAGGGCCGTCTGCACCTCTCCGACCTCGGCCTTCACGCCCCGGCTCACGGACTTCGCGCCGCCGCCCGGCACCCGGTCACGGACCGCGCCGAAGGTGCGGGAGAAGCCGCCGCCCATCGCGTGCACGCCGACCACGTCGCGGGCGGCGAGTCCGGCGATCTTCTCGACGACGCCGTCGGCGATCGTGGTGCGGCCCCGGGTCGCCGGGTCGCCGCCGCCGCGCTGCGGGGTGCTCGCACCGGTCGCGCGGGCTGCCGTACCGGACGTGCCGGACGGGCGGGACGCGCCGGTCGTGGGGAGTTCCTTCTCCAGGCCGCCCGGCCTGATGCTGCGCTCTTCGGTGTCAGCCATCGCCATTCGTCCCTTTCCGGGGGGTACGCGCTACTGGACTCCGTTGCCACATTAAGTCCGCCTGCCCGATGTCGCGCCGGGGATGCGGCAGGCTGCCCCCATGGCAGACACAGCATCCTCAAGCCCGGGCGGCGGCTGGCAGCAGGCCGTGCGCAGGCGACTGGGCCCGGGCCGACTGCTCCCCCTGGGCTCCCCGGCCGACGGCTCCTGGCTGGCCGAACGCGCGGCCGACACCGTGCTGCGCCGCGCGGCAGCGGACGTACGGGGAGTGGCGCTCGGGGCGCTCCGGGTGGGCCTCGCCGACCCCGACGCCCCTCCGGCCGCACCCGCGGTACCGCCGCCTCCCGGGGCGCTGCCGCCCGGGCCGCTGCGGGTCGAGGCGGAGTTCGAGGCCGCGCTCGGCGAGCCGGTCCCGTACGCGGCCCGGCGGCTGCGGACCGCCCTGTTCGAGGCGGCGGAGGAACGGCTCGGCCTCGCCGTCACCGAGGTGGACCTCCGGGTCACGGGGCTGCTCGGGGAGGCGGGCCGCGCCGGTGCTCCGGGTGCGCCCGGCGACGTACCGGAGGAGGACGTACGGGAAAAGGCGGACCCGGCTGGTCCACCCGGGCGACATGACTCCCCCGAGGCCGCCGCCGAGCGGGCTGCCGCCGCCGTGCCCGGCGTGCTCCGGCTGACCGACGTTCTCGGTGCTCCGGTGCACTACGACGGCACGGCGCTCCCCGGCGGCCACGTCCGGGTGGAGGTGGCGGTGAGCGGGGAGCGCCGTGCGCGGGAGGTGGCTCTGGAAGTGCGTGCGGCCGTGGCGGACGCGGTCGCGGGTGCGGCTGCGGGGCGGCCTTCGGTGGCGGTGCTGGTCACCGAGGTGCACGAAGCGGGCCGACCCGACGCCGCGCGCGGAGGCGGGACCGTCTAGTCGGCGAGGCCCGCGAGGTCGCGGAGCCTGCGGCCCTGGGCCGCGCGCTCGGCGACGCGCTGGGCCTCGTACGTTCGGTCGCAGGCACCCTGGAGCAGCGCCTTGGTCTCGATCACCGCGTCGCGCGGTGCGGCGAGGAGGGCGGCGGTCAGGTCCCGTACCGCGCCGTCGAGTTCGTCGTTCGGCACGACGAGGTTGGCGAGGCCCGTGCGCTCGGCCTCCGCCGCGTGCACGAAGCGGCCCGTGGCGCAGATTTCGAGCGCGCGGGCGTACCCGACGAGGCCCACCAGGGGGTGGGTACCGGTCAGGTCGGGCACCAGGCCGAGGCTGGTCTCGCGCATGGCGAACTGCACGTCCTCGGCGACGACCCGCAGGTCACAGGCGAGGGCGAGCTGGAAACCGGCACCGATGGCATGGCCCTGGACCGCGGCGATGCTGATGATGTCGGTCCGTCGCCACCAGGCGAAAGCCTCCTGGTAGGCGGCGATTTCGGCGTCGAGGTCCGCGTCGGAACCACGCGCGAGATCGAGGAAGGACGGCTCACCGTCGAAGCCTTCCGGAGTGAACGCCTGCCGGTCGAGGCCCGCGGAGAAGGATTTGCCCTCTCCGCGCAGCACGACCACCCGGACATTCCCGGGCAATACCCTCCCGGCCTCCGTCAACGCCCGCCACAGAGCGGGAGATTGGGCGTTGCGCTTGGCCGGGTTGGCCAGGGTCACCGTGGCAACGGCGTCCTCGACGGTGAGTTGCACGCCGTCTTTGTCGAGTACGGGGACGAGTGATGCCATGGGGTGCCTCCGGGGTCGGATACGGTGCCGTCACCAACTAAGTGACTGCACAGTAACCACCCGGCGGACCCGGCCGGCTACCGGCCCCGGTCCTTCACGTACGACAGCGATTGTCAGGCCGTGGCCTTCTTGCCGCGCGTCGCTCCGCCGCGTCCCCGCAGGGTCACTCCGGACTCACTCAGCATCCGGTGGACGAATCCGTAGGAGCGGCCGGTCTCTTCGGCCAACGCCCGGATGCTCGCACCGGAGTCGTACTTCTTCTTCAGGTCTGCCGCGAGCTTGTCGCGCGCGGCGCCGGTTACCCGGCTGCCCTTCTTCAGAGTCTCGGCCACCCGTGCCTCCTCAAGGAAGTGCGCTCTGGACTTCTCATGATCACCCCTCCCGGGCTTCCTGGCCACCCATTCGGCAAGGTCCGTACAACAAGGTTCGCCGTGGAGGAAGTGACGGCCGGGGCCGGAATACGAAATTCCGCGTGTCTTTCGCCATACCGGAATCCGGTGGCTCTCGGGAATGTCCAGGTCAGCACAGCTAAACGATCAGTGGCACGCCGAAGGCCCGCCCCGCTGCGGGACGGGCCTTCGAATGCCAGGGGGCGCGCCGGGGTACGAGAGCGTCTCACCCAGATGAAGGATCACGCGTAGGCCGAATGATCCAGCCGAAGTGGATCAGCCGGGGCCTTCTGCCAGCGCCTTTGCCGGTGGCATATGCCACTGCCACGGCGTCGCGTCCCGGTGGGGGCCCGGACGGGCGGCGGGCGGTCCCCCGGCGGCGACCGGTCAGGCCAGGGCGACGAGGTCCGCGTAGTCCGGGCCCCACAGGTCCTCGACGCCGTCGGGGAGCAGGATGATCCGCTCCGGCTCCAGCGCGTGGACGGCGCCCTCGTCGTGGGTGACGAGGATGACCGCTCCCTTGTACGTACGGAGCGCGCCGAGAATCTCCTCGCGGCTGGCGGGGTCGAGGTTGTTGGTGGGCTCGTCGAGGAGCAGCACGTTCGCGGAGGAGACGACCAGCGTGGCGAGCGCCAGCCGGGTCTTCTCGCCGCCGGAGAGGACCCCGGCGGGCTTGTCGACGTCGTCGCCGGAGAAGAGGAACGAGCCGAGCGTCTTGCGGACCTCGACCAGGTCCAGGTCGGGTGCGGAGGAGCGCATGTTCTCCAGGACCGTGCGGTCCGGGTCGAGCGTCTCGTGCTCCTGGGCGTAGTAGCCCATCTTCAGGCCGTGGCCCTCGATGATCTTTCCGGTGTCGGGCTTCTCGGCGCCCGCCAGCAGCTTCAGGAGCGTCGTCTTGCCGGCGCCGTTGAGGCCGAGGATGACGACGCGGGAGCCCTTGTCGACGGCCAGGTCGACGTCCGTGAAGATCTCCAGGGAGCCGTACGACTTGGACAGGCCCTCCGCCATCAGCGGGGTCTTGCCGCAGGGCGCGGGCTCGGGGAAGCGCAGCTTGGCGACCTTGTCGGAGACCCGGACGGCGTCCAGGCCCGCCAGCAGGCGGTCGGCGCGCTTGGCCATGTTCTGTGCGGCGACCGTCTTGGTGGCCTTGGCGCGCATCTTGTCGGCCTGCGAGTGGAGGACCTTGGCCGTCTTCTCGGCGTTCTGCCGCTCGCGCTTGCGGCGCTTCTCGTCGGCCTCGCGCTGCTGCTGGTAGAGCTTCCAGCCCATGTTGTAGACGTCGATGGCGGCGCGGTTGGCGTCCAGGTAGAAGACCTTGTTGACGACCGTCTCGACCAGCTCGACGTCGTGGGAGATGACGATGAAGCCGCCACGGTAGGTCTTCAGGTAGTCGCGCAGCCAGACGATGGAGTCCGCGTCGAGGTGGTTCGTCGGCTCGTCGAGGAGCAGGGTGTCGGCGTCCGAGAAGAGGATGCGGGCGAGCTCCACGCGGCGGCGCTGACCACCGGAGAGGGTGTGCAGGGGCTGGCCGAGCACACGGTCCGGCAGGCCGAGGGCGGCGGCGATGGTGGCGGCCTCCGCCTCGGCGGCGTATCCGCCCTTGGTGAGGAACTCCGTCTCCAGGCGCTCGTACTTCTTCATCGCCTTCTCGCGGGTGGCGCCCTGTCCGGTGGCCATCTTCTGCTCGTTCTCGCGCATCTTGCGCAGGACGGAGTCGAGGTCGCGGGCGGAGAGGATGCGGTCCTTGGCGAGGACGTCGAGGTCGCCGGTGCGGGGGTCCTGCGGGAGGTAGCCGACCTCGCCGGAGTGCGAGATCGTGCCGCCGGCCGGGATGCCTTCGCCTGCGAGGCACTTGGTCAGGGTGGTCTTGCCCGCGCCGTTGCGGCCGACGAGGCCGATGCGGTCGCCCTTGGCGATGCGGAAGGAAGCGTTCTCGATGAGGATGCGGGCGCCGGCGCGCAGCTCGATGCCGGAGGCGGTGATCACGGAAAAACTCCTGTGCGGGGTGTGACGGCGGAAGGAGGGTCTAGCGGGCGGACTGCTTCTTCGACGCCGCTAATGCACAAAGAGAAGAGCCATGGAACCAGTCTAACGGGCGTGCGCAAGCTGGATTCGGGGGCTTCGGGGCCTCAGTTCCGGGGGCCGGGGACTGGTCGTGCGCGACCCCCGGGGCCGGGTGTGCCGCGCCGCTGGTCGTGGGCGGTGCGGCCGTTGCCGAGGGGGTTGCGGCCGGGGGCGATGCGGCCGAGCGCGTCGACGGGGACGATCTGGTCCGTCCAGGGGACGGACTCGGCGCAGGGCTGCGCGACGAGCAGGACGTGCCCCCGGCGGGCGGTGCGGGCGGGGGCGAAGTGACAGCCGGGCTTCGCGGGGAGCACCCAGCGCAGGTCGCCGTCGACGGTGCGGTACGCGGCGATGTGGTGCGGCGTGAGGACGGCGAGCATCTCGGCGGCCGCGTCGAGGGGCTGGAGGACTCCGGCGGGGCGGCCGTCGAAGGCGGGGATGGCCCGGTGCCAGCGGACGGCGCGTCCGTCGCCGCGCACGGTGTCGGTGACCAGGCCGTCGCTCCAGAGGGTGAAGAGGTGGCCGGGCGCCGCGTGCACGGTCAGCGGGTGGTGACCCGTGCGGGCGTACGTCCACCGGGTGCGTCCGGTGGTCCGGTCGTACGCGTGGACCTCGGCGCCCCGGATGCGCACGGCGGGATCGGGGATGGCGGGGGTTGCCGCCCGGCCGGGGGCGCTCAGGCGGTCGCCGTAGGGGGCGGGGCGGGCCTGGTGGGCGGCGGTGAGGAGGGGGACGGCGAGGAGGGCCGCGAGGACGGGGAGCAGGAGCCGGGCGGTCCGGGTCCGCAGGACGGCTCCCAGGCGGGCGAGACGGCGGCGGGTGCGGAGGCGGGCGAGGCGCAGGGTCCGGCGGGGGGTGCCCGACGGGGGGCGGGAGCCGGGTGCGCGGAGGTGAGGCGTGCGGAGGTGTCGTGTGCGGAGGCGAGTTGCACGGAGGCCGGACGGGCGGAAGCGGGGTGCGGGGCCGCGCTCGGGGTCGGTCATGGGTGTCGGGTTCCCCCTCGTGCTGCCGTTGCCCCGGGGGCGGGCCCGGCTTGGCTCAGAACGTATCGGCGCGGACCGGAGCGCGGGGCCCGCTCCGGCGGCGACACGACGGGGCGAGGGGCAGTCGGTCCTCCGTTCGGCGGTGCCCCTGTGGCGCAGGCAAAGGGGCATGAGGGGAGGAATGGGCTGATACTCGGCGCATGGTGGCGGAGTGCCGTCGCCGGGCCGGTCGCGACGTGGACCGGCCACGCAACGACCGGCAGGACGCCGGTTCAGGGCAGCGGCCGGTCAAGGCGGCACAAGCAGAGGGTGGTGTGGCCCCGTGCAGTTCGACGACGACGCCAATCTGGACAGCTCGGAGGTCCGGGACGTGCGCGGCAGTCGCATTCCCGGCGGAAAGGCCACGATCGGCGGAGGCATCGTCGGCTTCATCGCCCTGATCATGGGCGTGCTCTTCGGGGTGGGCCCGGAGCAGCTGGGGCTTTCCTCCGGCGAGCAGGAGCCCGGGGTCTCCGCGTCCTCGCAGGCGCAGGTGCAGGAGGGCTGCAAGACGGGGCGGGACGCGAACACCAAGGAGGACTGCCGCATCCTGGGCGTGGTCAACAGCGTGCAGGACTTCTGGCGGCAGGAGTTCGCGCGGCGCAGCGCCCGGTACACGACGGCGAAGACGGTGTTCTTCTCGCACCGGGTGCCCACGGCGTGCGGCACGGCGTCCTCGGCGGTCGGCCCCTTCTACTGCCCCGGCGATCAGCAGGTCTATCTGGACCTGGGCTTCTTCGACGAGCTGCGGACCAAGTTCGGCTCCAGCGGCGGCCCGTTCGCGCAGGCGTACGTGGTGGCGCACGAGTACGGGCACCACATCCAGAACACGATGGGCACCCTGGCCCGCTCGCAGGACGGGCGGCAGGGGGCGAACAGCAACGCGGTCCGCGTCGAGCTCCAGGCCGACTGCTACGCCGGGGTGTGGGCGCACCACGCGACGCGGACGCCGGACGAGAAGAGCGGGAAGCCGCTGATCACGGTGCTGAACGACGTCGACATCAGGGACGGCCTGGACGCGGCGGCGGCGGTCGGCGACGACCGCATCCAGGAGAAGTTCCAGGGGCGGGTGACGCCGGAGAGCTGGACGCACGGGTCGGCGGCACAGCGCCAGCAGTGGTTCTACAACGGCTTCCGGTCGGGCGACATGGCGCAGTGCAACACCTTCCGTTAAGCCCTGCTGAGCGGCATTCGCACGGGTCAGGGCCGATTGTCAGACCCACCTGCCAGACTGTGTCGAGGGTCACAGAAGCGGCCCGGACGCAGCGGACGAGTGAGCGAGGGTGGACGAGATGAGCAGCACACCGACCATGTTCCCGACCTTTCTCTACAGGGACGCGAAGGCGGCGATCAGGCTCTTGAAGGAGGGCTTCGGCTTCACCGAGATCGCGGTGTACGAGGGCGAGGGCGGCCTGATCGAGCACGCGGAGCTGGCGTACGGCAACGGCGCGGTGATGCTCGGCAGCAAGGGCCGGGCGGGACAGTTCGCGCAGCTGATGGCGGACGCCGGTCCGACCAGTGTGTACATCGTGGTGACCGACGCCGACGCGCACCACAAGCGGGCCGAGGAGTTCGGGGTGGAGATCCTGATGCCGCCCACCGACCAGGAGCACGGCTCGCGGGACTACATGGCCCGGGACCACGAGGGCAACGTGTGGTGCTTCGGGACGTACGTACCGGGCGCGTTGGCCGGCTGACGGGGAGCCCGCAAGCCGACCCCGCGCCGACTACGCGCCGCCGGTGTGCACCTGGAACGCCGCCCGGCGTACGGCCTTCGCGAGGGCCGGGTCGGGGTGGGCGGCGGCGAGCGCGACGAGGACCTGCACGGTGCGCGGATGGCCGACGGCGCGGACCGCGTCGAGCAGGGCGGGGACGGTGCCCTGGACCGCCGATTCGAGGTGGCGGACCAGCAGTTCGCTCTCGCCGTGGTCAGCGACGGCCGCGGCGGTGTCCACCCAGAGCCAGGTGGACTCCTCACGGGTGAGCCGGTCGTGGGCGTCCTCCGCGTCGACGCCCTCGTGCTCCGCCAGCCACAGCAGGGCGTAGGGGCGCAGGGCTACCTCCTCGGCGGCGGCGCGCACCTCGGCCTCGGCGGGGGCGCCGACGACCCGGAGCGCCTCGAAGGCGAGGCCGCGCAGGAGGGCGTCCTCGCCTCGGGCTACTTCGAGGAGTTCGAGGACGGCGGTGCCGACCGTGCGGGCGGCCAGCCAGGCCCGGTACTCGGCGCGGGCCGGTCCGGGGGTGAGGCGGGCGCAGCCGCTGAGCATGGCGTCTGCGGACTGCTCGATGTTGCCCGCGGGGCTCTGCGCGGCGACGCAGATCTGCTCCAGCTTGACCCAGACCGCCCAGCTGCCGAGCGGGGTCAGGGTCGCCTGGCCCTCGCCGAGGGTCAGGGCGCCGACGGAGGCGAGCCCTTCGAGGGCCCAGCCGAGGAGGAGGGAGAGGGGTACGGGTACGGAGTGGGTCGTGGACTGGGCGGGGATGCCGTGCAGGTGGGGCGGGACCTCGCAGCGTTCCTCGTGCAGTTCGGCGACGCGCTGCTCCAGCAGGTCGAGTAGGGCCGGGACCAGGACGGGTCCGGCCGAGAGCTGAAGGAGGGAGAGCACCTGGGGTACGGATTCGACGACTTCCGCGACGGTGGCCGGGGCGATGCCCTCCGGTGCGGGGTGGACGATCGACCAGGCGTCGAAGAGGGCGACCCAGCCGCGCAGCACGGCGGCGTCGTCGCGGTCCCAGGCGTGCAGCCGCCAGCCCGGGCGGGCGTTGCTGCCGTGGATCTCGACGAGGCCGGCGAGGCGGGCCCGGTCCCACCCGGCCCGGACCTGGGTCTCGGTCAGGCGCAGTGCCTCGGAGGCGCGTTCGGCGGCGGCGTCGGAGAGCCTGCCCGCCTGGCCGGGGCGCGGGGCGGCGCCTCGGGCGCGCTCGGAGTCGGCCCAGCGCGCCACCCGGGTGGCGTCGGCGAGCACCTCCCGGGCGTGACGGGCCAGTTCCGCCTGGGCGGGGGTTCCCTCGGGGGGGCGGGGTGCCGGGCGGGTTCGCCGGTTCGTCACGGCCCGTCGGGCTGTGGCGAGGGGTCGCGGGCGGACAAGTCGGAGCCTGGAGTCGCGCGGTGTACGGGACGTCACGTGCAGCAGTGTCTCCGCTCAGTGCCCGAAAGCCCAAACGGAATCCCTCTCGCCGCCCACGGAGCGCCGTGGAATCTGCTACGTGGGCGGGGCGGCGGGTGTCATACGAGGGGGGTGAGGAAGCGCCGGAGGGCTTCTTCGTAGGCGGCCGGGTCGGCGTTCCACATGGCGGCGTGGGGCGCGTCCCGCACGGTGTGCAGGGTGACCAGGTCGGGGCGGGCTTCGGCCAGGGCGCGGGACGGGCCCCAGGGGGCGACTGCGTCGCCGGGGCCGTGCAGGATCAGCGCCGGGACGCGCAGTCCGCCCGGGTCGGCGGCCTCGCGGAGCCGGTCGCCGTGGGGTCCCGTGCTGCCCTGGGCCGCACGTACCGCAAGCGGAAGGAGGGCCGCGGGGGTGCGGCGGGCGGATGCCAGCGCGCGCACGGTCGCTTCCCAGTCCAGCACCGGGGAGTCGAGCACCAGTCCGGCGACGTGGTGGCGCAGCGCGGAGGAGGTCGCGGCGTGCAGGGCCATCGCGCCGCCGGTGGACCAGCCGTACAGGATGATCCGCTGTGCGCCCTCGCGGACGGCGTGCCGGATCGCGGCGTCCAGGTCGCGCCACTCGGAGTCGCCGAGGTGGCCGAGGCCGTCCGGGGAGCGGGGCGCGCCGGGGTCGCCGCGGTAGGCGAGGTCCAGCACCGGCAGCCGGAAGCGGTGCAGGAACTCCAGGACGTTCAGCGGGTGCTCGCGGGTGGCTCCGAGGCCGTGCACGGCGATCACCCAGGTGGTGGTCCGGGTGCCCGGGACGAACCAGGCGGGCAGGGCGCCCAGCTCGCCCATGACGTCGACGTGGGCGAAGTCCAGGCCGAGGGCGCTGCCGGGGTCGCCGCTGTGGACGTACGGGGTGAGGTGGAGGCGGGCGCCGGGCTCCAGGGAGCCCCGGGTCACCCTCTCCAGGCGGCGCACGACGGTGTCGGGCTCGTGCGGGGCGGCCTCCAGTACGGGTCCGACCACCGCGTGGACGCCGTCGCCCTCCAGGGCGTACACCCCCGGCCTGAGCGTGGCGAGCCCCCTGGTCAGGGTGACCTGTCCGGGGGCCGTGGCGTGCACGGTCACGCGGGGGTCGCCGGGGAGGGGGCGGCCGGGGGGCGCGTTGAGCGCGGCGTCGCCGGCGTGTCGGGCGGCGGCGATCGTGGCTGCGCCGAGGGCTATGAGTGTGGTGACGGCTGCTGCCGTTGCTTTGGCCGGGTGCACGGTTTCAGTGTCGGTAGCGGGGGGCGGTACTGCCAGTGGGCGGGGCCCTGAGGGTGGGGCGGGGCCTCTTCGCCCGGTGAGGCGGGACCGGGGTGGGGCGGGGGTGCTCCGGGGTGGGCCCGGAGCGAGAGGGGCCGCCCCCTTGCCCGCCCGTCCCGCCCCCGGGGGGCGGCCCCGCCGCCCAAGGGGGCTGGGCGGAAGCGGGGCGGGGGTGGCGGGTCATCCCGTCTGCCCGTAGCCGCGCAGGCGTTCCGCGGCCAGGTCGAGTTCCGCCTCGGAGAGGAGGGTTGGGGAGTGGCCGGGGACCGAGGAGGCCGTCAGCCAGAGCCGGCACATCCATTCCAGCTGGGCCGTGCGGTCGTAGGCCCGGGCGAGGGTGTCTCCGTACGTGAGGGTCCCGTGGTTGCGGAGGAGGCATCCCGTGCGGTCGCGGAGGGCCAGGAGGGCGTTCTCGGCCAACTCCTCGGTCCCGTACGTCGCATAGGGCGCCGTACGTATCCGGCCCCCCATCGCGGCGGCCATGTAGTGGATGAGGGGCAGCCGGTCCACGAGGGTCGAGACGGCGGTGGCGTGCACCGCGTGGGTGTGCACGACGGCCCGGGCGTCCGTGTCGCGGTACACCGCGAGGTGCAGGGGGAGTTCGCTGGTGGGGACGAGGTCGCCGAGGATCCGGCGGCCGGAGGGGTGCACGCCGGTCACGTCGTCCGCGGTGAGCCGGTGGTAGGGCACACCGCTCGGGGTGACCAGGATCAGGTCGTCGCCGACCCGCACCGAGACGTTCCCGGAGGTCCCGACGACCAGCCCGTCGGCGACCGACCGCAGGGCCGTGTCCACCAGGTCCCGCCATGCCGCCGTCACCGCGTCCGTCACCCGTGTCGTCATGCCCCGCATCCTGCCAGCCGGGCATCCGGCGGGCAGGACCGGCCGGGGGCCGGGCACCCGGCGGGCAGGGCGGGCGCGCACTGTAGCCCGGAGGCCCCGGCTCCGTAAGCCCGGCAGACCGTCCGCACACCGCCCCCGGTGGAATTGGCCGGAGATCGACCGGAGTTTCCGGATCTTCCAGTAGCCTCTGCCCAGATTTGTCATGCACGTAGCCATTCCGGGGGGGAATCATGGCCCGTGATCACAAACCGCTCCTCCGGCGCGTCCGCGCCCGCGCCCGACGCGTCCGCGCCCGAGCCCTGTCCGCCACGGCCGTCACCACCGCCGCCCTCACCCTGGGCACGACGGTCCTGCTGAGCGGTCCGGCCGAGGCCGCCGCCCAGCCGCGCGGCCACGACGTCTCCGGCCACCAGAAGAACGTGGACTGGAGGAGGGCGAAGAAGAAAGGTGCGACCTTCGTCTACGTCAAGGCCACCGAGTCCCACACCTACCGCAATCCGCACTTCGCCCAGCAGTACAACGGCTCCCGCAAGGCCGGCATCAAGCGCGGCGCCTATCACTTCGCGCTGCCGCACCAGTCGTCGGGCAGGACCCAGGCGGCCTTCTTCGTACGCAACGGAGGGGGCTGGCGGAACGACGGGAAGACCCTGCCGCCCGCGGTCGACCTGGAGAACAACCCGTACCGGAAGATCAACAAGCGGAACAAGTGCTACGGGCTGAAGCCCGCCCAGATGCGGACCTGGATCACGTCCTTCAGCGACGAGGTGCGCCGCAGGACGGGCCGCCGTCCGGTGATCTACACGACCACGCTCTGGTGGAACGAGTGCACCGGCAGGAGCACGGCGTTCGGCCGGAACCACGCCCTGTGGCTGGCGCGCTACAACTCCTCGCCGGGTCCGCTGCCCGCGGGCTGGTCGTACTGGACGATCTGGCAGTTCGACAACGCCCGGGGCGCACTTCCGGGTGACCAGAATCTCTTCAACGGGTCGCACGGCAGGCTGAGCGCCTTCACGCGGCGTTGACGGCCCCGGGCGCCCCCAGACGTCCCTAGGGAGAACCCGCCCGTGCCGCCGTTCCGGTGAAAACCGGAACGGCGGCACGGCATTTCGGGTCACCGGGACGCCCCGCCCAGTTCATCTTCCGTTCACTCAGGTTGCTTACGTTCCAACAGCCACTGACCTCAAACGATTGCCTGGGTAAATGGAACACATCACGCTCCTTCTCGGAATCGTGATCGTGACCGCTCTCGTGTTCGACTTCACGAACGGTTTCCACGACACTGCCAACGCGATGGCGACCACCATCTCGACCGGCGCACTCAAGCCCAAGACGGCGGTGGCCATGTCCGCCGTGCTGAACCTCGTTGGTGCTTTCCTCTCCGTGGAGGTCGCGAAGACGATCTCCGGGGGGCTGATCAACGAAAGCGGCATCACGACGGAAGTGATCTTCGCGGCACTGGTCGGCGCCATCCTCTGGAATCTGTTCACCTGGCTGATCGGCCTGCCGTCCAGTTCCTCCCACGCACTCTTCGGCGGCCTCATCGGCGCCACCCTGATGTCGGTGGGCGCCTCCGGCGTCAACGGCAGCGTCGTCATCACCAAGGTGCTGCTGCCCGCGATCGCCGCGCCGATCGTCGCCGGTCTCGCCGCGTACTTCGCCACGAAGCTCACCTTCAAGCTGGCGTCCAAGACCGACGAGAAGGCCACCGCGAAGGGCTACCGCGCGGGCCAGATCGCCTCCGCCGGTCTCGTCTCCCTCGCGCACGGCACCAACGACGCGCAGAAGACCATGGGTGTCATCACCCTGGCCCTGGTCACCGGCAACGTGCTGGCCCCCGGCGCGAACCCCCCGCTGTGGGTCATCGTCTCGGCCGGTGTCGCCATCGCGCTCGGCACCTACCTCGGCGGCTGGCGCATCATCCGCACCATGGGCAAGGGCCTCACCGACCTCAAGCCGCCGCAGGGCTTCGCCGCCCAGACCGGTGCCGCGACGGTCATCCTGGCCTCCTCGCACCTCGGCTTCTCCCTCTCCACCACCCAGGTCTGCTCCGGCTCCGTGATGGGCTCGGGCCTCGCGCCGAAGGGCGGCGTGGTCCGCTGGTCGACCGCGACCCGGATGTTCGTCGCCTGGGGCCTGACGCTGCCGGCCGCCGGCGCGGTCGCCGCGGCCGCCGAGTTCCTCACCGGTCAGGGCACGTGGGGCGTCGCCGCCGTCGCGGTCCTGCTGGTCGCGGGCTCCGGCGTGATCTGGACGCTGTCCCGCCGCAAGCCGGTCGACCACACCAACGTCACCGCCGACGACCTGCAGGGCCCGGCCGCCCCGCTCGCCCCGGCCGAGCCCGCGGGTGTCGTCACCACCGCCATGGCCGCGGTCACCCCGCCCCCGGCCGGTGTCTTCCCGTCCGACGCCACCCACGCGGCCACCGGCGACTTGAAGGCCACCATCCACTCCCCCGCCGAACCGGCCCGCCCGGCCGCGTCGGTCTGAGGGCCCAAGGGTCTAAGGACGCAATCGCATGAACATCGACTGGGCAGCTCTCGGCACCGTCTTCGGTGTCAGCCTCGTGGCCACCATCGCTCTGGTGGGCCTGTTCACCCTCGGCATCGTGGGCCTCGCCAAGCAGGAGAGCGCCACCGCTTCGGGCGGCTCGGCGGCCATGGCGCGCACGGGCGCGTACGCCTGCTTCGCGCTGTGCGCGGCGGCCGTGGCGTACGGCATCTTCCTGATCGTCGCCTGACCGGCGCTCCACCCCCGCTTCACAGAACCGCCCCGCGCCCCGTGCGCGGGGCGGTTCTGCGTGCGCCCCCGTGGACCCCTCGGCGACCCCCTGTGGGCCTCCGCACACCGGCCTCCCGCAGGTCAACCCCAGGTTGACGGTTGTTCGCGGGGCGTGGTGGACTGCCGGAGCCATTACGGCGGCATGGAGAGGAAGCCGGTGCGAATCCGGCGCGGTCCCGCCACTGTCACCGTGCGGCTCGCGAGAGCCGTACGGAAGCCAGGAACTCCCAGCCGCTCGTCACGTCGAACGCAGGGCGCGGACCCTGAGTTAAGGACACGTCGCCATGCCCGGCTGCGGTACACGCGGTTCCGTTGTCATGCCCCCGTACACATTCGCCGTCGGTGCGGCTCTCGGGATGCTCGGTGACGCCGTCTTCGGCGACCCCCGTCACGGCCATCCCGTCGCCGCCTTCGGGCGTGCCGCCGGAGCCGTCGAGAAGGTCCTGTGGCGCGACGACCGGGGACGGGGCGTGCTGCACACCCTGGTCTGCGTCGGCGGGGCGGCCACGGCCGCCGCCGTCACCTCCCGTCTGGTACGCCGCTCCCCCGCCGCCTCCGTCGCGTTGACGGCCGCCGCCACGTGGTCCGTCGTCGGCGGTACGTCACTGGGCCGCGAGGCCCGTGCGATCGGCGGGGCGCTGGCCGCCGGGGACCTGGAGCTGGCCCGCGAACGCCTGCCGCACCTGTGCGGGCGCGACCCGCAGGCCCTGGACGGCCAGCAGATGGCGCGTGCCGTGGTCGAGTCCGTCGCCGAGAACACCTCGGACGCGGTGGTGGGCGCGCTGGTGTGGGGTGCGGTCGGGGGCGTGCCGGGCCTCGTCGCGTTCCGGGCCGTGAACACGCTGGACGCGATGGTCGGGCACAAGTCGGCGCGCCACCGCCGGTACGGGTGGGCCTCGGCACGCCTGGACGACGTGGCGGGCTGGCCGGGGGCACGCCTGACGGCGGCGCTCGCGGTGCTGGCCGGGGACGACACCCGGGGCGCCCTGCGGGCCTGGCGTGCGGACGCCGCCGCCCACCCGAGCCCCAACGCGGGCCCGGTCGAGGCGTCCTTCGCGGGCGCGCTGGGCGTGCGGCTCGGCGGAACGCTGTCGTACGCGGGCCGGGTGGAGCACCGGGCGGTGCTCAACGGGGAGAGCGGGCGGCCGGTGGCCGTGCCCGACATCGAACGTGCGGTGCGGCTGTCGCGCCGGGTGGGCGTGCTGGCGCTGGCCGCGTGTGCGGCGGGGCGGCTGGCGGCGTCCGTGCTGAAGGGGCGTACATCATGAGCGGCGGCGGACTGCTGGTCGCGGGAACCACGTCGGACGCGGGCAAGAGCGTGGTCACGGCGGGGATCTGCCGGTGGCTGGTGCGGCAGGGGGTGAAGGTCGCCCCGTTCAAGGCGCAGAACATGTCGCTGAACTCGTTCGTGACGCGGGAGGGCGCGGAGATCGGCCGCGCGCAGGCGATGCAGGCGCAGGCGGCGCGGGTCGAGCCGACCGCTCTCATGAACCCCGTCCTGCTCAAGCCCGGCAGCGACAAGTCGAGCCAGGTGGTGCTGCTCGGCAAGCCCGTGGGCGAGATGAGCGCGCGCGGCTTCTTCGGCACGGCGGGCGGGAAGACGTACGGGAAGGGGGTCCAGGGCGGGCACCGGGAGGCGCTGCTCGGGACGGTCACGGAGTGCCTGGCGGAGCTGCGCGCGAGTTACGACGCGGTGATCTGCGAGGGGGCGGGGAGTCCCGCCGAGATCAATCTGCGGCGGACCGACATCGTCAACATGGGGATCGCCCGGGCCGCGAACTTCCCGGTGGTGGTAGTCGGGGACATCGACCGGGGCGGGGTCTTCGCGTCGTTCTTCGGGACGACGGCGCTGCTGGCGAAGGAGGACCAGCGGCTGGTCGCGGGCTACCTGGTGAACAAGTTCCGGGGCGATGTGTCGCTGCTGGAGCCCGGGTTGGACATGCTGGAGGACCTCACCGGGCGCAAGACGTACGGCGTGCTGCCCTTCGCCCACGGGCTGGGCATCGACGAGGAGGACGGGCTGCGGGTGTCGCTGCGGGGCGCGGTCCGGGAGTCCGTGGTCGCGCCGCCGGTCGGCGAGGACGTGCTGCGGGTCGCGGTGTGCGCGGTGCCGCTGATGTCGAACTTCACGGACGTGGACGCGCTGGCGGCGGAGCCCGGCGTGGTCGTCCGCTTCGTGGACCGGGCGGAGGAGCTCGCGGACGCGGACCTGGTGGTCGTGCCGGGAACGCGGGGCACGGTCCGGGCGCTGGAGTGGCTGCGCGAACGGGGACTCGCCGACGCGTTGGCACGGCGGGCCGCCGAGGGGCTGCCGGTGCTGGGGATCTGCGGCGGCTACCAGCTGCTGGGCGAACTGATCGAGGACGAGGTGGAGTCGCGGGCCGGGGTCGTCGAGGGGCTCGGGCTGCTGCCGGTGCGGGTGAGGTTCGCCCGTGAGAAGACCCTCGCACGGCCGGTGGGTTCGGCGCTGGGCGAGCCGGTGGAGGGTTACGAGATCCATCACGGGGTGGCGGAAGTGCTGGGCGGGGAAGGGTTCATCTCTGATGACGATGGACACAGCCTGGACGGGTGCCGGGTGGGGGCGGTGTGGGGCACCCACTGGCACGGGTCGCTGGAGAGCGACGGATTCCGGCGGGCGTTCCTGCGGGAGGTGGCAGTGGCTTCCGGGCGCCGGTTCGTGCCTGCTCCGGACACGAGCTTCGGGGGCTTGCGGGAGGAGCAGTTGGACCGGCTGGGGGACCTGATCGAGGAGCACGCGGACACGGACGGGCTGTGGCGGCTGATCGAGTCCGGTGCGCCGGTGGGGCTGCCGTTCGTGCCGCCGGGGGTACGGGGGTGAGGCGGGGCCCCGGGCGGGGTGCGGGCTGCACCGGGGCGAGGCGGGGCCAGCTCCGGGGCGGGCCCGGAGCGAGAGAGGCCGCCCCCTTGCCCGCCCTCCCCCAAGCTCTCGGCTTCGCTCGAGCAGGGGGTCCCCCCCTCGCCCCCCCCGGGGGCGGCCCCGCCGCCCAAGGAGGCTCGGCGGAAGCGGCGCCGCGTGGACGCGGCCGGCCATGACGCACGCGCACATGACCGGGACCACCACCCGGCCGCACGGAAGTGACGAACCGATGATGGAGACCGTATGAGTACGCCTTATCCCTTTACCGCGATCGTCGGGCAGGACGACCTCCGGCTCGGGCTCTTGCTCAACGCCGTGTCCCCCGCCGTCGGCGGCGTCCTCGTACGGGGCGAGAAGGGCACCGCCAAGTCCACCGCCGTGCGCGCGCTCGCGGCGCTGATGCCGCAGGTCGCGGTGGTGGAGGGGTGCCGGTTCTCGTGCGACCCGGCCGCGCCCGATACGGCGTGTCCCGACGGCCCGCACGCGAGCGCCGACGGCGTGGCGCGGGACGCGCGGATGGTGGAGCTGCCGGTCGGCGCCTCCGAGGACCGCCTCGTGGGCGCGCTCGACATCGAGCGGGCGCTCAGCGAGGGCGTGAAAGCGTTCGAGCCGGGGCTGCTGGCGGACGCCCACCGGGGAATCCTGTACGTCGACGAGGTCAATCTCCTTCACGACCACCTCGTGGACCTCCTGCTCGACGCCGCCGCCATGGGCGCGTCGTACGTCGAACGCGAGGGCGTGTCCGTGCGGCACGCCGCGCGGTTCCTGCTGGTCGGGACCATGAACCCCGAAGAGGGCGAGCTACGGCCCCAGTTGCTCGACCGGTTCGGGCTGACCGTCGAGGTCGCCGCGTCCCGCGACACCGACCAGCGTGTCGAGGTCGTACGACGACGGCTCGCGTACGACGACGACCCGGCGGGCTTCGCCGCGAAGTGGGCCGGGGAGGAGGCCGACCTCCGGGACCGGATCGCCGCCGCACGGGCCCTGCTGCCGCAGGTCAGGCTCGGTGACGACGCGCTCCGCCAGATCGCCGCGACCTGCGCCGCGTTCGAGGTCGACGGCATGCGGGCCGACATCGTGATGGCGCGTACGGCGACCGCGCTGGCCGCCTGGGCGGGCCGTGAGGACGTACAGGAGGAGGACGTACGGCAGGCCGCGCTGCTCGCGCTGCCGCACCGGCGTCGCCGCAATCCCTTCGACGCGCCCGGCCTCGACGAGGACAAGCTCGACCAGACCCTGGAGCAGAACAGCCCCCCGCGGGACGGGGGCGAGGACGAGGGCGGTGACGACCCCGATCCGGACGGCCCCGGCGGAGGCGGCCTGCCGCCCCGGGGCGACGGCCCCGACGCGCCCGAAACCCCCGAAACCAGCGCGTCGGAGCAGAGCGACACGCCCGAGGCACCCCAGGAACAGCCGGAGCAGCCCCAGGAGCAGCCGGAGCAGCAGCCTTCCCCCTCCGGCAGCGGAAGCCCCGAGCAGCCCGCCGCCCGGTCCGCCGAGCCGTTCCGCACGAAGATGCTGAGCGTGCCCGGCCTCGGCGACGGGGCGGCGGGGCGCAGGTCCCGAGCGCGTACCGAGCACGGTCGTACGACGGGTTCCGTACGGCCGCGAGGCGCGCTCACCAAGCTGCACCTGGCGGCGACCG
The DNA here is from genome assembly GCF_026342435.1 of Streptomyces sp. NBC_00237. Taxonomy (NCBI): domain Bacteria; kingdom Bacillati; phylum Actinomycetota; class Actinomycetes; order Kitasatosporales; family Streptomycetaceae; genus Streptomyces; species Streptomyces sp. NBC_00237. Next base: position 2,554,943 of record NZ_JAPEMT010000001.1, on the reverse strand, counting down.
TGCAGGCGGCCGCCCCGCACCAGCACGCGCGCGGTCGCAGCGGACGCGGTCTCGTCGTGCGCCGGGACGACCTGCGGCAGGCGACGCGGGAGGGCCGCGAGGGCAACCTCGTGCTGTTCGTGGTGGACGCCTCGGGGTCCATGGCGGCGCGGCAGCGGATGAGCGCTGTGAAGGGCGCGGTGCTCTCGCTGCTCCTCGACGCCTACCAGCGGCGGGACAAGGTCGGGCTGATCACCTTCCGCGGCAAGGAGGCGGAGGTCGTCCTTCCGCCGACGTCGTCCGTGGACGCGGCGGCGGCCCGGCTGGAGCTCCTGCCCACCGGCGGGCGCACCCCCCTCGCGGCGGGTCTGCTGAAGGCCCACGAGGTGCTGCGGGTGGAGCGGCTGCGCGATCCGTCGCGGCGTCCGCTGCTGGTCGTGGTGACGGACGGGCGGGCGACCGGTGGTCCGGAGCCGGTGGCGCTGGCGGGCCGGGCGGCGCGGCTGCACGAGGTGGAGGGCATCGCCTCGGTGGTCGTGGACTGCGAGTCGGGGATGGTCAGGCTCGGTCTCGCGGCCGAACTGGCGAGGGAGTTGGGCGGCACCGCCGTCACGCTGGACGAGCTGCGGGCGGACTCCATCGCCGGGCTGGTCAAGGACGTACAGGGTGCTCAGGGCACATCGAGGAAGGTCGCGTAACCATGCCGCAGGGACAGCCGGAAAACGTACCGAACGACGGGCTCACCACCCGCCAGCGCCGCAACCGGCCGCTGCTCATGGTGCACACGGGCATCGGCAAGGGGAAGTCGACGGCCGCTTTCGGGATGGCGTTGCGCGCCTGGAACCAGGGGTGGCCGATCGGGGTGTTCCAGTTCGTGAAGTCGGCGAAGTGGAAGGTCGGCGAGGAGAACGCGCTCAAGGCCCTCGGTGCGACGGGCGAGGGCGGCACGGTCGCCTGGCACAAGATGGGCGAGGGCTGGTCGTGGGTACAGCGAGACGATCAGGTCGACAACGAGGAGAAGGCGCGGGAGGGCTGGGAGCAGGTCAAGCGGGATCTGGCCGCCGAGACGTACACGTTCTACGTGCTGGACGAGTTCGCGTATCCGCTGCACTGGGGCTGGATCGACGTGGACGAGGTCGTGCGGGTGCTGCGCGACCGGCCGGGCACGCAGCACGTGGTGATCACGGGGCGCAACGCTCCGCAGGCGTTGCTGGACGCGGCCGATCTGGTCACGGACATGTCGAAGGTCAAGCACCCGATGGACGCGGGTCAGAAGGGTCAGCGGGGCATCGAGTGGTAGCACGGATCGTGGTGGCCGCGCCGTCGTCGGGCAGTGGGAAGACCACCGTCGCGACGGGGCTGATGGCTGCCTTCACGGAGCGCGGGCTGAGGGTTTCGCCGCACAAGGTGGGGCCTGACTACATCGACCCCGGGTACCACGCGCTGGCGACGGGGCGGCCCGGGCGGAACCTGGACGCGTACCTGTGCGGTCCTGATCTGGTCGGTCCGCTGTTCGAGCACGGGGCCGCCGGATGTGATCTGGCGATCGTCGAAGGCGTGATGGGCCTGTACGACGGGGCTGCCGGGCAGGGCGAGTTGGCGTCGACGGCGCAGATCGCGAAGCTGCTGCGGGCGCCGGTGGTGCTGGTGGTGGACGGGTCGTCGCAGTCGCGGTCGGTGGCGGCGCTGGTGCACGGCTTCGCCTCGTGGGATCCGGAGGTGCGGATCGGGGGCGTCATCCTGAACAAGGTGGGGTCGGACCGGCACGAGGAGCTGTTGCGGGAGGCCCTCGACGGTTCGGGGGTGCCGGTGCTGGGCGCGCTGCGGCGGGCCAAGCAGGTCCGGACGCCGTCGCGGCACCTGGGGCTGGTGCCGGTGGCCGAGCGGCAGGCCGAAGCGGTGGAGGCGGTTGCCGCGCTGGCGGAGCAGGTGCGGGGTGGGGTGGATCTGGAGGCGGTGCTCGCTCTGGCGCGTGCGGCGGGGACGACGGGGGACGCGGCCTGGGAGCCGGGCGGGGAAGCCGGGCGGACCGGGAGCATGCGGGCAGCCCGAGGAGGCGTGGGTGGAGCGGGGCCGGTGGTCGCGGTGGCCGCGGGGCCCGCTTTCACGTTCTCGTACGCCGAGCATGCGGAGTTGCTGGGTGCGGCCGGGGCCACCGTCGTACCGTTCGACCCGCTGCGCGACGAGCAACTGCCGGACGGGACGGGCGGGTTGGTGATCGGGGGTGGGTTTCCCGAGGTGTACGCGCCCGAGCTCTCGGCCAATGAGCCGTTGCGCAAGGCCGTTGCCGAGCTGGCTCGTTCGGGGGCGCCGGTGGCGGCCGAGTGCGCCGGGCTGCTGTATCTGGCGCGCTCGCTCGACGGGCAGCCCCTGTGCGGGGTGCTCGACGCCGAGGCACGGATGTCGGAGAAGCTGACGCTCGGGTACCGGGAGGCCGTGGCCGTCGGTGACAGTGCGCTGGCCGCCGCCGGGACGCGGCTGCGCGGGCACGAGTTCCACCGGACCGTGATCGAACCGGGGGCGGGGGCGTCGCCCGCGTGGGGCTTCACGCATCCAGAGCGCCGGGTCGAGGGATTCGTACAGGGCAATGTGCATGCCAGCTACCTGCACACGCACTGGGCGGCGGCTCCGGAGATGGCGTACCGGTTCGTGGAGCGGTGCGCACAGCCATGACCGCGCACTCACTCCGCCGCGATGCCCACCACCAGCCAGATGAAGCCCGCGCCCGCCACCGTGCACAGCAGGGTGGAGCGGGCCGGGTGGTCGTGGTGGGCCTCCGGGAGGATCTCGGCGGCGGCCAGGTAGAGCAGCACTCCGCCGAAGAAGCCCAGATAGCAGCCGAGGAGTTCGGCCGGAAGGGTGAAGAAGAGGGTGGAGGCGGCGCCGACCACCGGGGCCGCCGCGTCCGCGAACAGCATCGCGAGGGCCTTGCGGCGGGCGTTGCCGTACAGGCTGGTCAGTGTGTACGTGTTGAAGCCGTCGGCGAAGTCGTGGGCGATCACCGCGAGCGCCACGGCGACGCCCATGCCGCCGCCGACCTGGAAGGCCGCGCCGAGGGCGATGCCGTCCATGAGGCTGTGGCCGACCATGGCGGAGGCGGCGGTGAGCCCGACCTCCGGGATCCGCTCCCCCTCTTCTCCCCCGTGCGCGGCGTGTCGTCCCGCGAGGAGGTGCTCGCCGACGTGCGCGGCGAGGAAGCCGCCGACGAACAGGAGCAGGGCGGCGGGCACGCCGAAGACCTCGCTGTCGGCGGCCTCCAGGGCCTCCGGCAGCAGGTCCAGGCCGACCACGCCGAGCATCAGCCCTCCGGCCAGGCCCAGCACGAGGTGCCGCCGGTCGGTGACGCGCTGGGCGACCCAGCCACCGAACAGCGTCATCAGGAACGCGCCGAGCGCGACGAGGACCGCCGTGTACGCCATGAGCCCTTGCTAGTCGATGGGCGCGGTGCGGCGCATGTCGGAATGGGCCGATTCGCCGCGCGAAAGGATGTCCGGTGTCTGCTTCCACAAGGGTGACCGTGGGGGTCGGGGCCTGCGAGGACGCACCGGTCGATGAGCTGTACGCGCTGGTGGTGGGCGTCCTCGGCGAAGCCGGGGTGCCTCTCGGCGCGGTCGACGCGCTCGCCACCGTCGACGTGAAGGCGGACGAGCGGGCGATCGTCGAGTGCGCGCGGCGGCTCGGGGTGCCGGTCCTTTCGTACGGTGCGGAGCTGCTGGCCGGGGTGACGGTGCCGAACCCGTCGGGGCGGGCACTGAGCGCGGTGGGCACGCCGTCGGTGGCGGAGGCGGCGGCGCTCGCGGCACTGGGTGTCGGGGCGCTGGGTGTCGGGCCGCTGGACGGCGGGCCGTTGGGTGTCGGGGCGCCGGGCAGCGGGGCGGAACTCCTCGTACCGAAAAGGAAGTCGAGCCCCGAGGGGCGACCGGCCATGGCGACGTGCGCGGTGGCCTGCACAGGGATGGGTGGAACCGGTGACCTCTTTCGACCATGACCTGCGGCATCACGGCGATGCGGAGGTGCGGGGCGCGGAGGCGGGGCTGGTCGACCTCGCGGTCAACGTACGGTCCGGCACGCCGCCTGAGTGGCTGAAGGCACGCCTGGCCGCTTCCCTGGACACGCTCGCCGCGTATCCGGACGGGCGGGCGGCGCGGGCGGCGGTGGCCGCGCACCACGGGCTGCCGGTGGACCGGGTGCTGCTGACGGCGGGGGCGGCGGAGGCGTTCGTACTGATCGCGCGGGCTCTTCAGGTGCGGAGGCCGGTGGTGGTGCACCCGCAGTTCACGGAGCCGGAGGCGGCGCTGCGGGACGCGGGGCACGAGGTGGGGCGGGTGCTGCTGCGGGAGGAGGACGGGTTCCGGCTGGAGGCGGGGGCCGTCCCCGAGGATGCCGATCTGGTGGTGATCGGGAATCCGACAAACCCGACGTCGGTGCTGCATGCGGCTGCCGCGATCGCCGGGCTTGCCCGTCCGGGGCGGGTGCTGGTGGTCGACGAGGCGTTCATGGACGCGGTGCCGGGGGAGCCGGAGGCGTTGGTGGGGCGGGTGGATGTGCCGGGGTTGGTGGTGCTGCGGAGTCTGACGAAGACGTGGGGGCTGGCGGGGCTGCGGGTGGGTTATGTGACCGCCGCGCCGGAGACGATCGCGCTCTTGGAGCGGGCGCAGCCGTTGTGGCCGGTGTCGACGCCCGCGCTGGTGGCGGCGGAGGGGTGCGTTGCGGCGGAGGCGGTGGAGGAGGCTTCGCGGGCTGCCGCTCGGGTGGCTGCGGACCGGGAGTACTTGCTGGCCGGGCTGGCCGGGCTCGGGCCGGTGCGGGTGGTCGAGGGGGCTCGGGCTCCCTTTGTGCTCGTACGGGTGCCGGGGGCGGCGGGGGTACGGGAGCGGTTGCGGGAGCGGGGGTTCGCGGTGCGGCGGGGGGACACGTTTCCGGGGCTCGTCGGGGAGGGATGGGTACGGATCGCGGTGCGGGACGAGGCCACGACGGACCGGTTCCTGACGGAGCTGGAGAAGGTACTGGCGGAGGAAAAAACCAGCCCGTCCGGCGTCTGAGGGCGCGCGGGCGGAGAGGGAGATCAGCCCGTCCGGCGCTTGAGGGCGCGCGGGCGGAGGGGAAAATCAGCCCGTCCGGCGCTTGAGGACGCGCGGGCGGAGCCCGTGCAGGGGGCAAGGGGCGTAGCCCCAGGCAGGAACAGCACCCCCACCGAGCCCCGCAGGATCAGCCGCACTCCCCCGCCATCGGCGGGACGGGCGGGACCGCCTCGGGGCAGAGGTTGTGCTCGACCTTGGCGAGGAGACGCGTCAGGGAGGCGCGTTCGTCCGCCTCCAGCCCCGCCAGGGTCCGCGCCTCCAGTTCGCCCCACGCCTCCATGACCTTGTCCCGCAGCCCGCAGCCCTGTTCGGTCGCCTCGACCAGTGAGGCACGCCTGTCCGCCGGGTCCGGGCGGCGGCGGACGTGGCCCGCCTGTTCCAGGCGCTGGAGGGACTTGGTGACCGTGGAGGGGTCGAGGCCCACGGCTTTGATCAGCTCCGACTGGCGCACCGGGCCCGCCTCCCACAGGTGCATCATCACGAACTCCTGCCCCGGGTAGAGACCGAGGCACCGCAGCACCTTCCCCGCAGCGATCCGGTGCAGCCTCGCCACCACCGACAGGGAGTAGCTGACCGGGCCACCCGGGAAGGGCACGGTGTCGGGACAGGCGGGGCCGTCGGGGTGCATGGGAAGTCCTCGTCATCGTCACGGTCACGGTCGCGGTCGGAAAGTTCTCACCACTTTAACTTGGTCGGCCAAGTAATGAGCTACAGTGACGTCGTCGGTATTACTTGGCCGACCAATAAACACTCCTGGGGGGCTACCGCCATGTCCAGCACCGCCTTCACCTCGTACGACCTCTCCGGCACCACCCTCGCCAACCGCATCGCCCTGGCCCCGATGACCCGCAGCCGCGCCGGTGCGGGCGGCGTGCCGACCGAGCTGGTCGCGGAGTACTACGCACAGCGCGCCTCCGCCGGGCTCATCGTCACCGAGGGGGTCCAGCCGTCCGTCGTCGGCCAGGGGTACCCCTTCACGCCCGGCCTGCACAGCGAGGAGCAGGTCGCCGGGTGGCGCAAGGTCACCGACGCCGTGCACGCCGACGGCGGCGTGATCTTCGCCCAGCTCATGCACGGCGGCAGGATCGGGCACCCGAGCCTGCTGCCGGACGGGCTGACCCCGGTCGCGCCCTCCGCCGTCGCCCCCGCCGGTCAGCTCTTCACCGGTGCGGGCCTCGTGGACTTCACCGAGCCCCGCGCGCTGACCGCCGACGAGATCCGCGAGACGGTCCAGGACTACGCGCGCGCCGCCCGCAACGCCGTCGACGCCGGTTTCGACGGAGTCGAACTCCACGGCGCCAACGGCTACTTGATCCACCAGTTCCTCTCCGCCAACGCCAACCTCCGGACCGACGAGTGGGGCGGCGACACCGTCGACAACCGCATCCGGTTCGCCGTCGAGACCGTCCGGGCCGTCGTCGCCGAGATCGGCGCGGGCCGGACCGCGATCCGCCTCTCCCCCGGCAACGCGTACAACGACATCACCGAGACCGACGTCCCCCGGACGTACGAGGCGCTGGTCGACGCCCTCTCGCCGCTGGGCCTCGCCTATCTGCACGTCACCGAGGCGACCGACGCGTTCCGCGCGCTCACCCCGGTGCTGCGGGCGAAGTTCGACGGGGCCTTCGTGCTCAACCCGTTCACGGACGGGCCGACCGACCACCGGGCGCTCGGGCTCATCGACGAGGGGGCGGCGGACGTGCTCGCGTTCGGCGCGCTGTTCCTCGCCAACCCGGACCTGCCCGCCCGGCTCGCCACCGAGGGCCCGTACAACACCCCTGACCCGGCCACCTTCTTCGGCGGCGACGAGAAGGGCTTCACGGACTATCCCGCACTGAACAAGTAGTCCCGCAAACGACGTCGTGGGGCCGGTCCTCCCCAGAGGACCGGCCCCACGACGCACGACCAGAGCCGAACGAGCAAACCAAACAGAACGAGCAGAACGAGCTACCGCACCGGCGTGAAGTCCCCCGCCCCGATGAAGTCGGGACGCCGGACCGGGGCCGCGAAGGGCTCCACCGCCGTGTTCTCCACGCTGTTGAACACGATGAAGACGTTGCTGCGGGCGTACGGGGTGATGTTGTCGCCCGAGCCGTGCATGCAGTTGCAGTCGAACCAGGTCGCCGACCCGGCCCGGCCCGTGAAGAGCCTGATGCCGTGCGCGTCGGCCATCCGGGTCAGCGCCGCGTCGGACGGGGTGCCCGCGTCCTGCATCTGGAGCGACTTCTTGTAGTTGTCCCTCGGCGTCTCGCCCGCGCAGCCCAGGAAGTGCTTGTGCGAGCCGGGCATGATCATCAGCCCGCCGTTGGTGTCCAGGTTCTCGGTCAGGGCGATCGAGACGGACACGGTCCGCATGTTCGCGAGGCCGTCCTCGGCGTGCCAGGTCTCGAAGTCCGAGTGCCAGTAGAAGCCGGAAGCGCCGAAGCCGGGCTTGACGTTGATCCGGGACTGGTGGACGTAGACGTCCGAGCCGAGGATCTGGCGGGCCCGGCCCACCACCCGCGGGTCGCGCACCAGCTGGGCGAAGACCGTGCTCAGCTTGTGGACCTCGAAGACCGACCTGACGTCCTGCGACTGCGGCTCGATGATGGAGCGCTCGTCGGAACGTACCGCCGGGTCGGTGACCAGTCGGTCCAACTCGGCCCGGTACAGGGCGACTTCCTCGTCCGTGATCAGCTGGTCGACGGTGAGGAATCCGTCCCGCTCGAAGCCGGACAGGTCCTGCGCGCCGATCGGCCCCCCGGCGCCGGGCGCCGACCAGACCACCGGGTCCTGGCGGGGCGTGGTGACCTCGACGGCTCCGCGCGTGGGGTAGAGATCTCCGGTGGCGGAGCCCGCGGGGTTCGTCAGTACGTCAGTCATACGGCTCAGACCTCCTCGGTCAGCAGCGGGTAGACGCCGTTCTCGTCATGGTCCTCCCGTCCGGTCACGGGCGGGTTGAACACGCACACGCACCGGAAGTCGGTCTTCGGGCGCATGGTGTGGCGCTCGTGTCCGTCCAGCAGGTACATGGTGCCGGGCTCGATCCAGTGGGTCTCGCCCGTCTCGTCGTTGGTGAGCTCCGCCTCGCCCTCGACGCACAGCACGGCCTCGATGTGGTTCGCGTACCACATCTGGGTCTCCGTACCCGCGTAGAGCGTCGTCTCGTGCAGGGAGAAGCCGACCTTCTCCTTGGCGAGCACGATGCGCTTGCTCTCCCAGGTGCCGGTCTTCGCCTTCACATGGCGGTCGGTTCCTTCGATGTCCTTGAACGAGCGGACAATCACGGTGACGTGGACCCTTCTCTCGCGTGAGTACGTACGGCGTGCGTACGTACGGAATGTGTGGGGTGACGAGGCGTCAGGCGGTCTCGCGGACCGCGCGCGCCAGGATGCGCAGCCCCTCGTCGAGTTCGTCGGCCGGGATGGTGAGGGCCGGGAGGAGCTTCACGACCTCGCTCTGCGGGCCCGAGGTCTCCAGGAGCATGCCGAGTTCGAAGGCGCGGCGGCACACGGCGGTGGCGCGGTCCTTGTCGGTGAACTCGATGCCCCAGACCAGCCCGCGGCCCCGGAAGCTGACGCCCGCCTCGGCGTTCTCGTCGGCGATGGCGAGCAGCGCTCGCTCGACCAGCTCGCCGCGCGCCAGGGTCTGCTTCTCCATCTGGCCGTCGGCCCAGTAGGCGTCGAGGGCGGCGGCGGCCGTCACGAAGGCGGGGTTGTTGCCCCGGAAGGTGCCGTTGTGCTCGCCCGGCTCCCAGACGTCCAGCTCCGGCTTGAACAGGCAGAGCGACATGGGCAGGCCGTAGCCGCTGATCGACTTGGAGAGGGTGACGATGTCCGGCGTGATGCCCGCCTCCTCGAAGGAGAAGAACGCGCCGGTACGGCCGCAGCCCATCTGGATGTCGTCGACGATCAGCAGCATGTCCTGGCGGTGGCACAGGTCCTGGAGGGCGCGCAGCCACTCGGCGCGGGCGACGTTGATGCCGCCCTCGCCCTGGACCGTCTCGACGATCACGGCGGCGGGCTTGTTGAGGCCCGAGCCCTGGTCCTCCAGGAGGCGCTCGAACCACAGGAAGTCCGGGACCTGGCCGTCGAAGTAGTTGTCGAACGGCATCGGCGTGCCGTGGACGAGGGGGATGCCCGCCCCGGCGCGCTTGAAGGCGTTGCCGGTGACCGCCAGCGAGCCGAGCGACATGCCGTGGAAGGCGTTGGTGAAGGACACGACCGACTCGCGGCCCTTGACCTTGCGGGCCAGCTTCAGCGCGGACTCGACGGCGTTGGTGCCCGTCGGGCCCGGGAACATCACCTTGTACGGGAGGTCGCGGGGCCGCAGGATCACGTTCTGGAAGGTCTCCAGGAACGCACGCTTGGCGGTCGTCGCCATGTCGAGGCCGTGGGTGACCCCGTCGCGCTCGATGTAGTCGATCAGGGCGCGTTTGAGGACCGGGTTGTTGTGCCCGTAGTTGAGGGAGCCCGCACCCGCGAAGAAGTCCAGGTAGGTGTGGCCGTCCTCGTCGTACATGCGCGAGCCCTGCGCACGGTCGAACACGGCGGGCCAGCTGCGGCAGTAGCTGCGGACCTCGGACTCAAGGGTTTCGAAGACGCTGAGGGCGGGGGGTGTGATGGTCACTGCGGTCTCCTGGGATGGGGAGAGGGCGGGTGTACGAAGAAGGAGTTCAGGGGGTCCCGGAGCGGACGCACGTCCGGCGGGACGGCGCGCGACGGTGCGCGGACGGCTCAGGCCACGGGCACGGGGGTGCGCGGACGGCTCACGCCACGGGCGCGACGGTGCGCGGACGGCTCAGGGCGCGACCGGCGTGATCCGGTACAGCACCTCGGGCAGGTGGCTCTCGCCCGTTTCGGCCGGGAACACGCCCTCGTCGAAGAGGACTTCGCGGCTCACGGTCGCGCCGCGGCGCTCCGCGTACGAGGTGAACAACCGGTCGGACGGGACGTTGTCCGGGGTGATCGTCGTCTCGACGGTGCTGATGCCGTGGCTGGCGGCGACCTTCAGGGTCAGCGCGTCCAGCAGGGTCCCGGCCAGCCCGCGACCGCGGTGCTCGTCGTCGACCGCGACCTGCCAGACGACCAGCGTCTCGGGGCGCTCCGGGCGGACGTAGCCGGTGATGAAGGCGATCGGGTCGCCGCCGGGCCGGTCGCGGGCGACCACCGAGGTCGTCGCGAAGTCGCGACACCACAGGAGGTAGCTGTACGAGGAGTTCAGGTCCAGGACCTGGGAGTCGCGGGCAATGCGCCAGATCGCAGCTCCGTCCTCCACTCGTGGGCTGTCGATCTCCAAAACTGACGTGGTTACTGGGTCTGCTTGTGCGGCAGTCATGTCGGTGAAATTTACCGAGGGAATTCAAAAAATGCATGGAGGGACGGGGTTGGCCAAAAGCGCCGAATATGTTATCGCGCGAGCGCGAGGCGGCGGTGAACCGGTCGCAAATGAAGCCGATTTGCCCGGTAATTTCCGGGCAAATCGCCTTGCGTGTGGGGTCGGTCACACGTGCGAAACACCCGCGAACCCCTGTCGAAACCTTGGCGTTTAACCTTCTTGATCGCGGGCATAAGAAAACGGGAAGCTGCGGTGAATAAGCAGCTTCCCGTTTTCTGTGAACTTCTTTGAATTACGGGGAATGCGCCGTAATCCCATCACCCATTGCTGGTGAATTATTCGCCCGGCCAGGTTTCCGTCACGGCACTCCGGGCAGAAGCGGTCTCCACGCCCGGAGCGCCGAGCTCCTCCAGCGCACCGGCCAGCGCCTCCAGCGAGGCGAGCACCGCCCCGCGCGTGGCGTCCGCGCCGTAGTGGTTGACCCGGATCATCTCCTTGGCGAGCGCGCCCCCGCCCGCGATCAGCGGTGCCGAAGGGGCGAGGGCCAGGGCCTTCGCGACGACCTCGGACGCGTCGAGCCCGCCGGTCACGCGCAGCGTGGTGGCGACGGGGGCCGCGTCCCGGGCCTCGTGCACGAACGGCTCGATCCCGCCGCCGAGCGCGAGGGCACCCGCCCGCGTCGCGGCGGCGGCCCGGGCGTGCCGCGCCATGACGGCGTCGAGGCCCTCCGCCTCGATGCGGTCGAGGCACGCCTCCAGCGCGAGCATCTCCAGCTGAGCGGGGGCGAACATCAGCGCCTTGCGTCCGCCGTCGATCCAGCGCGCCTTCCAGTCCAGGAGCGAGAGGTACGAGGCGCGGGGCGCGTCCGGGTTGGCGGCGAAGCGCTCCCAGGCGCGGGCGCTCACGGAGACGGCGGACACCCCGGCGGGGCCGCCCATCGCCTTCTGCGCGCCGATGACGCACAGGTCGACGCCCCACGCGTCGGGGCGCACCGGCTCCGCGCCGACCGAGGCGACGGCGTCCAGGTAGAACAACGCGCCGTGGGCGCGCACCACTTCGCCGATCGAAGCGACCGGGTTGGTGTTGCCGGTCGCGGCCTCGGCGTGCACCAGCGACACGAAGCCGATCTCGGGGTGGGCGGCGAGCGCCTCGCGCACCGCGTCGGCGGTGACCGCCGTCTGGAAGGGCACCGCGAGGTCGTGGACGGTCGCGCCGCAGTCGCGCAGCCAGTTGCCGAAGGTCTGTCCGTAGGGACCGGTGACGATGTTCAGCGCGTGCGAGCCGCGCGGTGCGCCCGCCCGGATGCACGCCTCCAGGGGCAGCAAAGCCTCGCCCTGCATGATCACGACGTCCTGCCCGGTGCCGAGGAAGGCGGCGACCTTGGCGTCGATGCGCGCGACGTCCTCGGCGGTGAGGGCGGGCAGGTCCAGCAGGTTCGGCTTCAGCGGAGGCTGTGTCACGGCGGCGCTCTCTTCGGATCAGTGTTCGGCCTTACCCGGCCGAGGGTAGTCCCCCCTTCCGGACCCGGGCGTGTGCCTGTCCGCTGAGCCGCTCGACGGCCGCCCGCAGCCACCGGTGCGCCGGGTCGGCGTCCACCCGCAGGTGCCATGCCTGCGCGGACTCCGCCTCCGGCAGGTCGAGCGGGATGTCCAGGGCGACCAGCCCCATCTCCCGTACGGCGTGCACGGCGTACCCGGACGGCACCAGCGCGAGCACGTCCGCGCCGAGCGCCATGAAGCAGGCCGCGCCGTACGTGGGCACGGTCGCGCGGACGTCCCGGGTGAGCCCGAGCGCGCGCAGCCGGTCGTCGACGACGCTGTGGGCGCGGCCGTGCCGGGAGACGGTGACGTGCGGGACCGCCGCGAACTCCTCGACGCCGAGCGGCCGTCGGGCGAAGGGAGCGCTCTTCCTGGCCACCGCCGTGTAGCTGCCGCTGCCCAGCGGGCTGCTGCGCACGTCGGGCGGCAGCGGGGGCAGCACCCCGACGTCGAGGTCGACCCGGTCGCGCAGGTCGGCGGGGTCCTCGTCACCCTCGGGCAGCAGGCGCAGCCGTACCCCGGGGGCCGCTTCGGCGGCGTACGCCACGAGCCCGGAGCCGACCGACACGCAGAAGGCGTCACTGCACCGGATGGTGAACTCCCGCTCCAGCGTGTCCAGTTCGAGGGGCAGTGGCGGCTGGAGGGCCGCCGACGCCGCCTCCAGCGCGGCCCGTACGCCCGGCCGCATGGCCCGCGCGGCAGGGGTCAGCACGAGCCCCCGCCCGGCCGGCACGAGCAGGGCGTCGCCCACCACCCGGCGCAGCCGGCCCAGCGTGCGGCTCATCGCGGAGGCGGAGACCCGCATCTCGGCGGCGGCCCCGGCGACGCTGCCGGTGCGCAGGAGGGCGTCCAGGGCGGGGAGGAGGTTCAGGTCCGGGAGCTGCATGGAACGCAATCCTAGGTTGCTCATTCGGAACTTGTGGTCAGCAGTCACGGAGCCGACGATGGACATCTCCCGACGGCCGCGGGGACATCCGCCTCTTCCTCACTCCTCCCTTCGGAGAGTCATGATCGACGCACGTCAACGCAGCATCGCGCTCCTCGTCGCGGGCTGCTTCTTCATGGAGAACCTGGACGGCACCCTGGTGTCGACGGCCGCTCCCGACATCGCCGCCTCCCTGCACACCACCCCCGCCACCGTCGGTCTCCTGGTCACCGCGTACCTGGTGACGCTGGCCGTCCTCATACCGCTCAGCGGCTGGCTGACCGTACGGCTGGGGGCCCGGCGCGTCCTGCTCGGCGCGATCACCGTCTTCACGCTCGCCTCGCTGGGGTGCGCGCTGGCCACCGACGTGGGGCAGCTCGTCGCGCTGCGGGTCCTCCAGGGGGCGGGCGGCGCGATGATGGTGCCGGTCGGACGCCTGGTCGTGCTGGGCGGGGCGGCGAAGCCCGACATTCCGCGCCTGGTGGCGTTCATCGTGTGGCCCGCGCTGATCGCGCCGGTGATCGCCCCGCTCCTGGGCGGTCTCCTCACCACGTACGCGAACTGGCGCTGGCTCTTTCTGATCAACGTGCCGCTCGGGCTGCTCGCCCTCCTGGTGACGCGCCGTCTGATCCCGGCGGGCGGACGCGGCACTCCCCCGCCGCTGGACCTCGCCGGAACGGTCCTGGTCTGTGCGGGCCTCGGCGGGATCACCTGGGCCGCGCACCTGGTGTCGGAGCCGGTGGGCCCGTGGGGCACGACCGTGGCGGTGGCGGCGGCCTCCGCGCTGGCCCTGCTCTTGGTCGTACGCCATCTGCTGCGCACCCGGCACCCCCTGATCGACCTGCGGACCCTGCGCGTGGCCACCTTCCGGGCGTCGGTCACGGGCGGCTCGCTCTTCTGGATCGTGGTCGGGGCGGTGCCCTTCCTGCTGCCGCTCCTCTTCCAGGACGTGTTCGGGTGGAGTGCGGTGAAGTCGGGGGCGGTGGTCCTCTTCGTCTTCGTCGGCAACATCGGGATCAAGCCGTCGACGACGTGGCTGCTGCACCGTTTCGGCTTCCGGACGCTGCTGGTGGTGGCGACCGTGGGTCTGGCCGCGACGACCGCCGCCTGCGGCTTCCTGACGGCGGACACCCCGGTCGCCGTGATCGCCGCACTCGCCGTGCTGAGCGGGGCGGCCCGCTCCCTCGGCCTGACCTGTTACATGACGATCTCGTTCGGCGACGTGCCGCCGGAGCGGATGCGGGACGCCAACACTCTTTCCGCGACGAGTCAGCAGCTGATGGCGGGCCTCGGCGTCGCGGTCGGCGTGCTGGCACTGCGGGCGGGCGGCGCGGTGAGCGCGGAGGCCGCGTACCCGGTCGCCTTCGGGCTGCTGGCCGTGGTGGCGCTGGCCGCGACGGCGGGGGCGCTGCGGCTGGGCGGGGACGCGGGCCGGGCGGTGCTGGGCGGGCGCGAGAAGGCCGCCGTCGCAGCGGACTGAGGGGCAGGGGCGGGGGCTCGTACAGTGCTGGGCATGAGCGATCACGAGGTGCTGCACGTGAAGGGCCGGGTACTGGCCGGACCCGACGACGTACGCGACGAACTCTGGGCGGTGGACGGCCGGATCACGTACGAACGCCCGCCTTCCGCGACGGAGTTGACCACGGTCACGGGCTGGGTGATGCCCGGGCTGGTCGACGCGCACTGCCATGTCGGGCTCGACCGGCACGGTGCGGTGGACGCCGGGACCAGCGAGAAGCAGGCGCTGACCGACCGGGACGCGGGCACGCTGCTGATCCGGGACGCGGGGTCGGCGGCGGACACCCGCTGGATCGACGACCGGGACGACCTCCCGAAGATCATCCGGGCGGGCCGCCACATCGCCCGCACCCGCCGCTACATCCGCAATTACGCGCACGAGATCGAGCCAGGCGACCTGGTCGCGTACGTCGCGAGGGAGGCCCGCCGCAGTGACGGCTGGGTGAAGCTCGTCGGCGACTGGATCGACCGCGAGGCGGGCGACCTGACCCCCTGCTGGCCGCGCGGCGAGGTCGAGGCGGCGATCGCGGAGGCGCACCGCCTAGGCGCGCGGGTGACGGCGCACTGCTTCGCCGAGGACTCCCTGCGCGACCTGGTCGAGGCCGGGATCGACTGCGTCGAGCACGCGACGGGCCTGACCGAGGACACCGTCCCGCTCTTCGCCGAGCGGGGCGTGGCCATCGTCCCGACCCTGGTCAACATCGCGACGTTCCCGCACCTCGCGGACGGCGGCGAGGCCAAGTTCCCGCGCTGGTCGGCGCACATGCGGGAGCTGCACGCGCGCCGGTACGACACGGTGCGCGCCGCGTACGACGCGGGCATCCCGGTCTTCGTCGGCACGGACGCGGGCGGCTCCCTCGCCCACGGGCTGGTGGCGCAGGAGGTGGCGGAGCTGGTGAAGGCGGGCATCCCGCCCCGGGACGCGCTCGGCGCCACGGCGTGGGCGGCGAGGGAGTGGCTGGGCCGCCCGGGGCTGGCGGAGGGCGCTCCGGCGGACCTGGTGGTGTACGAGGCGGATCCTCGGGCGGACGTACGGGTGCTGGGCGCGCCCCGGCACGTGGTGGTGAACGGGCGCGTACTGAGCGGGCGTTGACGCGCCGGTGACGCGGGGACGTCCGCTGTCGTTGTACGCCCTCATGAACTCCTGGGCGCTCCCCCACTCGGGGGTGACGGGCACCTCAGCGCCGAACTCCCGTACCCAACACGACACTTCGGCCCGAACGCACTCCCGAGAACAACCCGTTGGAGTGAACTCACGCTCTGCGCCTCCCCCTTCACCCTCCGTGCGTAAAGATTCCCCTGTCTCGGTCGCCCGACCGCGGCCTCCCCGGTGTCCCCCGTGACGGACGGCCGCCGGTCGGGCGACGTCATTCACTTGTGGGGGTTCCACCGCCTTGAACAGCTCTCTCTTCCGCATGCCCGCGTTCGGTCCCGTCGCCGGGGCGGTGACGCTGCTGGCCCTGACGGCGGGCCCCGCGCAGGCCACCGACCACCCCTCGGAGAAGGGGACCGCCCAAGCCTCCGTGCTGAAGGCGGGCCTGGAGGTCTCGCTCCTCAACAAGACGCTGCACGTGCCGGTGACGACGTCCCTGAATGAGGTACGGGCCCCGGGGAGCGCGGCGCGGACGGCGCTGACGGTCACCGTCGACGGGGTGAACCAGGGGCAGCCGGTGTCGATGCTGCGGGCGGAGGTGGCGAAGGCGGCGGCGGACGTACAGGCGGAACGGGCGGAGGCGCGGGCGGAGTTGGCGCGCGCGAAGGTGCACGTCCCGGGCCTGCCCCTGCTCTCCCTCATCGAGGTCGAGAAGGTCACCTCGCGCTCCTCGTGCGTGGCGGGCGCGCGCCCGGAGGCGGAGGCGAACGCGCTGGGGCGGGTGACCGTACTGGGCAAGCGGGTGACGCTGACGGCGGGCGGCCCGACCCGGGTGCGGGTCCCGGCGGTGGGCGAGGTGTCCCTGACCCTCTCGAAGACGCACACGACGACCCGGGAGGCGGCTGCGGCGGCGCTGGAGCTGAAGGTGTCGGTGAACCCGCTGAAGCTGAACGTGGCGGAGGTGGAGGGCGTGGTGACGCTGGCGTCGACGGCCTGCACGGTGCCGAACGTGCAGACGCTGAAGTCGCCGCCGTCCGAGGCCCCGCTGCCGCAGACGGTGACGGCGGACCCGGTCAACCTGGCGGAGACCGGCGGCAGTTCGACGACGCCGTACCTGGTGGGCGGGGGCCTCCTGCTCCTGGCGGCGGGCGGGGTGGCCGTGGCACGGGGCCGGAGGGGCTAGCGGGCCCCCTGCCCGAGCACCGCGAGTACCCGCTGCACGTCCCCCACCCGGTTGTACAGGTGGAAGGACACCCTCAGGTTCCCCGCCCGCGCGGACACCTTCACCCCGGCCTTCCCCAGGCCCTGTGCCCGCTCTCCCAGCCCCGGCACGGCCACCACCGCCGACCCCGGCGCGGGCACCGGAAGGTGCCCGCGCTCAAGGAGCCCCGCCCGCAACCGGTCCGCCAGCGCCACGTTGTGCGCACCCAGCACCCCGACGCCCACCGACTCGACGAGGGCGAGCGACTCCACCGCGGCCTCGTAGCAGAGGAAGGGAACCGACGTGTCGTACCGCCGGGCCGACCGTGCCAGTTCGGCGATCGGCCCGTACGTGCTGTTCCAGATGTCCTCGGCCGCCGACCACCCCGCCTGGACCGGCAGCGTGACCTCCTGGGCCTCCTGCGACACCGTCAGGAAGGACGTCCCGCGCGGGCACAGCAAGTACTTGTACCCCACCGACACCGTGTAGTCGTACGCCCCAGCGTCGACCGTCAGCCACCCCGCCGCCTGCGACAGGTCGGCCAGCGTGCGCGCACCGTGCGCGGCGGCGGCCGCCCGTACCGCCCCGTCGTCGGCGAGGCGGCCGTCCGAGGACTGCACGACCGACCACGCCACCAGTGCGGTCTCCGGCCGCACCTCGGCGGCGAGTTCGTCGAGCGGAACGCAGCGCACCTTCAGATCGGGACGCACCACGAACGGCTGCACCAGCGACGAGAACTCCCCCTCCGGCAGCAGCACTTCCGCCCCCGGAGCCAGCGAGGCCGCCACCACCGACACCTGCGCCGACGCCGAAGCGCCGACGGCGACCCGCTCCGCCGCGACGCCGACCAGGCGTCCGTACGCGGCCCGGGCCCGCTCGACGGACTCGTACGTGCTCGCGTCGGGCCGGACGCCGAGGGCGCACCGCTCGGCGAGCGTCGTGACGGCCTCGACGGTGCGGCGCGGCAGGAGCCCGGCCGAGGAGGTGTTCAGGTACGTGCCGTCGGGCGCGAACTCACCGGCCGCGAGCTCCACGCCGGCGGGGGAAACACTGGAACGGGAAGGAGAGGTCATACGGCAGACTCTGCCCCGCCCCCGGCCCCCCGTCCACAGCGTTTCACCCAACGGCCCCGTGCTCAGGAGCAGTTGCCGTCCACGTCACACGTCTCCCCCTCGGCAGCCCCCGTCGCCCCCGTCACCTGGACCAGCGGGGAGCGCCCCCGCCACGCCTGCTCCAGCGCCTGCGTGAAGACCTCGGAGGGCTGCCCGCCGGACACCCCGTAGCGGCGGTCGAAGACGAAGAACGGCACGCCGTTCGCCCCCAGTTCGGCCGCCTCGCGTTCGTCGTCGCGCACGGCGTCGGCGTACGCGGCCGGGTCGGCCAGCACCGCGCGCACCTCGGCCTCCTCCAGGCCCGCCCGTACCGCGAGGCCCACGAGGACCTCGTCGTCGAAGACGGACTCGGTCTCGGCGAAGTTCGCACGGTAGGCGAGGTCGAGCAGCTCGCTCTGGAGGCCGCGCTCCTTGGCGAGGTGCAGGACGCGGTGGATGTCGAAGGTGGAGCCGCTGTCGCGGCCCTCGGTGACGTAGCCGAGACCCTCGGCGTGCGCGTTGGAGGCGACGGTCTCCTCCATGGCGCGCACCTGCTCGTGGGTGCGGCCGTACTTCTTCGCCAGCAGGTCGACGACGGGGACGACGTCGCCCTTGGCCCGGTTCGGGTCGAGCTCGAAGGAGCGGTGGACGACCTCGACGTCGTCCCGGTGCGCGAAGGCTTCGAGACCCTTCTCGAAACGGGCCTTTCCGACATAACACCAAGGGCAGGCGATGTCCGACCAGATCTCTACGCGCAGGGGGGCGGCGGGCGTGGTCATGATTCTTCTTCTCCCGGTCTCATACAAGTACAAGCGTCAACAAAGGGACAACCCCGCCGCCGCCTTCCTCATTCCCGCCCCACCCGCTCCTCTGTTCGATAATCTGCGGGATCCGCGTCTCGTGCCGTACCGCCCGGAGGAACATCGTGCTTCCGTCGAATCCGCCGCCGCATCTCCCGCCGAACGCCCGGTCCCGGCCCCTGCGGATCTCCCTGCGCGAGGTCCGCGACAGCGACCTCCCCGTCTTCTTCCAGCAGACCAACGACGCCGCCGCCGCCGCGATGGCCGCCTTCACCGCCGAGGACCCCGCCGACCGGGAGCACTTCGCTGCGCACTGGCGGCGCAACCTCAGCGATCCGCGGGTGGTGGCGCTGACCGTGGTGGGCCACGCGGAGGACGGCGAGGAAGTGGTCGTCGGGAACGCGGCCGTGTTCGGACCGCCCGAGGAGCGGGAGATCACGTACTGGATCGGGCGGGAGTACTGGGGCCGGGGGCTGGCCACCCAGGCACTGCGAGCCCTCCTGGAACGGGTGCCCGACCGGCCGCTGTACGGGCGGGCCGCGGCCGACAACAGCGGGTCGATCCGGGTCATGGAGAAGTGCGGCTTCGTGCTCTCGCACCGGGAGAAGGGGTACGCGAACGCGCGCGGCGCGCGGATCGAGGAAGCCGTCTTCACCCTCTCCTCCTGAACGGTCTCCCCCGCCCGGGGGAGACGGTTCCGCCAGCAGCAGGACGTGCGGGAACGGCCGGGACGGGAGCGTGGAGGCATGACCTCGACACCGCTCGCCCCGACCGGCCGCGCCGTACCGGCCCACCGGCCCGCCTCCACGACCCGCCGCGTCCTGCGCGTCCTGTCGGCCGTCGCCTGCCTGCCGTACCTCGCGATCAAGATCACCTGGATCGCGGGCGGCCGGCTCGGCATCCCCGACGGCAGCGCACTGCTCGACAACCGGGCCCTGATGATCATCGCCAACTCCGCGACCGTCCTGATGGACGCCGGCGTGATCGTGCTGGCGATGCTGCTCACCCAGGCATGGGGGCGGCGGGTGCCCGCCGCGCTCCTCGCACTGCCGATGTGGGCGGCGTCCGGGCTGCTCGCCCCGATCATGACGGGCTTCCCGCTGCAACTGGTCTTCGGCGAGTCCGGCGGCGTCGAGGCGGAGGGGCACCCGCCCTTCCTCGACCCGTGGGTGTTCACCGTGGTGTACGGGGGCTTCCTCCTCCAGGGCATCGCCCTGGGCGGGCTGTTCGTCCCGTACGCGAAGGAGCGCTGGGGGCACCTGTGGCAAGGCCCCGTCGCCCGCGCCCCCCGGCCGGGAGCGGCACTGCGCACCCTCGGGATCACGGGCGCCGTACTGGCCCTGGCCTGCGCCGTACCGCACTTCATGACCGCCTTCACCGGGAACGGGGCCGGGGTCGTGGAGCCGGTCACCGTCAACGCCCGCCTGGTCTCCGGCTCGCACGGCGCCTTCGCCCTGGCCGCCTGCGCCGGGCTGCTGATGCTCGCGCTGCGGATCGGCGGCCGTACGCCGCTGAAGGCGGCGCTGGCGATGGCCTGGACGGGGTCGGGGGCGCTCGGCTGCTGGGGCGCGTGGATGCTGGTCACCGGCAACCTCCTCGGCAACCGGGAGCCCGCCCCGCTCCCGGACCTGCTGACCTACGCTGTCCAGGTGATCATCGGTCTCCTCGCCCTGGTGGGCGGCACGCTCCTCTTCGCCCGGCTGAGGCGCGCGGAATGAGCCAACGGCGCCTGTGGGCACGGCTGTTCGGGTGGGCCGCGCGCATCGGCTGGCTCCATCTGGTGGTGGGCGGTGCGCTGTTGATGCCGTTCCACCTGCTGGCGACCGTGGCCGTGGGCCCGTTGACGGGGGGCGACGGCCTCTTCCGCTCGATGTCGGGGCAGCTCTGGGCGTTCGCTGCGGCGCTGCCGCTGGTCGCCGTGTTCGGCCTGCTGGCCCCGGCCCGGCCGCTGTCGGTGGCGACGATCCGTTCGCTGGGGCTGCTGCCGGGCCGTCCTGGCCGGGGCGACGGCTTCCCGGAGGGTCCGGCCAGGACCCGGGCCGCGCGGGTGCGGACCTCGGGGTGGTTCACGCTGCACCTCGCGCTCGGCGGCGTCATCAGCGGGGCTTCGCTGGCGCTGACGCCGTTCGTGGGCCTGCTGATCGCCCTGCCCTTCGTACCCGCCCTGCGGAACGCCGACTGGGGCCTGACGGAGGTCGCCGGGAAGCCCTGGCTCGTGGCGCTCATGCCGCTCGCGGGAGTCCTGGCGTTCCTGCTGCTGGCCGCGGCGAGCGCGGGGGCCTCGGCGCTGCTGGCCCGGTGCGCCCCCGTCCTGCTCGGGCCGACCCCCGCCGACCGTCTCGCGGCGGCCGAGCGCAGGGCCGCCGACCTCGCCGTGCGCAACCGGCTGGCCCGCGAACTGCACGACTCGGTGGGGCACGCACTGAGCGCGGTGACCCTCCAGGCGGGGGCGGCCCGCAAGGTCCTGGACAGCGGGCGCGTCTCGGACGTGGAGTTCGTCCGGGAGGCGCTGGCCGCGATCGAGGACACCACGCGGCGCACGGTCGGCGAACTCGACGCCGTACTCGGGGTGTTGAGACGGGCCGAGGACGCCCCCGAGGGGCAGTCGGACCTCATGGGGCCCACCCTCGGCTCGCTGGAAGGACTGCTCGCCCGCAGCGGCGTCCCGGTGACCCGCACCGGAGACGGGGACGACGCGCTGGCGAAGGTGGCGGACGCGGTGTCCCGGGAGGCGTACCGGATCGTTCAGGAGGGCCTGAGCAACGCGCTGCGGCACGGCGGCGGGCAGCCCGTGGCGCTGGCCGTGCGGCTGAACCATGACGCCGTACGCGGCGAGGAGCTGGAGATCGAGATGGCGAACCCCCTGCCGGAGCGCCCCGCCCCGGTCCGCCCCGGCGGCGGCCGGGGCCTGCGCGGCATGGCCGAGCGGACCGTGCTGCTGGGCGGGCGCACCGAGGCGGGGCCGCACGAGGACGAGGGTGTCTGGCGGATCACCGCCCGGCTGCCGCTCGCCGACGACACCGCAAGAGGCACCCGATGAACACCCCGTCCGCCGCGCAGGCTCCCGACGGGCGGGCTCCCGTCCGCGTCGTCCTCGCCGACGACGAGCGCATGGTCCGCACCGCCCTGCGCGTCATCCTGGACGCCGAACCCGACCTGGAGGTCGTCGGCGAGGCCGCGACCGGCGCGGAAGCCGTGTCCGTGGTGCGCTCCGTGCGCCCCGACGTCGTCCTCATGGACGTACGGATGCCCGAGATCGACGGCATCCGCGCCACCGAGCAGATCCTCGCCACGCTCCCCGACCCGCCCCGCATCGTCGTCGTCACGACCTTCGAGAACGACTCCTACGTGTACGACGCGCTGCGCGCGGGCGCGGCCGGGTTCCTGCTGAAGCGGGCGGCGGCCGAGGACCTGGTGCAGGCGGTGCGCCTGGTGGCCAGGAGCGACAGCCTGCTCTTCCCGGCGGCGGTGCGCTCGCTGGCCGCCGAGCACGGCCGCAGGGAAGCGGCCCCGCCCGCGTGGGCGGCCAGGCTCACCGAGCGGGAGTCGGCGGTCCTGCGGCTGATGGCGAAGGGCCTGACGAACGCGGAGATCGCCGCGTCGCTGGGCTTCGGGGCGGCGACCGCCAAGACCCATGTGGCGGCGGTCCTCGCGAAGACCGGGGCGAGAGACCGGACGCAGGCGGTGATCGTGGCGTACGAGACGGGCTTCATCCAGCCGGGCTGACCCGCCTCCCACGGGACTCCGACCGCACCACACGCCCCTCCCGCACCTGAGAAAAGGATAAGAACCACCACAGAACGGAACTCCCGCCCGATCTCCGTTCGTCCTCCCCCACAGGATGAACAAGACGATCAGGCGCGCCGCCGTGTTCTGTCTGCTCCTCGTCCTCGCGCTGCTGGTGCGGGTGACGTGGGTGCAGGCGTACCAGGGAAAGGCGCTCGCAGACGACAAGCACAACCGGCGGAACGTGATCGCGCAGTACGCGAACCCGCTCGGGAACATCATCGTGGCCGGTTCGCCGGTCACCGGATCGGCGAAGACGTCGGGAGGCGACCTCGCGTACAAGCGCACCTACACCGACGGGCCGCTCTACGCGCCCGTCACCGGCTACACCTCGCAGGTGTACGGATCGACGCAGCTGGAGGGCATCTACGGCAAGGTCCTCGACGGCACGGACGACCGTCTGAAGAACCCCTCCGACCTGCTCCAGGGCAAGGCCACCCGCCCCGGGAACGTCGTCACGACCATCGATCCGGCGGTCCAGAAGGCCGCGTACGAGGCGCTCGGCAAGAAGAAGGGCGCCGTCGTCGCCATCGACCCGAAGACCGGCCGCATCCTCGGCATGGTCTCCACCCCGTCCTACGACCCCTCGACGATCACCGGTTCGCACGACGGCGACGCGTGGAAGAAGCTGACGGCCGGGGACGACGAGGACAAGGCGATGACGAACCGGGCGATGCGCCAGCCGCTGCCGCCCGGCTCCACGTTCAAGCTGGTCGTCGCGTCGGCCGCCCTGGAGGACGGCCTGTACGGCTCGGTGGACACGGCCACGGACAGCCCCGACCCGTACACCCTCCCCGGCACGCGCACGGTCCTGCACAACGAGAACCGGTCCGCGCCGTGCGAGAACGCCACCCTGCGCACCGCCCTCAAGTACTCCTGCAACAACGTCTTCGCGAAGCTCGCCGTGGACCTGGGGCAGGACAAGGTGAAGGCGACGGCGGAGAAGTTCGGCTTCAACACCGACAAGCTGGACGTGCCGGTACGGGCGTACCCGAGCGTGTACCCGAAGGGCATGGACAAGGCGCAGACCGCCCTGACCGGCATCGGCCAGTTCGACGTGACGGCCACCCCGCTCCAGATGGCGATGGTCTCGGCCGCCCTGTCCAACGGCGGCGAGCTGCCCGCCCCGCACATGGTGTCGGAGGTGACGAGCGCGGGCGGTGACGTCTTGGAGAAGCACGAGGACGGCGCGGACGCCAAGCGGGTCGTCTCGGAGCGCACCGCCGAGCAGCTGCGCAGCGCGATGGTGACGGTCGTCGAGGACGGCACGGGCACGAACGCCCGCATCGCGGGGGCTGAGGTCGGCGGCAAGACCGGCACCGCCCAGCACGGCGTGAAGAACAGCAAGACGCCGTACGCCTGGTTCACCTCGTACGCGAAGGACAAGCGGACCGGCAAGGAGGTCGCGGTGGCGGTCCTGATCGAGGACTCGGGCGCGGCCCGCTCCGAGGTCAGCGGAAACGGTCTGGCCGCGCCGGTCGCACAGAAGACGATGAAGGCCGCGCTGGGCGGCTGAACCGCCCCGCACGACGGCCGACGGACCGTGCCCGAGGGAGACGAGTTGAGCGCGGCCTCGTGTGCCGCGCTCAACTCCGTTGCCCAGCGGGCTACTTCACGCCCGCCCAGCGCTTGACCGTCGCCTCCGCCTCAGCGCGCTGCTCCGGGACCAGCTTGGAGATGAGCGCGCCGTGGTTGGTGTTCGGGGCGACGTACAGGTGCGAGTCGCGCTTCGAGGGGCGGTAGCGCTCCGCGCTCCACGGGTCGTTCTGGCCGTACACGAACATCATCTGACGGCCCTTCCTGTTCACCCAGCGGTCGACGTCCTTGGCGTCCCAGCCGCTGTAGCGGGTGCGCATGTCGGCGGGGAGCAGGGAGTTGGGCTGGTAGATGTCCGGGTAGTTGCGGACGTCGCGCAGGTGCTTGAACTTCAGGTCGGCCCAGCCCAGTTGGGCGGCTGCCTGGCGGTAGTACGGGCCGGTTCCGGCGGGGCCCGCGTCGGCGTCGGAGTAGATCGACAGGCCGTGGCCGAGCGACCAGTCGTACAGCTCCTTGTCGGTGGCCTTCTTGGCGTCCGGGACGGTCGGGCAGTCGGTGTACGTGCCGGACTGCCAGAAGTTCCAGACCTGGTCCAGGACGGAGAACTCGTAGGCGCGGTCGGTGGTGCCGAGCTGCTGGAAGGTGAGGCCCTGCTCCTTGGAGGTGGCCTCGAACATCGGCAGGAGCGCCTTCCGGCGGACCAGCATCTCGCGCTGCACGGCGTCCAGCGCGGTGCGGCACTCGGCCGTGCCTACGGTCTTGAAGAAGTCGTCGTAGACCCGGTCGTCGCGGTTGTCGGCATCGTTGGGGGCGACGTACGCGACGACGGCGTCGAGGTCGTCCGGGTAGAAGCGCTCGTGGTAGGTCTGCGTCATGCCGCCCTTGCTGGCGCCCGTGCCCAGCCACTTCGCCGGGTAGATGCGCTTCATGGCCTGCACGATGTTGTGCTCGTCGGCGGCCTGCTGCTGGATGGTGAGCTTGCTCCAGTCGGTCGTGCCCGCCGGGACGGACTTGCCGAAGAAGCGGTGCTCGACGCTGATCTGGTTCGCCCCGAGGAGGGTGGTGATCTCGCGGGTGCCGGAGGAGAGGGTGTAGCCGCCGGTGTAGTGGACCACGGGGGCCGTCTCGGCCTTGTGCCACAGGGTGAACTGCTGCTCGAAGCTGCCGCGCCACGGCTTGTCGTGGTCGATGGGCTGTCTCAGCATGAGCGTGAAGAAGGGGCGGCCCTCCTTCTGGGCCTCCGAGACGATCCGCAGGCCGGGGATCTCCTCCAGCTTCTCGCGGAGGGTGGCGTCCTGGGCGGCGGCCTCCTGGGCGGCGGACGCGCCGCTGGGCGCGGCGCTGGCTGCACTCCCTGCGAGCACGCTGGTGGTTGCTATGAGTCCGGCACAGAACAGGGCGGGAAGTACCTTCGTACGCACGCTGATTCCCCTCGGGCGGCTGGTGACGCAGTGATGTATGCGCCACAGCCACGCATCGTATGCACGGCGGCCCGCCCCACGTCAGCCCTTGGTGACCCCCTGATCGGATTCCGGTGTCCGCTATGTGCGGTGCCGGGCGATGCGGGCGGTCCCCGGGTGCGTCCCCGGGTGCGTCACTGGGTGGATCACTGGGTACGTCACCGGGCGCGTCACCGGGTGTGCCTCTCCGCCGCCCGCGACGACCACCGGGGGTCCCGGCCGCCCAGCCCCACCACCCGGTCCAGGAAGGAGGATCCGTCCGGTACGTCGACGACGGGGCCGAACATCGGGGCGCGTGCCGGGTTGTCCGCCTCGGGGGCGAGCAGCGCGTACACCACCTGGAGGCTCGACCGGTCGCAGGCGAAGGTCTGCCCGGTCGCCCGCGCCAGGTCCCAGCCGTGCAGGACCAGTTCGTCCAGGGCGATCTGTGCGGCGACCCCGGCGGGCACGACGGTGCCGCCGACGGCGGTCTCACCGGCCCAGGAGTCCCGCTGGTGCCAGGCGTCCACGAGTGCGGCCAGCTGCTGGGGCAGCAGCCACCGCCAGCTCCCGGGAAGCACCGGGGGCGCGGGCGTCCGGGGCAGCCCAGGCTCGGACCCGGGTCGCTTGCGTGCGGCGTCGCGGAACGCCGCCGTCAGGTCGACGAGATGGGCGAGGAGGTCTCGTACGGTGAACTCTTCGCACGGGGTGGCCGCTTCCAGATCCGCGTCGGTCACGCCGTCGAGGAGGCGGTCCAGACGGCGGGCCGCAGGTTCGAGGTCGAACACGACGCAGGTGGGGGCGGCGGTCGCGGTGGTCGTCATCACGGTCCCTCTCCTCAAGCACCCGGAGCCGCTACGGCAACCGGCGTCGCGGCAGCGACGAAGGGAAGACCCCGAGCGTCCCGGAAACTCATCGACCGGGGCCGGGATTCTTCAAGATTTCCGCGAAACCCCTTGCCACCATGGGTCCATGAACGACACTTTCGCGATACGCCGCCTCGACCTGGGGCACTTCGTGCGCCCCGCGAGCGAGACCGGCACCGGCCGTCCCCGCACCGAAGCCGTCCTCGCCTACCTGGTGCGGCGGCCCCAGGGACTGCTGCTCTTCGACACCGGAATCGGCCGGGGCTGCGCGGAGACCGACGCCCACTACCGCCCGCAACGGCGGGAGTTGACCGACGCCCTGACGGACGCGGGAGTGTCCCCCGGCGACCTGTCCGCGGTCGTCAACTGTCATCTCCACTTCGACCACATCGGCGGCAACCCCGCGCTCGCCGGTCTCCCCGTCTTCGTGCAGGCGCAGGAACTGGCCCTGGCCCGGGCGGGCGACCACACGATCGACGCACTGGTGGACCCGCCAGGACCACCCCTCGCGTACGAGGTGCTGGACGGCGAGGCGGAGGTGTGGCCCGGGGTGCTGATCGTCCCCACGCCTGGCCACACCCCGGGCCACCAGTCGCTGGTGGTCTCGGGTCCCGACGGTGCGACCGTGCTGGCGGGCCAGGCGTACGACGTCGCCTCCGAGTACAGCCACGCGGAACTGGAGGCCCGCACCGGGACGGCCCCGGCGGAACGGCCGTGGCTGGACCGGCTGGCGGAACTCTCCCCGCAGCGGGTGCTGTTCGCCCACGACCGGGCGGTGTGGACCCCGTAACGCGCGGGAGGCGATCCCGATCGCACCGGGCTCCGTCCAGGAAACGCCGTACACCGCCCATCACTTGACTCGCCCCGACCCGCTCCCTAGCGTCGCGACGGTCGCCGCCCCCACACCGGCGTACCGTCGCGGAACCTCCCGAGGAGCCCCTCCCATGCCCGCTGCTTCCCGCACACTCCTGCTCACCGGCGCGGCCGGAGGCATCGGCACCCTGATGCGCGGGCTGCTCCCCGCGTACGGCTACGCGCTGCGGCTCTTCGACGCGACGCCCATCGAGGGCGAGCCGACGGCGGTGACCGCCGACCTCGGCGACAAGCACGCCCTGCGCGAGGCCGTCGAGGGCGTGGACGCGATCGTGCACCTGGCGGGCATCTCCCTGGAGGCCCCCTTCGAGAAGATCCTCCGCTCGAACATCGAGGGGACCTACAACCTCTACGAGGCGGCCCGCGAGGAGGGCGTGCGGCGGATCGTGCACGCCTCCAGCAGCCACGCGATCGGCTTCGCCCCGCTCCCGCGCCCCGGCGGCGCTCCGCTGCCCGTCGAGACCCCGCACCGCCCGGACACCTTCTACGGTCTCTCCAAGGCGTTCGGCGAGGACCTGGCGCAGCTGTACTGGGACCGGGACGGCCTGGAGACGGTGTCGGTGCGCATCGGCGAGTGCGCCATGGAGCCGTCGACGGTGCGGACGCTGGCACTGTGGCTGAGCCCCGGTGACGCCGCGCGCCTCTTCGACGCGGCGCTGACCGCTCCGCGCGTGGGGCACACGGTGGTGTTCGGGTCGTCGGACAACACCCGTCTCGGCTGGGACCTGTCGTCGGCGCGGGCGCTGGGTTACGTACCGCAGGACGACTCGGAGCAGTACGCGCAGAAGCTCCTCGCCGAGCACGGAGAGCCGACTCCCGGCGACCCCGAACACGACTTCCTGGGAGGGGTGTTCTGCACCGATCCGCCGCAGTGGCCGTACTGACGCGTAGGCGCCTCGGGCCAAATTCACTCGCGCGGGGGGTCTCCGGCACGAAACCATCACCCCATGCCGAAACCTCATGGATTCCGATACGAGCAGCGTGGCGACGGAACCGTCGTGATCACGCACCACCAGCGCGCCGCCTCCACCCTGCGCGGCGGCCGGGCCGAGAAGTTCCTCGCCGAGGTGACGGGCGGCGACGAGCAGCTGGTGATGGCCCGCTGGACGGGCGCGTACAAGTTCGGCAACGAGCGGATGGCCCGCAACCACCCGCGCAACCGCTGAACACCCTCGGCGCCGCTGCTCCGGCCGCGAAACCGCTGATCACGGCGCTGCTGCCGGGCCGGGCCCGAACAGTGCGCTGGGCCGTCCGGGCGGCTCCGCAAATTCGTCCGAAGGTAAGGGAACGGCAAAGCCGTCCCGGTCGTTACCTGTGACATGACCGCAATGACCCCTGGCTCGAACATTCCGCTTCCCACCGCCCGCGTGGCCGTGGACGTCGCCGCCCCGGTGCGGCTCGACGTGTCGGGCCTGCTGCTCACCGCCGACGGCAAGGTGCGCTCCGACGACGACTTCATCTTCTACAACCAGCCCGCCGGGCCCGGTGTGACGTACCGCTCGGGCGGCGGTACGGCCCCGGACGCGATCGTGGTGGACACGGGCGCGCTGCCGCCGGGCATCGAGCGGGTCGTGGTGACCGCGAGCCCGGACGCGGCGGGCCAGACCTTCCAGGGCGTCGAGCCCACGGCCACGGTGCGCGGCGCGGACGACAACGCCGTGATCGCCACCTTCACCCCGCCGCAGCTGGGCACCGAGACCGCCCTGGTCGTGGTCGAGGTCTACCTCCGCAACGGCGCGTGGAAGGTCCGCGCGGTCGGCCAGGGGTACGCCAACGGGCTGGCGGGCATCGCCACCGACTTCGGCGTCTCGGTCGAGGAGCCCGCCCCGGCCCCCGCGGCCCCGGCCGCCGCCCCGGTCCCGCAGGCCGCCTCCGCCCCCGCAGCCCCGCCGTCGGCGCCCATGCCGTCCTACGACCCGAGGGTGGCCGCCCCGGCGGCCCCGGCCGCTCCCCCGGCCCCGGCTCCGGCCGCCCCCGCCCCGGGCAACGGCAAGATCAACCTGGACAAGGGCCGGGTGAGCCTCCAGAAGAACCAGACGGTGTCCCTGGTCAAGGGCGGCCGTCCGCTGCTCTCGCAGGTCAAGATGGGCCTGGGCTGGGAGCCCGCGTTCCGGGGCAAGGACATCGACCTGGACGCCTCGGTCATCGCCTACGACGGCAACCGCAAGATGATCGACAGCTGCTACTTCGGCAAGCTGTCCATCCTGAACGGTGCGATCAAGCACTCCGGCGACAACCTCACCGGCGAGGGCGCGGGCGACGACGAGGTGATCGTGGTGGACCTGGGCCGCATCCCGGCGGAGGCCACGGGCCTGGTCTTCACGGTGAACTCCTTCACCGGCCAGAAGTTCACCGACGTGGCCAAGGCGTACTGCCGCCTGCTCGACGGGACGACCGGCGAGGAACTGGTCCGCTTCGACCTGACGGGCGCCGAGCCCCAGACGGGCGTGATGATGGCGAAGCTGATCAAACAGTTCAGCGGCGAGTGGGAAATGACCGCGATGGGTGACTTCGTGAAGTCCCGCACGGTGCGCGGCATGGTGAAGCCCGCGGCCCAGGCGCTGTAGGGACGGGAGCGCCGGCGGGGGCCGGAGAGGCCGGACGCGTGATGGATGCCACGTGCCAGAAGGGTTTGGTCACGGGTGCCCGAACGTAGCCTGGAAGGCATGTCCACCACCTCTCCGTCCGCCGCCGCCCCCGAGCCCACCGGGCCCGAGGTCTCCGATGCGGACCAGGCGAACGCGGCGATCCGCCGCCTCGTGGACGCGCAGACGACGGACGGGGCCTGGCCCTCGGAGGAGTACGAACTGCTCCTCGTCGAGTGGGCGGACGCGATGCGCGACGACGCGACGGAGCCCGTTTCCTAGGGCGCCTTTCCCACGCGTCTCCCAGCCCCGGGACACTCCGGACCCCCGGAACGTACCGAAACGCCTCCGCCCCGTATCCCGATCGTGATGATCGAAGTACGGGGCGGAGGCGTTTTCCCGGAGCCTCGGAGGCTCAGAGCTTGGTCAACTTGGAGTAGGGGCTGAGAATCCGCCCCTGACGTCCGGAGAAGTCGATGAGCACGGCGAGGTCTCCCTCGACGCCTACGACTCTTCCGAGTCCGAATTGATCATGCGAAACCCGGTCTCCCACCTCGTAGTTCTCAATGGGCGGGGCGGCCGGGGCCGGGACGTTGAAGGGACTGGACGGCAGGTGTCGCCGGGCTCCGGCTGGCTTTGTCATTACCTTCAGTATGCGCCCACCGGAGGCCAGATGCCATGCCCGCCTCCCAGCGGCCACCCCCGCCCACCTCGTCGCACCTCCCCCGCCCGTCCCGGGACGCCTCCCTCGTCAGCCGCACATCAGCGCCGTCCCGGGCCTTCCACGGCCGGTCGGCGGACGGCCCGCCGCAGGCGCGGCGGCCGGGCGTGCCGGACCGACGCACCGGAGGCCGGAAGGGGTGTACGGCATGATTCCTGGGCCCCGGCCCCGGTGCGGTACGTCACAGCACGCGTACCGGCGCAACCGTGGGCCCCACGCCAGGCGTCGCAATCAGCGTCCGGCACCGTCCGGGCCGTCGGGAGGGGAGCCGAGGGAATGTCAGCCGCAGCGTCCGCAGCCGGGTCGGCCGGGCCAGGGGGTTCGCTGGACCGGTACCACGTCGTCGCACCGCTCGGGGAGGGCGGCATGGGACGGGTGGAGTTGGCCCGCAGTCCCGCCGGGCGGCTGGTCGCGCTGAAGACCCTGCATCCCCGGCTGGCCGGTGACGCGCGCTTCCGGGAGCGGTTCCGCCGGGAGGTGGCTGCGGCACGGGCGGTGGACGACGTGTTCACGGCGGCGGTCCTGGACGCGGACACCGAGGCCGAACTCCCTTGGCTGGTCAGCGAGTTCTGCGCCGGGCCCTCCCTCGTCGACGTCATCAGCACGCTCGGCCCGCTGGACTCGGAGGCGCTCGGCACGCTCGGCGCGGCGCTCGCGGAGGCCCTCGCGGCGGTGCACGCGGCCGGTCTCGTGCACCGGGACCTCAAGCCCGCGAACGTCGTCGTCACCCACGAAGGGCCCAAGATCCTCGACTTCGGCCTGGCGAAGGGCGCGGCCGACGAGGCCGGGGAACCGCTGACGGGCACCGGAGACCTGGTGGGCACGCTGGGCTTCATCGCGCCCGAGCAGCTGTCCCGGGACGGCCGGGTGGGGCCCGCCGCCGACGTGTTCGCGTTCGGCGCGCTGCTGGTGCTGTCGAGCACGGGCCGCAACCCGTACGGCTCGGGCACCGTCCCGCAGGTCCTGCACCGCACCCTGAACGAGCCGCCCGACCTGCTGGGCGTGCCGGACGGGGAGTGGGCGGGCTTCCTGCGCGGCTGCCTGTCCCTCGCCCCTGCGGACCGGCCGACCGTGGCGCAGGCGCTGGAGTGGTGCGCGGGGCGGGCCGCCGCGCGGCCGTGGTGGGAGGAGGAGCCCGTCGCCGGTCTCGTACGGGAGCACGAGGAGGCGACGGCGGAACTGGTCGCCGCGGAGGAGGAGTGGGAGGACGAGATCCCGACCGCCTTCCTGGCGCCGCCCGCACCGCACGCACCCCGGGAGCCCCGCACGCCCCCGGGGCCCTCGGAGGCGACGCCGGTCGCCCCCCTCGACGTACCGCCGAAGCCGTTGCCGACACCTCGGCCGGACCCGCACTCGCCCCCGCGCCGCCGTCGCTTCCTGGCCTGGGCGGGGGCGGCCGTGACCGCCGTCTCCGGGTCGACCACGGCCGCCGTGCTCCTCCTGGACGACAGCGTGCACCCGCCCGACCCGCGGCCCTCCGTCCGGAAGTGGACGTCCGGCCGCACCCTCTGGTCGCTCGACTTGGACTCCTCGCCGCAGTACGGGGGCGAGGTGCTGCGCCACGGCGACGCCCTCTACGTGCGTACCGCCGAACGGCTCGTCTGCCTCAACGCGGCGTCCGGAGAGGCGCGTTGGGAGTACGAGGGCAAGAACGTCCAGGGCGTACGGCCGATGGGCGACGCGGTGTACGTGCTGGCCGAGCCGGACGACGGCCCGGGGATCGTGGCCCTCGACGCGAAGTCCGGAGCCCGCCGGTGGACGACCAGGCGCCTGGGCATGAGCCCGTTCCGGCCCTTCGTTCCGGGCGCGCCCGCCAGCGAAGGGGAGGGCCGGTCCGCCCAGCTGTCGGCCGACTCCTCGGTGGTCTGCCTCGTCACCTACGCCGCCGCGAACACCCTGTGGGAGCAGCGCACGGCTCAGGGCCGCCGCTGGCGGGCGTACGGTTTCGACCCGCGCGACGGCAAGCCGCTCTGGCACCGCGCGGGCACGGCGACGGGTGTGTCCACCGTCCACCAGCGGGGCGGCCGACTGGCCGTCGCCACCTCGGAGCACGCGGTGTCGCTCCGCGCACCGGCGGACGGCCCCCTGGTGGTGCTGCGCGACCGCGACGGCACCCCCGAGCGGGAGATCCCCGGCGGCTCCGCCCACCCCGAGGCGCACCCCGGCTCCTCGGGCGTACGGCACTATCCGGGGCCCGAGGCGGTCGCGGCCGTCGACCTCGCCACCGGCGAACGGCGCTGGTCCCGTCCGGCGGGCAGCGAAGCCGCGATCACGCCGACGGCCACGAACGGCCTCGTCCACACCGGCACGTGGGGCGATCTGCGCGCCCTGGACGCGGCGACCGGCCACCAGCTGTGGATACGGACGGACGTGCGCCGCCTCGACGACGACAACGCGACCCCGCCGCTGGTCTCGGACGGCCTGCTCTACGCGTCGGGCTCCGACCCGTCCCTCCCGGCCGACCCGGACCGCCGCTCGACCGGCTGGGGCGTGCACGCGCTCGACGCCCGTACGGGAAAGCTGGCGTGGGCGGTGCCGGTGCCCCGGCTGAGCCGGGTCCGTACGGCGGCGGGCGGCGGCCTCCTGCACCTGTGCGTGGACCGCACCCTCATGACGCTGCGCGGGCCGGGGGCGGCGTGAAGAGGGACGGGGCGGGTCCGAGAGCCGCCGGGGGCGCGGGATGACCGGTCCCCTGCTGCCCGGCGACCCCGAACGGCTCGGCCGGATACGGCTGTTGGGCCGTCTCGGCGCGGGCGGCATGGGGCAGGTGTTCCTGGGGCGGACGGCCGGGGGTCGTCTCGTCGCCGTGAAGACCGTCCACGCGCACCTCGCCGCCGAACCGCACTACCGGGAACGCTTCCGCCGCGAGGCCGCCGCCGCCCGCGCGGTGACGGGCGCGTACACGGCGGCGGTCCTCGACGCCGACCCGGACGCGGAGGTGCCGTGGCTGGCGACGGCGTACCTCCCCGGCGTCACCTTGCGCCGTACGGTCGCGGGGGCGGGCCCGCTGCCCACCCCTGCCGTACGGGCCTGCGGGGCGGCCCTCGCCGAGGCCCTGGCCGCGATCCACGCGGCGGGCATCGTCCACCGCGACCTCAAGCCGTCGAACGTCCTCGTCACGGTGGACGGCCCGCGCGTCATCGACTTCGGCATCGCCCGGCTGACGGGTGAGTCCCGCTCCCCGTTCTCGGCGCTGACGGCGGCGGAGGACATCATCGGCACGCCGGGCTTCATCGCGCCGGAGCAGATCACGGAGGGCATCGCGATCACCCCCGCCACGGACGTGTTCGCCCTGGGCGCGGTCCTGGTGTTCGCGGCGACGGGCGAGGGGCCCTTCGGGCGGGCCGGTGCGGCGGTGATGCTGTACCGGGCGGTGCACGACGAGCCGGACCTGAGTGAAGTGCCCTGGGAGATACGGGAATTGGCGGCCCGGTGCCTGGACAAGTCGCCGCCCCGCCGCCCGGCCGTCCCGGAGGTACTGGCCGAGCTGAAGGAGGCAGGGGCTCCGCTGTGGTGGCGGGAGGGGCCGGTGGGGGACCTGGTCCGGGAGTCGGGGGCGGTGCCGCCCGGGGTGGGGGCGGAGGCACGGTCCGGGCCGCCCGGGGCCGAGGCGAGGCCCGACGCCGACCGGGCGGCGGGAGCGGCGGGAGCGGCCGCCGCCGCGCGGGTCCGGCGGCGGGCGGTCGGGCGGCGGACCCTGCTGGGCGCGGCCGGGGCCGGTTCCCTCGGGCTGGTGGCGTGGGCCGGGATACGGGCCTTCGGGAAGGGCGCGGAGCAACCCCCGGCGCTGGACTGGGCGTTGACCGGCGGGTCCGAGGCGGCCGGGGCCGTCCGGTGGTCCCGTACCGCCCAGGACGCGGTGGTCGACGGAGTGCTGGTCCCCGGCGGCACGGCGGGGGTGCTGCTGGCGCACGGGTCGGACGGGACGGGCTCGTCGGTGGGCGCGGTGCACGCCCTCGACACCTCGGACGGGTCCCGGCGGTGGTCCGTGGAGAGCCGGGCCGAGGTGCCCCGGATGTGGGGCGTCGTCGGCGGGGTGCTGGTGGCCCCCGAGGTGCGGTCGGCCGGGGAGGTGGCGGCCGGAGTGGGGCTTCGGGGCGGCGGGGACGTGCGGGTGAAGGGCATCGGGACGGTGCCGCCGAAGTGGTTCGTGGGGTCCGGGGACGGCGTCGTGGCGTACACCGAGAGCGGCAGCAAGAACCTGACCGGACCCTCCTGGGAGGTCGGCCTGTCCCCTCCCTGGGGCCGGCCGGCACTCGCCGGGAGCTCGCTCCTGGTGGTGCCGTCCGAGCCCGGGCCGCAGCCCGTGACCTGCTTCGACGTGTCCGATGGCGGCGTGCGCTGGAAGCACCGGCAGATCGAGGAACCCGTCGTCGCCACCGGCACCGACGGCCGCCGCTTCCACCTCCTCACCGCCTCGGGCGACCTGCACGTCCTCGACGTACGGACGGGCGTACGACTGGCGGAGCGGTCGCTCCGGCTGCGCCCCGGAGCCGGGGCGAGCGCGCTGGCGTACGCGAACGGGACGGGTCTGGCCCACGCCGACGGGTTCGTGACCGGTTTCGACCCGGTGAGCGGCGAGCGGCGGTGGCAGGTGCCGAGCACCGGACTGGAGTCGAGCTGGCGGCTGCTGCCGGGCGGCACCGGGTACGCCCCGACGGTCGCCGGGGGCCTGCTCCTGGGCTGGTCGGACGCGGACACCGTCCACGCGGTGAAGCTCGCCGACGGCACGCGGCAGTGGAAGGGCGCGGTCAGGGGCGGCGGAGCAGGACCGCGCCCGCCGGTCGTCGCGGGCGGCACGGTGTACGCGGCGGCGGGCGCCGCCTGTACGGCGTTCGCCCCGGACACCGGCGTCCCGGCCCGCACCTGGGGCACGACCGGCACGATCACCGACCTGGCGGCGGACGCGACGGGCTGGTACGCCCGCCTGGACAAGCGCACCGTCCAGGCGGTGAATCGCGTCTGACCGGGGACGGCGGCCCCCCGGCCTCCCGTCGCCACTCCCCCGTGCATGATCGTCGGGCGGAATCCCCCGCGCCCCGTCCCGCCTCACCTCGCCTCGCCGGAAGGTCCCCATGTCGCCCACCACCCCCTTCCCCGCCACCCGCCGCCGCGTCCTCGTCAGCGGTGCCTCACGCGGGCTCGGCCGGGCCCTCGCGCAGACCTTCGCCGCCAACGGGGACCTGGTCGCCGTGCACTTCGGGGCGCGGCGCGCGGAGGCGGCGGAGACCCTCGCCTCCCTGGAGGGGACGGGGCACGTGCTGACCGGGGGCGATCTGGCCACCCCCGAGGGGGCGAGGGCGGTCGCCGACGCGGCGGCGGAGGGGCTCGGCGGGATCGACGTACTCGTCAACAACGCCGCCGTGAACACCCCGCACCCGCTCGACAGCACCCCGTACGAGGACTGGGCGGCCGCCTGGCAACAGCACGTTTCCGTCAACCTCCTCGCGACGGCGAACCTCAGCCATCTCGCCGCCCGCCGCATGATCGGGCAGGGCGGCGGCGGGCGCATCGTCAACGTCGGCTCGCGGGGGGCGTTCCGGGGCGAGCCCGACCACCCGGCGTACGGCGCGACCAAGGCGGCGGTGCACGCGCTGGGCCAGTCACTGGCTGTGCACCTGGCTCCGCACGGGATCGCGGTGGCGTCCGTCGCGCCCGGGTTCTTCGAGACGGAACGCGTCGCGCACCGGCTGTCGGGGGCGGAGGGCGAGGCGATCCGGGCGCAGAGTCCGTTCGGGCGGGCGGGCACCCCCCGGGAGATCGCGGAGGGTGTGCTGTGGCTGGCCTCCCCGGCGGCGGAGTGGGCGTCGGGGACCGTACTGGACCTCAACGGGGCTTCGTACCTGCGGACGTGAGTCATCACTGCATAGAAACAAGGTCAACTCGGGCAGATCACCTCTCTTCCCAAGATTTCGTGTGGAATGCCTTGACCCCCGGTGGTAGTGGGAATAGACATGCCGTACCGGCCGGGGTCGGGGGAAGCTCCCGGCGGTGGCAGCGATCGCGAGGGGGCGAGCCATGTGGATGCCGGACAGGCCCGTGACCTCCATGAGAGCCGGTTGCTCCAGCTCTCCAACGTGACCGGAGTCAGCACCGGCAGGGACGAGTACACGGGCGAGGACGTGATCGTCGTCTTCGTGACGCGGATCGTGTCCCGCGACGGGCTCCGTTCCACCGACGTGGTGCCGGGAGAACTCGAAGGCGTGCCGGTCCGCGTGGTGGCGATCGGGGACGTCGAGGCTCAGGACGACCCCGAGGAGTTCTGAACCGGAGGCCAGGCGTCGGCCCTCCGTCCGCACTCCCCGCAACGCCGCTTGAGGCGTCTGGGTGCACCCGTGCTGCGGGACTCCGCGCTCCGCGACTCCGTAGTCCGTACTCCGTACGACACACACCCCACACACTCACCGGGGAAGAGGTGGTCTGGCGTGAGCCAGCCCGAGATGATGCGAGGACCCACCGGCGGGCAGATCACCGACAGTGCGCGCCAGCAGGCGCTGTCGGACTTCCTGCGCCCGCAGTCTCCGCTCGCGAACGTCGTCGGCTTCGGCCACGGCGTGAAGTGGATCAACGGCGAACCGACGGGCGAGCCCGCGGTGCTCGTCTTCGTGAACCAGAAGGTTCCCGAGTCGATGCTGCCCGAGCGCGACGTCGTGCCGCGCACGATGGACGACGGCACGCCCACCGACGTGGTCGCGGTCGGCCACATCTCCGCACAGCGCTTCCAGCAGCGCGCTCAGCAGCGCAGGGGCCTGCACGAGCAGGACCAGTACCGCTCCGACGGCAGCGTGAGCGAGCAGTCGGGCCTGCTGTCGCAGCCGATGCTCGAAGAGATGAGCGGCCTCGGCACGTTCGAGCCGCAGCTCCTCAAGCGCCGGATGCGCCCCTGCCCGTCCGGCTTCTCGGTCGGCAACGTGCGGGTGACGGCGGGCACGCTCGGCAGCGTCGTGTACGACTTCCTGCCCGGCGCGACCACCGACCCGCCCGGCGCGGGCCTGGGCACGCCCGCGAAGTTCTACATCCTCAGCAACAACCACGTCCTCGCCGACTCCAACCGGGCGCCGGTGGGCAGCTCCATCGTCCAGCCCGGCGTCCACGACGGCGGCCAGGACCCGGCGGACAAGATCGCCACGCTGGACCGGTTCATCACCATCCAGTTCGCTCCGCAGATCCCGCTGGAGCGGCAGAACAACATCGTCGACGCGGCACTCGGCACGGTCGAATTCCAGGACGCGACGCGCGAGCAGTACTTCAGCGGCGCACCGCGCGCCTGGCGGCGGCGGACCAACGTGGCGGTCGGCGACCGGGTCAAGAAGACCGGCCGGACCACCAACATCAGCTTCGGCCGTGTGATCGCGACCGACGCGACCATCGACGTGAACTACGGCACGGCGGGCACCGCCCGCTTCAAGGACCAGATCCTCACGACGAACATCTCGGCGGGCGGCGACTCCGGTTCGCTGGTCACCTCGCTGGACAACGTCGCCGTCGGTCTGCTCTTCGCCGGTTCCCAGGTCGTCACCGTGGCCAACCACATCGAGCACGTCCGCGCGCTGCTGCGCGTCGAGATCGCCGAGCAGCTGGCCTGAGAGCCCGCGCCCGGCGGAAGGAAGGTCCACCACCATGACCACCCAGTCACGCAAGTCGCCCAAGGCCGAGTCGGAGCAGCGCCGCGAGCACCGTTACCTGAACGCGCAGGGCGCCGAGGTCAAGACCCGCGACGAGGCGTTCGCCACCCCCCTGCAGGGAGCGGGCGCGGAGGCCGTCGCGATCACGACGCGGCTCCAGCTCAACAACGGTGCGACGACGTTCGAGATGCAGGTCCAGATCAACCCGAACACCTACCCGTTCGTGGTGACCGGCGGGCAGATCACCTCCGGCATCTGCGGCGCCCCGTGGAACATCACGGGCGGTTCGATCGGCAACCAGCTGCGGCTGGAGGCCAGGCGGGCCGGTCAGGGCAGCTGCGCCAACACCATCACGATCGTCGGGCAGTACCAGAACCCGCCGTCCTACCGTGGCACCTACGGCTTCGACGGCTCGTCGTCCTCCTTCAACCACACGACGATGTACCAGATCTGACGGTTCGTCAGCTCTGGTCGTCCGATCGTCCGCAAGGGCCCGGGGTGCGCACCCCGGGCCCTTGCGCGGCGCTCACTCCTTCTCGTGCTCCCACCACCAGTCCAGTGCGGACACCCCGGGGACCGGCCCCTCCTGCTCCCCGCCGGGCGCGGGGCGGTCGGTGACGGTGATGCCGTACGAGGCCCCGGGGACCGGCGCGGCATGCCGGTTGCGGGGGCTGGCGTACCGGGGGGCGTCGGCCATCCAGCGCATGCACCCGGCCACGTACGTCTCCAACGCTGCTGTGTAGCGCGGGAGTTCCGGGTGCAGGCGACGTGCGACGAGCCGGTCGGCACGGGTGCTGAAGTACGTCATCGCGCGGTCCCGCAGAGCGACCGCCTCGGGCAGGACCTCGCGCGGGGTGCGGCCCCGCTGGTGGGCGAGGACGTTGACGAGGTTCTGGGCGGGCGGGTGCAGGTGGTCGTCCATGGCGTACGAGAAGAGGTCGTTGTCGCAGCTCACGATGAAACCGGCGGCGTCGGTCAACGCCTGCACCGCGGGGGCGAACTGGAGGTCGGACGGGAGCTGTATCCCGTTGGCCACCTCGCTGAAGGCGAGCGAGAAGCGGGTGCCGTTCACCGAGACCCGCTGAGCCACGTAGTCGTTGAGGGAGGGCATCCGGCCGCGTTCGGTGTTGGCGGTCTGCCCGGCGACCCCGGCGAGCCAGTCCCGGGTGCCGGTGGTCAGCCGGTGCAGCTGGGTCGGCGTGAACCGGGAGCGGGTCCGGGCGACGAGGTCGTCCAGGGCTGCGGAGAGCGCGCCCGGCGGAAGCAGTCCCGACCCGGGGGCCTCCAGCGCGCGCACCACCCGCTGCCCGTGGTCGACGACGACGGCGGTGCGTCCGGCGGCACTGCCGGAGTCCTGCCAGTCGTCGACGGCCCACGCCCAGTAGTTCCACTCCATGAAGAGCAGGAGGGTCTCCGCGTCGCCGTGCGGGATGGCCCGGCAGACGAAGTCGGGGTTGTGGATGGCCTGCGCCCAGGCCCGCTCGGTGGCGTCCGGGTACAGGTCGTACTGGTCGGCCCAGGCGAGCGCGTGCGCCCCGAGCGTGTCGGCGTCGGGGTGGGCCCCGGCGTCGGGGAGCGGGCAGTAGAAGGCGGGCAGGCTGTCCCCGAGCGCGGAGCGCGGCCCGGTGGCCCCGCGCCGCGCGGCGTCCGCGGCGGTCCGCC
Organism: Streptomyces sp. NBC_00237; assembly: GCF_026342435.1. Taxonomy (NCBI): domain Bacteria; kingdom Bacillati; phylum Actinomycetota; class Actinomycetes; order Kitasatosporales; family Streptomycetaceae; genus Streptomyces; species Streptomyces sp. NBC_00237. The sequence goes on along the minus strand of NZ_JAPEMT010000001.1, from coordinate 2,515,308 downwards.
CGAACCGCTGGACGACGACGGCCGGACTTCCCGAGAGGGACGGGCCCCCCGGGACGGCCGGGCTTCCCGGGACGGCCGGGCTTCCGGCGGCTGCCGGGCTTCCGGAAGCCGCACCGTCCGGGACGGCCCGCCCCGACTCCTCGACGGCCGGTGCCGTACGTCCTGACGCCCCGGCGGCCGGCACCGTACGACCCGACGACCCGGCCGTGCCCGCGGCGCGGGCGGGCGGCCCGGGAGACGGCGCCGGTGCCGAGGCGGGCGGGCCCACCAGACGGAAGAGCAGAAGCCGCGTCTCCAGGGCGTGGTCGCGCCAGGCGCGGTAGAACTTGCCGTGCGACAGCGCCGATTCGACCAGGCGGTCCCGGGCGATGGGCGAACCCCGCCCCTGGTCGATGCCCTCCAGCTCCGCCGCCGTCCACGCCATCGACTGCACCCAGAACTCGGCGACGCGGTCGGTGATGTCCTCGTCCAGCTCCAGTTCGAAGCCCGCCGCCCGGGCGGCGGAGATGTACTCGGTGAGGGTGCCGAGCCGGGTCCGGTAGTAGCCGTCGACGAACTCCGTCCACTCCGGGCGGCACAGGAAGTGCTCCTGGATGCCGAACCAGCCGCCCGGCTTCAGGGACTTCGCCATCACCGCGAAGAGCCGCTCACGGTCCATGTAGCCGGAGCTCTCTATCGCGACGGCCGCGTCGTACGTCCGGTCCGCCTCCCACGTGTGCACGTCGCCGAGTACGGCGGTGATCTGGCCCTGCGCGCCCGCCCTGCGGGTGAAGTCCTCGATCACCGGTATGTGGTCGGGCGTCACGGTCAGCCCGGTGACGCGGGCCCCGTACTCCTGCGCCCAGAACAGCGAGCCGCCGCCGAGGCCGCAGCCGACGTCGAGGAGGGTGTCGGGCGGCGCGGACGCCACGTCCCACAGCTCTGCCGCGTGGGCGAGCACGGCCTCCTGCGAGGCGAGGATGCGGCGTTTGATGACCCGCTGCGCCACGGTGGTCTGCGGGTGCTCGCCGACGCCGAACATGCCCACGTGGAAGTGCGTTCGGGGCCCTGGCCCGTACTTGTGCAGGATGTCGGAGGTCTTGCGTGAGTAGTACTGGGGCACCTGGCCTGAGTCAAAACCCGCCCGGCCTATGAGGGCCGGGCCTGCGGTGGCGGGCGTCATGGAGGAATCCTTCTCGGAGCCGTGGACGACAAGGATGCGCGGGGAATCGCGCCGGGCCGCTCGCGCGCGCGAAGGCGCCCGTGGGTGAGCAGCGGACGGGCGCCCCGTCCCCGAGGAGGTTCCGGATGTTCCGGAAGTCCGGAGTTCCGAGGCGCCGAACAGCCGTGCAGGGGAAGGAACGACGGGACCCTTCCGCTACCGGTTCCACGGTGGGGGGCCATGGGCCGGGGGCATCGTCATCGCAAACTGCCTCTCGGCCGGCGCACAGCCCTCGGAGGTACGCCACACCCTGCGGCATTCAACCGATACCCATCACGAGGGAACGTGAACCGGTCATGGTGCGCCCCCCGTGCACCGTTTTCTTCCAGCCACACGGAAGGACGCACTCCCCTCCCGGCCTGCGGCAATGGGCACATGCCCCGGGCACAGGACTGCCCCCGAGTGCTGTGCACCCGGGGGCAGTTCAGGACAACCGTGAAGCGGCGGGCCGCACCGGTAGAGCTACGCGCCCGTCCGCGAAGAAGCTACCCGCCCGTCCGCGAACGCGCCTTGAAGGCCGCCTTCTTCGCTTCCTTGGCGATCTTCTTCTCGGGGTGCAGCCGCCCCATCGCCTCCAGCACCGCCCCGGTCGCCGGGTGCTCCACCCGCCAGGCCGAGTCGAGGAAGCCGGTGTGCTGACCCACCAGGCCCACCACCAGCTCCTGCAGCTCGGGCGTCTCGCCCGCCGCGTCCAGCTGGGCGGCGATCGTGTCCACCGCGAGCCAGAACACCATCTCCTCCGGCGGCACGGGAACGTCCGACACGCCCCGCTCGGCGAGCCACACCCGGGCGAGGCCGCCCAGTTCGCGGTCGTCCAGGACGGCCCGCACCGACGGCTCCGCCCCCCGGTCGACCAGCAGGAGGCCCTGCTGGCAACGCAGCCTGCGCAGCGGTGCACCCGGGTCGTCGCCACGGGCGGCGGCCAGCAACTCCGTCGCCGCCACGGCCGGTTCGCGACGGGCGAGCCACTGCTCCAGCTCGTCGCGGCCCGCCTGCTCGGGGAAGTACGCGATGCCGTCGAGGAGCGCGTCCGCCCCCTTCTCGGCGAGGTCGCCGACCGCCGGGGCGTCCACCCCGGCCTCCAGCATCCGGGCCCGTACGCCGTAGAGGCCGAGCGGGGTGAGCCGCACCATGCCGTACCGGGCGACGTCGTCCTCGTCGAGTTCGTCGACGGCGGGGGCGTCGGCGGACTCCTCCGCCATCAGCGCCTCGTCCACCGGCCGGTACGCCACCAGGCCCACCGGCTCCAGCACCCGGAACTGGTCGTCCAGACGCATCATCGCGTCGGAGACCTGTTCCAGTACGTCATCGGTGGGCTCGCCCATGTCGTCGGGCACGATCATCGAGGCGGCCAGGGCGGGCAGCGGCACCCAGCCGTCGTCGAGGCCGTCGGCGGGGCCTTCGGCGGCCACGGTGAGGAGGTAGAGGTTGCCGAGGACACCCTCCAGGAAGTCCGCTTCCTGCTGCGGGTCCCAGTCGAGCGCCCCGAAGTCGAGTTCGCCGTCGTCGCCGAGGAGCGCGCCGAGGTCGTCGAGCACGGGTGCGGTGGCGTCCGCGAAGGCCGTGTCGAACGCCTCCAGCCACAGGCCGAGCACGTCCTGCGGGCTGCCGCCCGCGACCACCGCGAGGGCCTCGCCCGGCGCGGCCGTGCCGTACGCCCCCTCCGTCGCGGAGTCGTCGGATTCCGGCGGATCGATGACGTCCACGAGGCCGGTGTCGACGGCCGTGCGCCACGCCTCGCTCGCGAACGCGGCGGCGTCCTCCTCGTCCTCCACCCCGTCGGCCGGGCCCAGCTTCAACACCGCTGCGGCATCCGGCAGTTGCTCCTCCACCAGCTCGCCGCCCGCACCGACCCGGGTGTCGGGCGAGGCCCAGCGGGCGAGCGTGACGGCGCGGGCGAACAGCGGCGCGGCCAGCGCGTCCCGCGCGAGCGACGCGTCCGAGTGCAGCCGCACCGGCGGCAGGGTGGGGCGGTCTTCGGACATCTGGGGGCTCTCCTCGGGGCACACACGGGGGACAAAGAGGGTGGGGCGGCCCCCAGCGTAGACGCATTTGCACCGATCCCTTCGGGTTCATGTACCCGTCAAGTTTCGTGCACCGACAGGTCGTCCCGGGAACCTTGACAACACCCCCGCACAGGCAAGAGATTGACGCGCGTAGAACTCTTTCGTCGCGGGCCCCTGCGGTCCGCGCACAGCCCTCACCTCCGGAGTCCCCTGATGACGTCCCGCTCCCTGCCGAGAACCACCGCGGTCGCCACCCTCCTCACCACGGCCCTCGCCGCGGGCCTGCTCGGCGGCGCCGCGTCGGCCACCGCCGACAGCGCGGCCGCCGCCCCGGTCCGCATCCACGACATCCAGGGCTCCACCCGGATCTCCCCGCTCGTCGGCAAGCAGGTCGCCGACGTGGAGGGCATCGTCACCGGAGTCCGTACGTACGGCTCGAAGGGCTTCTGGTTCCAGGACGCCACGGGTGACGGCGACGCCGCCACCAGCGAGGGCGTCTTCGTCTTCACCTCCGCCGCCCCGACCGTGGCGGTCGGCGACGCGGTCAAGGTCTCCGGCACGGTCACCGAGTACGTCCCGGGCGGCCTGAACTCCGGCAACCAGTCCCTCACCCAGCTCTCCAAGCCGACGGTGACGGTCGTCTCCTCCGGCAACGCCGTCCCGGCCCCCGTCCTCATCGACTCCCGTACGGTGCCCAGCCGTTACGCCCCCTCCGGCGACCCCGCCGCGGGCGGCAGCATCAACGGCCTGGCCCTGAACCCGCGCCGCTACGCCCTCGACTACTACGAGTCCCTGGAGGGCACGAACGTCCGCGTCGGCACCTCCCGCGTCGTCGGCGCGACCGACGCGCACGCCGAGCTGTGGGTGACGGTCAAGCCGCACGAGAACGACAACCGGCGCGGCGGCACCGTCTACGGCTCGTACGACGCGCAGAACACCGGCCGCATACAGATACAGCAGCTGGCCCCGCTCGCCCAGCAGCCGTTCCCGAAGGCGAACGTCGGCGACGTGCTGTCCGGCGGTGCGACCGGCCCGCTCGACTTCAACCAGTTCGGCGGCTACACCCTCACCGCGCAGAGCCTGGGCAAGGTCGTCGACAAGGGCCTGAAGCGCGAGAAGACCCGCAAGCAGGGTCGCGGCGAGCTGGCCGTGGCCACGTACAACGTGGAGAACCTCGACCCGACCGACCCGCAGGAGAAGTTCGACGCCCTCGCAAAGGCGGTCGTCGACAACCTCGCCTCGCCGGACATCCTCGCCCTGGAGGAGATCCAGGACGACAACGGCGCGAAGAACGACGGCACGGTGGCGGCGGGCCAGACGGTCAAGAAGTTCACGGACGCGATCGCCGCCGCGGGCGGTCCCGCGTACTCCTGGACCTCGATCGACCCGGAGAACAACAAGGACGGCGGCGAGCCCGGCGGCAACATCCGCCAGGTCTTCCTCTACAACCCGGCCCGGGTCTCCTTCACCCACCGCGCGGGCGGCGACGCGACGACCGCCACGGGGGTCGTACGCGAGAAGGGCCACGCGGCGCTCACCCTCTCCCCCGGCCGCATCGCCCCCTCCAGCACCGCCTGGGAGAACAGCCGCAAGCCCCTCGCGGCCGAGTTCCGCTTCCGTGGCGAGCCCGTCATCGTGATCGCCAACCACTTCGGCTCCAAGGGCGGCGACGAGGCCCTGACCTCGCACCACCAGCCGCCGGTGCGCTCCTCGGAGGTCCGCCGCCTGGCGCAGGCGCAGACGGTGAACACCTTCGTGAAGGACGCCCTGAAGGCGGACCGCCGGGCGAACGTCCTGGTCCTCGGCGACATCAACGACTTCGAGTTCTCCGCGACGACGAAGGCCCTCACCGACGGCAAGGCCCTGCGCGCCGCCGTCACGTCCCTGCCCCGCTCGGAGCGTTACTCCTACGTCTTCCAGGGCAACGCCCAGGTCCTGGACCAGATCCTGACGAGCCCCGCGATCGACGACTTCCGTTACGACAGCGTGCACATCAACGCGGAGTTCGCCGACCAGAACAGCGACCACGACCCGCAGGTGCTCCGCTTCCGCCCGTAGTCCCCGTGAGGAGAGGCGTGCCGCCGGGGTCCCGGCTTCCCGGCGGCCGCCGCTCCAAAGCCCGGACCGCTCGCCGCGCGCACGCCGTACGCGTCACTGCGGGCGGGTCAGCGCCCACGGGGTGACGTCGAAGGCGTCGACCATCCGCACGTCCTCCTCCAGCGGGAAACTGCGCACGTCGTGCCCGGGTCCCGCGGCGATCTTCAGCGTCTGCGCCTTCTCGACACCGTCGTACGGCCGCCAGTCGAGCCGGGAGTACGCGACCCCGCCGGGCGGCAGCAGCACCACGGCGTCCGCCCGCTTGCCCTCCTCCTTGACGTCGACCTCGATGTCGACGGCCGTGCCGTCGGCGGCGTACGCCTTCACGGAAGGGCGGCCGGAGAGCTCGTAGGGCGTGTCGCCGCAGTTGGTGAGGGTGAGGACGGCGAGCCGGTGCATCAGGGCCGCCTGGATCTCCCCCATGTCCACGCGCACACCGGCGGGGCAGTCCGCGTCGTACGCGGCCCCGGCGGACGGCGCCGCGACGGCGGGCGGCACGGTGGCGGTGGGCGGGGCCGTGGGACGGCCGGGGTCCGAGGGGGAGGGGGAAACCCCGGACTCCTCGGCCTGCTGCTCACCCTCGCCCGACGGAACCAGGAAGCCGTCGCACCCGGACAGGAACAGCGCCCCGAACAGCGCCGCCGCAGCCACTTTCGTCCCCGTACGCACACTCACGTCGCCGCTCCCCCGGACCCGCGCGGAACGCTCCGCGCCTCCCCTGCCCGGGATCATGCCAGAGCCGGACAACCGTCCACTTCCGCTTACCTTTCGAGCGGAGAAGTTCTAAGTGGACCTGAACGGTGGACGCCCCCGAGACTGCGCACATGACGACGCCCACCGCCTTCGGCCGCGCACTCTGCGCGATGATCACCCCCTTCTCCCCCACGGGCGAAGCCCTCGACCTGCCCGGCGCGCAGAAGCTGGCCGACCACCTGGTGTCCGTCGGCGGCTGCGACGGCCTGGTCCTGAACGGCACGACCGGGGAGTCCCCCACCACCTCCGACGCGGAGAAGCTCGCGCTGCTGCGGGCGGTGCGCGAGGCGGTCGGCCCGGGCGTGCCGCTCCTCGCGGGGGTCGGCAGCGCGCACACCGCGCACACCGTGGAGCTGGCCAGGGCGGCCGAACAGGCGGGCGCGGACGGCCTGTTGGTGGTCGCCCCGTACTACAGCCGTCCCCCGCAGGCGGCGCTGGAGGCGCACTTCCGCCGGGTCGCGGACGCCGTCGGCATCCCGGTCGTCCTGTACGACATCCCGGGCCGCACGGGGGTGCGGATCGAGGTCGAGACGATGCTGCGGCTGGCCGGGCACCCGCGCATCACGGGCGTGAAGGACTGCGCGTACGACCTGCTGGGCAGTGCGAAGGTCATCGCCCGCACGGGCCTCGCCTACTACTCGGGCTGCGAGGAGACGAACCTGCCGCTGCGTTCGGTGGGCGGCACGGGCTTCATCAGCACGGTGGCGAACGTCGCCCCGCGGGCGATGCGCGCCCCGCTGGACGCGTACGCGCGCGGCGACGTGGCGGCGGCGGCCCGCCTGCACCACCGCACGCTCCCCCTCGCGGAGCTGATGATGGCGTCCGGGCTGCCCGGCACGGTCACCGCGAAGGCCCTGCTGAACGCGGTCGGGCTCCCGGCGGGACCGGTCCGCGAACCGTTGCAGCCCGCCGCCACCGAGGTGGTCGACGGGCTGCTGGCGGCGTACGGGGAGCTGATGCGCATAGATCACCACATTCCGGTTGAATGTGGTCATGAACGACGACACGGACGAGTTCTGGCTGACCAGGCGCACCGGGCTGACCCCGACCAGCCCGCCCGCCGAGCGGATCAGTGACCGCACGGTCCTGGACGAGCCGACCCGCCCCGGCGCACCGGAGCCCGACGGCTCGGTGGTCTTCGACGAGCAGGGTCTCGCGGCGGCCAGGCACTTCCGCGACATGCACGACATGTACCGCAAGGAGATGCGCCAGGTACGCGAGAGCCTGCGCCAGGTGGAGGAGGGCGCACGGTCGATCGGCGACGCCCGCGACGACCTGAACCGGATGTCCGTCCGGGCGAACAACTGGGCGCTGGGCGGCATCTGCCAGCGCCAGTGCCTGGGCATGACCGGCCACCACACCCTGGAGTCGGACTCGATCTTCCCTTACCTGGCCGCCTCGCAGAAGGACCTGGCCCCGGTCGTCGAACGGCTGAACAGCGAGCACCTGGCGATCCACGGCCTGATCGAGGACGTCGACGAGGCCCTGATCCGCCTGGTGACCCACCCCGGCGAGTTCGGCCCGCTGCGCGAGACCCTGGACCTGCTCAGCGACACCCTGCTCTCCCACTTCGCGTACGAGGAGCGGGAACTGCTGGGCCCCATCGCCCGGTTCGGCCTGAACTGACCAGACGGCACCGGGGCGGTAGGGTGCCTGCGCCCGGGGGAAACCGGGGAGACCTGCGGGGGGGACCGGGCAGCGATGCAGACGTCACAGGCGCGGCGTGCGGTCGCCGCAGCCCTGTCGATCACCACGTCGCTCGGTCTGAGGGCCGACGAGGCGGTCGTGCTCCAGGACTCGAACAAGCTCACTCTGCGACTGCTGCCCTGTGACGTACTGGCACGGGTGGCGTCCGAGGCCGAACAGGTCGCGCACGTCGAGGTCGGCCTCGCCCGGCGGCTCACGGCGGCCGGCTGCCCGGTGGCGCTGCTCGATCCCCGGGCCGAGCCCCGCGTCCACGAGCGGGACGGCTTCGAGATCACGCTGTGGACCTACTACGCGCCCGCTCCCGACGAGGTCCCGCCCGCCGCGTACGCCGACGCGCTCGCGCGGCTGCACGCCGGGATGCGCACGCTCGACACCCTCGGCGTCCCGGTGCCGCACTTCACGGCCCGCGTGGAAGAGGCCCGGCGGCTCCTCGCGGACCGCGACCGCACTCCGGCGCTCGCCGACGCCGACCGGGAGCTGCTCGACGGTACGTTGCGGAGTCTGGGCCGCGCGATCGACGAACGCGGCGGCCCCGGGCAGCTTCTGCACGGCGAGCCGCATCCGGGCAATGTGCTCGCCACGGCGGACGGGCCCCTGTTCATCGACCTGGAGACGTGCTGCCACGGCCCCGTCGAGTTCGACCTCGCCCACGCCCCGGAGGAGGTCGACGGGCACTACCCGGGGGCCGACCCGGAGCTGGTGCGGCAGTGCCGGATCCTCGTACTGGCGATGATCACCACGTGGCGTTGGGACCGGGACGACCAGTTCCCCGACGGGCTGCGGCTGGGCACGGAGTGGCTCGGCCGCCTCCGGACGGCACTCGGCCGCGACGCGCAGCCGCAGCCCGGGGGCACACTCCCGTAAACCGGCGACGCCCAGCGGCAGACCGGCGCCACCCAGCCGCAGACCGGCGACACCCAGCGCCAGACCCGCGACGCGCCCTCCGCAGGGCGAGACCGGTTCGCCCGCGCGGGCCGCCGCCGGTTAGGTTTCCTGTCATGACCGATACGACTGCTACTCGCACCACCGGCGCCGTCGCCGCCGGACTCGCCACCCTCGCCGCCGACGGCACCGTCCTCGACACCTGGTTCCCCGCCCCCGAGCTCGTCGCCGAGCCCGGCCCGGCCGGTACCGAGCGCCTCAGCGCCGAGCGCGCCGCCGAACTCATCGGGGCCGCCGCCCCCAAGGCGCTGGGCCCCGACGCCCGTCGCGGCGTCGAGGTCGTGGCCGTCCGTACGGTCATCGCCTCGCTCGACGACAAGCCGCTCGACGCCCACGACGCGTACCTGCGCCTGCACCTGCTCTCGCACCGCCTCGTCACGCCGCACGGCCAGAACCTGGACGGTCTCTTCGGCCTCCTCGCCAACGTCGCCTGGACCTCGCTCGGCCCGGTCGCCGTGGACGCGGTCGAAGAGGTGCGGCTGAACGCCCGCGCCGAGGGCCTGCACCTCCAGGTCACCTCGATCGACAAGTTCCCGCGCATGACGGACTACGTCGCACCCAAGGGCGTACGGATCGCCGACGCCGACCGGGTGCGCCTCGGCGCGCACCTCGCCGAGGGCACCACCGTCATGCACGAGGGCTTCGTGAACTTCAACGCGGGCACCCTCGGCACCTCCATGGTCGAGGGCCGCATCTCGGCCGGTGTCGTCGTCGGCGACGGCTCCGACATCGGCGGCGGCGCGTCCACCATGGGCACCCTGTCCGGCGGCGGCAACGTCCGCATCGTCATCGGCGAGCGCTGCCTCGTCGGCGCGGAGGCCGGGGTCGGCATCGCGCTGGGCGACGAGTGCGTCGTGGAGGCGGGGCTCTACGTCACCGCCGGTACGCGCGTCACGATGCCCGACGGCCAGATCGTGAAGGCCCGCGAGCTGTCCGGAGCCTCGAACATCCTCTTCCGCCGCAACTCCGTGTCGGGCGCCGTCGAGGCCCGCCCGAACAACGCGGTGTGGGGCGGACTCAACGAGGTCCTGCACAGCCACAACTGACCGTCAGGTCAGGCCCCCGTGCCCTCCCGCGTCCCTGCGGACCGGGAGGGCACGGGCACGCCCGCCCCCACACCGGTACGTCCGGCGAGGGACCGGGGCCTCATCCGCCCCGCCCCCACCACCGCGCACCCCGCCAGCACCGCCACCACCGTGCACAGCGGCCACAGCACGCCCGGCGCGGCCTCGTACAGCGCCCCGCCCAGCGGCGGCGCGAGCACCACGCCGCTCACCGACACGCCCGCGTACAGGCTCTGGAACCGGCCCTGCGCGTGCGCGGGCGCCTGATCGGCGACGTACGCGTTCGCCGGGGTCTTGTAGAGGATCTCGCCCAGGGTGATCAGCAGCATCGTCGCCGCCGCGAGCGCGAGGCCCGCCCCGAACATCAGAAGCCCGTACCCGAGCCCGACCAGCATGAGCCCCGCGCCCACGATGGCGAGCGGGGGCCGCTTGCGCAGGGCGGCGGTGACGGGGAGTTCGAGGAGCAGGATCAGACCGCCGTTGATGGAGAACATCCAGCCGTAGACCTGGGTGGCGTGGCCGTGGTCGGTGAGGAAGACCGGGTAGGTCGAGAAGAGCTGCCGGTACACGATGTCCGCGAAGAAGCTCGCCACGAGCAGTACGGCCACGGCGGGCCGCGCCCGCAGCTCCCGCCAGAGCCCCCGCTGCTCCCCCGGGCCCGGCTTGGCCCGTTCCCTGCCGCGCGCGGGCAGCACCCGGGCCGCGTACACCGCGAAGAGAAGCGTCCCGACGCCGTCCGCCACGAAGATCACCGTGTACGAGAACTGGGTGGCGAGCAGCGCCCCGAGCGGGGCGCCCACGGTGAACCCGGCGTTGCTCGCCGACCGCATCAGCGCGAAGCCCTGTCGGCGTACGGCGTCCGGGACGGTGACGGCCACCAGCGCCCCGTTGCAGGCCCGGACGGCGCCCTGCGCGTAGTTGCACAGCGGCAGGAGCGCGTACAGGGCGGCGATCGGGATGAGCGGCAGCAGGACGAGGGTGACGCCGGAGAGCACCGCCGCGCAGAGCAGTGCCCTGCGGTGGCCGAAGCGGTCGCCGAACCAGCCGCCAGTGAAGTTGCCCGCGACGAGGCCGACACCGCCGATGCCGGTGAGCACGCCCGCCTGCGGCACCGACATTCCGCGCTCGTCGGTGAGGTAGACGAAGAGGTAGAGGAAGGTGAAGGCGACCACGCTGTTGAAGAAGATGCCGAGCACCAGCATCCACACGGCTCTCGGTATGTCCTTGAACGTCCCCAACATCCCCTGCCCCCTGGTCACTTCCTGTCAGTTCCTTTTCGGAACTGACTATGGCACCCTCGTCCCCGCAGGTCAACGATGCGAGGACGGAAGCGGGCCCATGAACAACACCTCAGACGTCACGAAGGCCGATGCCACGAAGGCCGAGGCCACAGAGACCGACGCCACGGAAGCCGACGCTCCGGAGGCCGAGCAGGTGCGCGCACTGCGCGGGGCCCGCGTCCCGGAGCTGCTGCTCCCCGCCTCCGACGGCGGGCACCGCGACCCGGTCGCGCCCGGCACCCCGTACACGGTTCTGTACTTCTTTCCCGGCGCGTACGCCGACGCCGCCGACTACCCGCCGGGCTGGGCCGGAATCCCCGGCGCGAAGGGCTGCACGCGCCAGTCCTGCACCTACCGCGACCAGCTCGCCCACTTCACGGCCGCGGGAGCGACGGTGCACGGCGTGTCGACCCAACTCCCGCACGAACAGCGCACGTTCAGCACCAAGGAGCAGCTGCGCTTCCCGCTCCTCTCGGACCCGGGACTCGCCCTGGCGGGCCCGCTCGGCCTGCCGGTCTTCGAGGCGGGCGGCCTGATCCGGCTGCGGCGGGCGACGCTGGTGGTGGACCGCGACCGCACGGTCCTCGACGCGATCCCCGCGACCACGGACATCGAGAAGGGAGTGCGGGCCGCGCTCGCCGTCGTCCTCAGCGCGCCCCGAACCGGTCGGCCGGCCAGTCGCTGAACGCCTTGACGCGCGGGCGGCTGCGGGTGTTGTGGAAGGCGCGGACCAGCCGTGCGTCGCCGCCCGTACCCGGGACCCGCACCATCACGTACGCCTGGACGGACAGCCCCCGCCCGGAGGGCCTGGTCCGCAACGGCTGGGCCCGCCGCGTCCCCGACCCGGACGACCGCCGCCGGGTCGACGTCGAGGCGGTGTCACTGACCGCGCGGGAGCTCCAGGACCCGCTGGGTCCGGTACGACACCGGATCGGCGCGGTCCTCGCGTTGTTCGGGCCCGACGAACTCCGCGTGCTCCAGCGCTACTTCGAGCCCGCCGCCCCGGCCCTGCGCGAGGCCGCGGCGGACACCGGGGCCGCCGGGCTGGCCGCCCGGAGCGGAGCTACTCCGTCACCGTGAAGGTGACCGCCCGCGCCTTCTTCCACGCCGCGTGCGGCAGGTCCCTGGCCTCCACCCCGGTCCCGTACCAGTCCACCGACCCGCAGTCCGCGATCACCTGCACGCGCGCGCCCGGCACGTCGAGGTCCGGCACGTCGACGACGCACTCCCAGCCGCCCGGATCCCCGGTCGGCAGGTCCATCAGCCGGACCGCCCCGTGCCCCGGCTGCCCGTCCCACGCGTAGAGGGCGTACGGATCGGAGCTGTCGTCGGCGGCCCACGACCCCGCCACGATCAGGTACTGGTCGGCGGAGTTGCGGCAAAGGTCCCGGACGCCGAGCCCGTCCAGATCCAGCAGCACGGGCTCCCCGAACTCGGCCCGCGCTCCCCCGCCCACCAGTTCGTCCACGTTCATCACGGGCACGAGCAGCGCCGCCCCGCCCGTCTTCGCGGGCACCAGCGGGGCCCGGAACCCGATGTACGCGATGCTCGTGCTGCCCGGCGCGAACGCGAAGCCCTCCGCGTTGAACGCGTCGATCCGCTGCGGCTTCCGCCCTGCGGCGGCGCCCGCCGCGAACCCCAGCTCACCGCCCCGGGACTCGTCCCAGGCGATCAGGTCCGTACGCAGATCACGGTACGAGCCGTCGAGAACCAGCTCGACTCCCGCGCCCGCACCGCGTAGCCGCGTGCGGAACAGCAGCGACCGGTCCGGCCTCGGCTTCCCCTCCTCGCTGTTGGACATCGAGCCCAGCCAGTACACGCTGTCGGTGTCCCCCGCGCGGGCCACGCCCTCGATGTCGATCTCCCGGCGCGCCCCGAGCCGCTCCCCGAAGTCCCAGCCGCGCACCGGTCCGCCGGACACCCCGCGCGCGTACAGCCGCAGGGTGTTGGACTCGTCGTCGGCGAGGACGAGGTGGCCGCCGCCCACGTCGACGGCGGCGGACGCGTCGCACGCGCCCGTGAAGTACCGGGTGTCGGCGGCGTGCTGGACGGGCCCCGAGGCCGCGTAGTGCAGGACGGCGGTGGCGGTACGTCCGCCGAGCCCGGTGACGCACAGCGTCAGTTCGCACAGACCCCGCCCCCTGGCCCGTACGGACACTTCGCGCTCCGCGCCCCGCCCCCGCACGGTGACGTCGCCCGCGCCCGCGATCCGGGAGTCGGAGGAGGCGACCGCGACGACGGACAGGTCGGCGGGCCTCGCCCCGGCCTGCGAGACGAGGACCCGCACGGTCGGATCGGCGGTGGCGCCGACGGCACCGGAGAGGTGATCGGCAGCGAGCGAGACGACCGGAGCAGCAGGCGGTGGTGTCATGGCAACGCCCTTCGACGGCACGGCTGTTGAGCCACAACCTAGGACCGATCGGCCACGGAGGACACGCCGGCCGCACAGTTCCCCGCTCGCCGTTTCCTTCCGTGGTCCGACGCTCTCCCCCTCCGCCGTTCCCCGTACCGTACGGACCCGGATACGGTGACCCCCCATCACCCTGACGCACGGAGCACGACGTGACACACCCCGGCGGCCCCCACGGAAGCCCCCCGCCCGGCCCGGCAGGACCCGGCTGGGGCGGCGCCTGGGCCCCGCCCCCGCAACCCCCGCAGCCCGGGGTGATCCCGCTGCGCCCGCTCGCCCTCAGCGACATCCTGAACGGCACCTTCTCCGCCTTCGGCCGCTACTGGAAGCCCCTCCTGGGCACCGCCGTACTCGCGTACGGGGCCGCCCTGCTGGTCACGGGCGCAGCGGTGGCCATCGGCATCTGGGCCAACCAGGACACCTTCCACGCGGCGGAAGCCGCGGACCGCGCCAACGACGACGCGGCCCTCGCCTCCGAGCTCATTGCCCTGGCCGTCGGCTTCGGCGTGGTCGCCGTCGTCGGCATGGTGTGCATGTTGCTGGCCACCGCCGTCACCCAGGCGGCGTCCCCCGCCGTGCTCCAGGAGGCCGTGCTCGGCCGCCCGGCCACGTTCGGCGTGGTGTGGCGCAGGGCGGTGAACCGCGCCCCCGCGGTGATCGGCGTGCTGCTGATCCCCTGGCTGGTCGGGTTCCTCATGGTGGCCCTGCTGATGACCGGCTACGTCGCCCTGATGCTCTCGGTCGTGGAACACCAGGGCGGCGGCCTCGCCAACGTCCTCGCCGGAGTGGGCCTCATCACCGGACTCCTGCTGATGCCGGTGGCGATCTGGCTCTGGACCCTCTTCAGCCTGGCCCCCGCCGTCGCCGTCTTCGAGTCGGCGAGCCCGATGCGGGCGCTGCGCCGGTCGGCCCGGCTGGTGAAGGGCTCCTGGTGGCGGATCTTCGGAATCACGCTGCTGGTGTACGCGATGGCGATGGTGGCGGGCTCGATCATCCAGGTGCCGTTCAGCTTCCTGGGCATGTTCTCGATGATCCCCAGCTTCGGCCTCACCACCCAGGCCGACGAGAGCACGGCCGTGGTGCAGGTGTTCCTGTCCGTGGGCGGCTACGTGCTGATCACCCTCCTCGGCAGCTTCGTCAGCCAGATCATCACGACCTTCTTCCCCCAGCTCTCCACCGGCCTGCTGTACGTGGACCAGCGCATCCGCCGCGAGAACCTGGCCCCCGCCCTCGCCGAGGCGGCCCACCTGCCGCCCCCGCCGCCGTACCAGCAGCCCCCGCAGCACCCACAGCACCCACAGCACTGAGAAACGGCTGTGCCCCCGGCGCTCGCGAGGAGCACCGGGGGCACAGCCATACCGTACGGACGAACAGCGGATCTCAGACGTTGAAGCCGAGCGCGCGGAGCTGCTCGCGGCCGTCGTCGGTGATCTTGTCCGGGCCCCACGGCGGCATCCAGACCCAGTTGATCTTGAGCTCGTTGACGATGCCCTCGGTGGCCGACTTGGCCTGGTCCTCGATGACGTCGGTCAGCGGGCAGGCCGCGGAGGTGAGCGTCATGTCGATGGTCGCGATGTTCGCGTCGTCGACGTGGACTCCGTAGATGAGGCCCAGGTTGACGACGTCGATGCCCAGCTCGGGGTCGACCACGTCGTACAGGGCTTCGCGCACCTCTTCCTCGGAGGCGGGCTTGGTCGTCAATGTCGTCTCGTCACTCATGCCGTCTCCTTCTTCGCGCTCTCGCCCAGGGCCTGGGCGGTCGCGTCCTTCCATGCCATCCAGCTCAGCAGGGCGCACTTGACCCGGGCCGGGAACTTCGAGACTCCGGCGAACGCGACCGCGTCCTCCAGGACCTCTTCCATCGCCTCGTCGGGCTCGACAGCGCCCTTCGACTGCATCAGCTCCAGGAAGGTCTCCTGGATCTTCCGGGCCTGGTCCAGGTCCTTGCCGACCAGCAGGTCGTTCAGCACCGAGGCGCTGGCCTGGCTGATGGAACAGCCCTGCCCCTCGTAGCTGACGTCCTCGATGCGCTCCCCGTCGTACTTCACCCGGAGCGTGATCTCGTCGCCGCAGGTGGGGTTGACGTGATGCACCTCGGCATCGCCGTCGCGCAGGCCGCGCCCGTGCGGGTGCTTGTAGTGGTCCAGGATGACTTCCTGGTACATCGAATCCAGCTTCACTGTCGCTCCCCGCCTACCCGAAGAAGTTCCGTACGTGCTCCAGGCCGTCGACCAGGGCGTCCACCTCGGCCGGCGTGGAGTACAGATAGAACGACGCCCGCGTGGTCGCAGGAACTCCGTAGCGGAGGCAGACCGGGCGCGCGCAGTGGTGACCGACGCGTACCGCGATGCCTTCCTCGTCGAGGACCTGGCCCACGTCGTGCGGATGGATGTCGCCGAGCGTGAAGGAGATCGCCGCACCGCGGTCCTCGGCCGTCGCCGGGCCGATGATCCGCAGGTCGGGCACCTCCAGGAGGCGCTTGACCGCGTACTCGGTGATCGCGTGCTCGTGGCGCGCGATGTTCTCCATGCCGATCGCCGAGAGGTAGTCCACGGCCGCGCCGAGGCCGACGGCCTGCGCGATCGGGGGCGTACCCGCCTCGAACTTGTGCGGCGCGGGAGCGTACGTCGAGGAGTGCATCGACACGGTCTCGATCATCTCGCCGCCGCCGAGGAACGGCGGCAGGTCCTCCAGCAGCTCCTGACGGCCCCAGAGCACGCCGATGCCCGTCGGGCCGACCATCTTGTGACCGGTGAAGGCCACGAAGTCGGCCTGGAGGGCCTGCACGTCCAGCACCATGTGCGGCGCGGCCTGCGAGGCGTCGATGCAGACCAGCGCGCCGACCTGCTGCGCACGGCGCACGATCGTCTCGACCGGGTTGACCGTGCCCAGCAGGTTGGAGACCAGCGTGAAGGAGACGATCTTCGTCTTCTCGGTGATGATCTCGTCGATGTTGGAGAGGTCGAGGCGGCCGTCGTCGGTCAGCCCGAACCACTTCAGCTTCGCGCCCGTGCGCTGCGAGAGCAGCTGCCACGGCACGATGTTGGAGTGGTGCTCCATCTCCGTGATGACGATCTCGGTCTCGCGGTCCACGCGGTAGGGCTCGTCGGCCCAGCCCAGCATGTTGGCGACGAGGTTGAGCGACTCGGAGGCGTTCTTCGTGAAGATGACCTCGTCGCGGCTCGGCGCGTTGATGAAGGCGGCGACCTTGTCGCGGGCGCCCTCGTACAGCGCCGTGGCCTCCTCGGCGACCGTGTACACACCGCGGTGCACGTTGGCGTTGTGCCGCTCGTAGTACTCGTTGAGCGCGTCGAGCACCTGGCGCGGCTTCTGGGAGGTCGCCGCGGAGTCCAGGTAAACGATCTTCTTGTCCCCGTGGACGATGCGGTCCAGCAGGGGGAAGTCCTTGCGGATCGCGTCCGTGTCGAGGAGGCCCGGCAGCTGTGTCACGCGGCTGCGCCACCCTTCGTGTCGACTTCGTCGCGCGTTGCGTACTTCTCGTAGCCCTCGGCCTCGAGCTGGTCGGCCAGCTCGGGGCCACCGGACTCGACGATCTTGCCCGCCGAGAAGACGTGCACGAAGTCCGGCTTGATGTAGCGCAGGATGCGCGTGTAGTGCGTGATCAGCAGCGTGCCGACCTCACCGGTCTCGCGGACGCGGTTGACGCCGTCCGAGACCTGGCGCAGGGCGTCGACGTCCAGACCGGAGTCGGTCTCGTCGAGGATGGCGATCTTCGGCTTCATGAGCTCCATCTGGAGGATCTCGTGACGCTTCTTCTCACCACCGGAGAAGCCCTCGTTGACGTTGCGCTCGGCGAAGGACGGGTCCATCTGGAGCTGCTCCATCGCGGACTTGACCTCCTTCACCCAGGTGCGCAGCTTGGGGGCCTCGCCGCGCAGCGCCGTGGCCGACGTACGCAGGAAGTTGGACACCGAGACGCCGGGGACCTCGACCGGGTACTGCATGGCCAGGAACATGCCGGCGCGGGCGCGCTCGTCGACGGACATCTCCAGGACGTCCTCGCCGTCGAGGGTGACGGTGCCGCTGGTGATCGTGTACTTGGGGTGACCCGCGATCGAGTACGCGAGGGTGGACTTGCCGGAGCCGTTGGGGCCCATGATGGCGTGGGTCTCGCCCTGCTTCACGGTCAGGTCGACGCCCTTGAGGATCTCCTTGGTGCCGTTCTCGACATCGACGGAGACGTGCAGGTCGCGGATTTCAAGCGTTGCCATGGGGTACTCAGGACTCCTGGGTGACGGAGACGAGCACATCGTCCCCTTCGATCTTTACGGGGTAAACGGGGACGGGGCGCGTCGCGGGAAGACCGGACGGCTTGCCGGTGCGGAGGTCGAAGCTCGAACCGTGCAACCAGCACTCGATCGCACAGTCCTCCACCTCCCCCTCCGACAGCGAGACGTTCGCGTGCGAGCAGATGTCGTTGATCGCGAAGACTTCGCCCTCGGTGTGTACGAGAGACACCGGCGTGCCGTCGACCTCCACCCGCTTGGGGGTGTCGGCCTCCAGCTCGCTCAGCGCTGCCACCTTCACGAACGCCATCAGACGGACGCCTCCAGCTCCGCGTCGATCTTCGCGAGCAGCCGCTCCTCGACGTCCGTGACGCCGATCTGCTGGACCAGCTCGGCGAAGAAGCCGCGGACGACCAGGCGACGGGCCTCGTCCTCGGGGATGCCGCGGGACTGGAGGTAGAAGAGCTGCTCGTCGTCGAAGCGGCCGGTCGCCGAGGCGTGGCCCGCTCCGGCGATCTCGCCGGTCTCGATCTCCAGGTTGGGGACCGAGTCGACGCGCGCGCCGTCGGTCAGCACCAGGTTGCGGTTCATCTCGTACGAGTCGGTGCCCTCGGCGGCGGCCTGGATCAGCACGTCGCCGATCCACACCGCGTGCGCGTCCTGCCCCTGGAGCGCGCCCTTGTAGGCCACGTTCGACTTGCAGTGCGGGACGTTGTGGTCGACCAGGAGGCGGTGCTCCTGGTGCTGTCCCTGGTCGGTGAAGTACAGGCCGAACAGCTCGGCCTCGCCGCCGGGACCGGCGTACGAGACGCGCGGGTGCAGCCGTACGACGTCGCCGCCGAAGGTCACGACGACCGACTTGAACGACGCGTTGCGCCCGACGAGCGCGTTGTGCTGCGCCACGTGGACGGCACGGTCGTCCCAGTCCTGCACGGACACGACGGTCAGCTTGGCACCGTCGCCCAGCACGTAGTCGACGTTCGCGGCCAGCACACCGTCACCGGTGTGGTCGATGACCACGACGGCCTCGGCGAACGCGCCGAGTTCGAAGACCTGGTGGCCGTACGCCGTGCCGCCCTCGCCCTGCACCGACACGCGGATCGGCTCGGTCAGCACGGTCTCCTTGGGCACCGAGACGACCGATGCCTTCTCGAAGGAGCTGTACGCCTGGGCCGCGACCCGGTCCACCGGCTTCCCGGCCCTGCCGAGGCGGGCGTCGCTGCGGTCGACCGTCTCGACGGTGACACCGGCGGGGGCGTCGACCCGGACGGTCAGCACGCCACCGGCGGTCGCGGTGCCGTCGTGCAGCCCGCGCAGCCGGTCGAGCGGCGTGAACCGCCACTCCTCCTCGCGGCCGTGCGGCACGGGGAAGTCCGCCACGTCGAAGGACGGCGGCGCACTCATGCGCGTGGCGACGGTGGACTCCGCCGCCACCGCGATGGAACCGGCGGTGGTGGAACCCACCGGGATGTTCTGAGCCTCAGCCATGGCTGTCGTAGCGCTCTCTCTCTGGATCAGGAAGTCGGTTGCTGCTGACAAGGGGGTTCGGGTCAGCCGACCGAACCCTCCATCTGCAGCTCGATCAGCCGGTTGAGCTCCAGGGCGTACTCCATCGGGAGCTCCTTGGCGATCGGCTCGACGAAGCCTCGGACGATCATCGCCATCGCCTCGAACTCGGTCATGCCGCGGCTCATCAGGTAGAAGAGCTGGTCCTCGGAGACCTTGGAGACGGTCGCCTCGTGGCCCATGGACACGTCGTCCTCGCGCACGTCGACGTACGGGTACGTGTCGGACCGCGAGATGGTGTCGACCAGCAGCGCGTCACAGAGCACGTTGGACTTCGACCCCGGAGCGCCCTCGCCGATCTCGATGAGACCTCGGTAGGACGTCCGACCGCCACCGCGCGCCACCGACTTGGACACGATGTTGGACGACGTGTTCGGCGCCATGTGCACCATCTTCGCGCCCGCGTCCTGGTGCTGGCCCTCGCCCGCGAAGGCGATGGACAGCGTCTCGCCCTTGGCGTGCTCGCCCATGAGGTAGACGGCCGGGTACTTCATCGTCACCTTGGAGCCGATGTTGCCGTCGACCCACTCCATGGTCGCGCCCTCGTACGCCACGGCGCGCTTGGTGACCAGGTTGTAGACGTTGTTCGACCAGTTCTGGATCGTCGTGTAGCGGCAGCGGCCGCCCTTCTTCACGATGATCTCGACCACGGCGGAGTGCAGCGAGTCCGAGGAGTAGATCGGAGCCGTGCAGCCCTCGACGTAGTGAACGTACGCGTCCTCGTCGACGATGATCAGCGTGCGCTCGAACTGCCCCATGTTCTCCGTGTTGATACGGAAGTACGCCTGGAGCGGGATCTCGACGTGCACGCCCTTCGGCACGTAGATGAACGAGCCGCCGGACCACACGGCCGAGTTCAGCGACGCGAACTTGTTGTCGCCGACCGGGATGACGGTGCCGAAGTACTCCTGGAAGAGCTCCGGGTGCTCCTTCAGCGCGGTGTCGGTGTCCATGAAGATGACACCCTGCGCCTCCAGCTCCTCGTTGATCTGGTGGTAGACGACCTCGGACTCGTACTGGGCCGCGACGCCCGCGACGAGGCGCTGCTTCTCCGCCTCGGGGATGCCGAGCTTGTCGTACGTGTTCTTGATGTCGGCGGGCAGGTCCTCCCAGGACTGTGCCTGCTTCTCCGTGGAGCGCACGAAGTACTTGATGTTGTCGAAGTCGATGCCCGACAGGTCCGAGCCCCAGTTCGGCATGGGCTTCTTGCCGAACAGCTTCAGACCCTTGAGACGCAGCTTCAGCATCCACTCGGGCTCGTTCTTCTTCGCCGAGATGTCGCGGACGACAGCCTCGGACAGACCTCGCTTGGCCGCGGCACCCGCCACGTCCGGGTCGGCCCAGCCGAATTCGTACGTACCCAGGCCCTCAAGTTCGGGGTGGGCAGTCTCCTCGATAGGGAGAGTCATGCGGGGTTCCTCCCGGCCGTGCTTGCCGATGCTGAATGACTGGTCTGACTGGTGTCACTGGCGTGACTGGTGTGACTGCTCTTCGGGATGTACGTCGTGCAGACCCCGTCGCCGTGGGCGATGGTGGCCAGCCGCTGGACATGGGTCCCGAGCAGCGCGGAGAAGACCTCGGTCTCCGCCTCGCAGAGCTGCGGGAACTGTTCCGCGACGTGGGCGACAGGGCAGTGGTGCTGGCACAGCTGCTCTCCGACCGGTGCGCTTCGCGCCGTAGCAGCGTACCCGTCGGCACTCAAGGCCCTCGCCAGAGCCTCCGTGCGCTGCTCGGGGGGCGCCGCCTCGACGGCCTCGCGGTACGCCTGTGCCTGCGCGGCGATCCGGGCGCGCGCGAAGGCGGTGACGGCCGCCTCCCCCTGCTCGCCGCCGCCGGCCGCCCTGGAGATCCAGGTCAGAGCGTCGGCCGCGAGCTGGTCGTAGGACTGGTCGAAGGCGTCCCGGCCGCAGTCGGTGAGCGCGAAGACCTTCGCGGGCCGCCCGCGCGTACGCGCCCCGTAGACCCTCTGCTCCTTCGCCTGCACCACGTCGTCGGCGGCGAGGGCGTCGAGGTGGCGGCGCACGGCGGCCTGCGTGAGGCCGAGGCGCTTCGCCAGGTCGGCGACCGTCGACGGGCCGTGGTCCAGGATGGAGCGCGCGACACGGTTGCGGGTGGACCGCTCACCGGTCGCGACGTCCGTCTGGGGGACCTCGCCTTCGTATTTCACAACGCCATTGTTGCGTAATTCCCCTGAGCCTGACAACCCGGATCTTGACCAACATCGGTGGACTGCATCACTTAGGTAAACCTAAGCTGACCTGCGGAAACGATCACGGGGAAGGCGATCCGGAGACCCCCTCCGCACCCTCGGCCCCCTCGCCCACAATGGGCGTGACCTGGGAGTAAGGGGCCAAAGGCGCCGTCAGCGCGCTGCCGGGCCCCGCCCCCTGCCGGGCCGTTCCCCGCCGGGACCTAGACTCGCTCCCATGTCACAAGAGCCCGTCGTCCAGGTCAGCGGCCTGGTCAAGCGGTACGGATCCAAGACCGCGGTCGACGGCCTCGATCTCACCGTCGCCTCCGGCACCGTCACCGCCGTCCTCGGCCCCAACGGAGCCGGGAAGACCACGACCGTCGAGACCTGCGAGGGCTACCGCAAGCCCGACGCGGGCACGGTCCGCGTCCTCGGTCTCGACCCGGTCGCCGACGCCGCGAAGCTCCGCCCGCGCATCGGCGTGATGCTCCAGTCCGGCGGCGTCTACTCCGGCGCCCGCGCCGACGAGATGCTCCGCCACATGGCGAAGCTGCACGCGCATCCGCTCGACGTGGACGCCCTGATCGACCGCCTCGGGCTCGGCAGTTGCGGCCGTACGACCTACCGCCGTCTCTCCGGCGGCCAGCAGCAGCGCCTCGCGCTCGCGATGGCCGTGGTCGGCCGCCCCGAGCTCGTCTTCCTCGACGAGCCGACCGCGGGCCTGGACCCGCACGCCCGCCGCTCCACCTGGGACCTCGTACGCGAACTCCGGGAGTGCGGCGTGAGCGTCATCCTCACCACGCACTTCATGGACGAGGCCGAGCAGCTCGCCGACGACGTCGCCATCGTGAACGCGGGCAAGGTCATCGCCCAGGGCTCCCCCGCCGACCTGTGCCGAGGCGGCGCCGAGAACACCCTGCGCTTCACGGGCCGCCCCGGCCTCGACATGACCTCGCTCCTCAAGGCGCTCCCCGCCGACACCCTCGCGGAGGAGCTGATCCCGGGGACGTACCGCATCAGCGGAAAGATCGACCCGCAGCTCCTCGCCACGGTCACCTCCTGGTGCGCCCAGCACGGGGTGATGCCGGACGGCATCTCGGTCGAACGCCGCACCCTCGAAGACGTCTTCCTGGAACTCACGGGTAAGGACCTGCGCCCATGAACTCGCCCCACGCCACCGCCGCCACCGGCCGGGGGTCCGGGGGCCGTCCCCCGGGCAAGCACAGCCTGGAACTCACGGGTAAGGACCTGCGTCCATGAGCACCGCCCCTTACACCCCCATGCCGGGAGCGGCCCCGCTCGGCCGGATGATCGCGGCGCAGACCGCGCTCGAAACGAAGATGCTGCTGCGCAACGGCGAGCAGCTTCTCCTCACCGTGATCATCCCTGCCCTCCTCCTGGTCCTCTTCTCGGCCGTCGACATCATCGCGGTGCCTGTTTCACCGCAGGGCACGGGCAAGTCCGTCGACTTCCTCGCCCCCGGCATCCTCGCCCTCGCCGTGATGTCGACCGCGTTCACCGGCCAGGCCATCGCCACCGGCTTCGAGCGCCGGTACGGCGTCCTCAAGCGGCTCGGCACCTCGCCGCTCCCCCGCTGGGCCCTGATGACGGCGAAGACGCTCTCCGTCCTGGTCACCGAGGTCCTCCAGGTCGTCCTCCTCACCGCCATCGCCTTCGGCCTCGGCTGGTCGCCGCAGGGCGACCCGGTCTCCGTGCTCCTCCTCCTGGTCCTCGGCACGGCGGCCTTCTCCGGTCTCGGCCTGCTGATGGCGGGCACCCTCAAGGCGGAGGCGACGCTCGCCGCCGCCAACCTCGTCTTCCTCCTCCTCCTCGTCGGCGGCGGCGTCATCGTCCCGCTCGACAAGTTCCCGGACGCCGTGCAGGACGTCCTGGGCCTGCTGCCGATCTCCGCGCTCTCCGACGGCCTGCGCGACGTGCTCCAGCACGGGGCGTCGATGCCGTGGGGCAACCTCGGCGTCCTCGCGGTGTGGGCGGTCCTGGGCCTCGGCGCCGCGGCGAAGTTCTTCCGCTGGGAATAGGCGCGTGGGAGTGAGGTCACACGCCTCCACCGCCCCCCTCGTGAAAACTCGCACAAGCACCCGCCTACCATGGTTGCCGTGTTGACCCCCCTCGCCCTCATCGCCCAGCGATGGACGCCCACGCCCCGTACGCTCCAGCGCGCCGCGCTCTCCGCGGTCGTCATGAGCGTCTTCATCATCGTGACCGGCGGCGCGGTCCGGCTGACCGGTTCCGGTCTCGGCTGCGACACCTGGCCCAAGTGCACCTCCGACAGCCTGTTCGTGACGCCGGAACAGGGCTTCCACGGGTTCGTGGAGTTCGGCAACCGCATGCTGACGTACGTCCTGTCGGCGGCCGTCGGCTGGGCCATCATCGCGGCCCGCTCCACGAAGCCGTGGCGGCGCAGCCTCACCCGTACCGCCTGGGTGATGTTCTGGCTGGTCATGAGCAACGCCGTCGTCGGCGGCGTCACCGTGTGGATGGGCCTCAACCCGTGGACGGTGGCGGGTCACTTCCTGGCCGCCAACGCCCTCCTCGCGGTCGCCGTCACCGTCTGGCAGCGCACCCGCGAGGGCGACGGCGCGCCCGTCCCGAGGGTGCCGCGTCCGGTCCGCAAGCTGGCCTGGGCGATCGTCGCGACGAGTGCCGTCCTGATCGTGCTGGGCACCTCGGTGACCGGCTCGGGCAAGCACGCGGGCGACAAGAGCGAGGTGCCGCGCATGCCGTGGGACTGGGCGGACGCCGCACACGTGCACGCCGCCGCCGCGTGGGTGGTCTGCGCGCTGGCCATCGCGATGTTCCTGGTGCTGCGCATGGTGGACGCGCCGGACGACACCCGTCACCGCTCCCGCGACCTGCTGATCGTGCTGGTCGCCCAGGGCGCCGTGGGCTACGTGCAGTTCTTCACGCAGGTCCCCGAACTCCTGGTCGCCGTGCACATGCTGCTGTCCTCCCTCATGTGGATCGCGGTGATCCGCCTGCTGCTGAGCATGCGCGAGCGCCCGGTGGAGTCGGCGGAGAGCGTCGCCTCCGACGCCCCCGCCCAGGTGCCGGCGAGCGCCTGACAGACCGACACGAGAAGGCCGGGACGGACACCGTCCCGGCCTTCTTCTCGTCCGCACGGAGCCTCCCCGTACGCACGGAGCCTTCCCGCACGCACGGAGCTTTCGTACGCATGGAGCTCACGCCAGCCGGTAGACCCGCCGCGCGTTCCCCGCCGCGATCATCCTGGCCACCCGCTCCGCGTCCGCCTTCGCCCAGGCCCCCTCCGCCACCCACCCGCCGAGCACCCTGGCCAGCGCCTCCTGGAACAGCCGCGCCCCCACCACGTGCAGCTCCGGCAGCCCGCGCGCCCCGCTGGAGAACAGCACCTTCCCGAACGGCGCCAGCTCCAGCATCTCCGCGAGCACCGCCGCCGCCCCCGCCCCCGTCTGCGACAGGGCGGGCCCGAGATCCGCGTACACATGGGGGAAGACGCCCGCCAGGTGCGCCGCGTGCCGGTGGTACGGATAGTCGTGCAGCAGCACCAGATCGGTACCGAGCCCCGCGCTCGCCGCCGCGAACTCCGTCAGCCGCTCCGGGTCCCCCGCCACGTGCAGCTGGAGCGGCAGCCCGCAGCTCACCGCGTTCCACAACAGGTGCCGCAGGAGTACGGGGTCGGACAGGCGGCCCCCCGCCCTGCGCCCCGCCAGCCAACGCCCCGCCGCCCCGCGCACCTCGCCGGGGCCCGGCGGGTGCGGCGCGAGCGCCGGCCCGTGCCGTACGCCCGCCACGGAAGTGAACGCGACCGCGGTCTTCGTCGCCGCGTGCATGGCCTCGCCCAGGTTGGCGAGGAAGCACTCGGCGGTGCCCGAGGTGTCGGCGATCTGCTCGGCGAGCAGTTCGAGCCGTACGATCTCGCGCGCCTCGGCGTCGCCCGCGACGGCCAGCTCCCGGGGGCAGGTGAGGTCTCCCGGCAGCCCGGTGTCGACCAGGTAGGTGGCGATCCCGGTGCCGCGCAGCAGCCGCCGCCCCGCCTCCAGGACGCCCAGCTCGCGGCGTCGGGCCAGGTAGCGGGCGGGCGGGCAGTGCGGCTCCAGGCCGAGCAGGGGCGGACACCAGCGGCGTACGGCGAAGCCGGTCTGGGTGTCGAAGAAGGTGGTGCCGGGGGCGGGCGGCGCCGGGGTGCGGCCGAGGTGCGCCTCGAAGGTGCCCAGACCCAGCTCGGTGCGGAGCACGCCGTGGCAGTACTGGTCCACCAGGGGCGGAGGGGTGACGAACATCGGGGGCTCCCTGCGGGTGGCGTGACGCGTGTGACGCTTCCACAGGGCCTAACGGGTGAGGCCCGCCCCGGGGTACTGGACGGGCCTGTTCACTACGGCTTCCGTACGGCCCGACCGAGCCGTACGGGACCTCGGCTAGCGCCTGGCGGGCCGGCTGCCGCCGATCTGGATACCGGCCATCCGCTTCCACTCGTAAGGACCCGTCTCGACCTTGGCCGCGAACTCGCCGTCGAAGTCCTCGTGGACGGTGATCCCGGCCTTCTCGGTGGCCGCCTTCGCCACGTCGTACGTGGGGGCCACCAGGTCGCCCCAGGAGCCGTCGTCGCCGACCAGGACGATGCGGGTGCCCCGCTGCCCGATGTACGCGAGCTGTCCCTCGGCGCCGCCGTGCTGCCCGGCGAAGGCGGTGATCTGCTTGGCCAGCTTCGCCGTCCTGCGCTCCGCCGACTTCTCGGCCCTCTCGGCCGACTTCGCCGTGGGCCGCTCTGCCTGCTTGGTGTCTGCCATGAGCAGGATGCTACCGACGAGTAGCGAAAACGGCGACGGGCGGGACACGTGGCCTTGACCACGTGTCCCGCCCGTCACGGACGTACGAGAACGAACCCGGCGCGGAACTCAGAAGCGCAGGAAGGGGTCCACCGCGACCGCCACGAAGAGCAGCGAGACGTAGGTGATCGACCAGTGGAACAGTCGCATCTCCTTCAGCTTCGCGCCCGTGACCTCGGCCTTGGCGCGGGCCTGGAGGCCGTGCGCCTCCCACAGCCACCAGCCGCCCGCGAGGGCCGCGACGACGGTGTAGAACCAGCCCGTGTAGCCGAGCGGCTGGAGCAGCAGGGACACGGCGACCATGACCCAGCTGTAGATCACGACCTGCTTGGCGACCGCCTTGTTGCCCTTGACGACCGGCAGCATCGGCACGCCCACGCGGGCGTAGTCGTCCTTGACCTTCATCGACAGCGGCCAGTAGTGCGGCGGCGTCCAGAAGAAGATGACCATGAAGAGGACGACCGCGGCCCAGGACATCGAGTTGGTCACCGAGGACCAGCCGATGAGGACCGGCAGGCAGCCCGCGATGCCGCCCCAGACGATGTTCTGCGTGGTACGGCGCTTCAGGATCATCGTGTAGACGACGACGTAGAAGAGCAGCGCGCCCAGCGCCAGCCAGGCCGACAGCCAGTTGACCAGCAGGCCGAACCAGAGCGTGGAGATCACCGCGAGCGAGATGCCGAAGACCAGGCACTCGCGCGGGCTGACCATCCCGGTGACCAGCGGACGCTGCGACGTGCGGTCCATCAGCGCGTCGATGTCGCGGTCGATGTACATGTTGAGCGCGTTGGCGCCACCGGCGGAGAGATAACCGCCGAGGCACGTGGCCAGCACCAGCCACAGGTCCGGGACACCCTGCTCCGCCAGGAACATCACCGGAACGGTGGTGATCAGCAGAAGCTCGATGATCCTCGGCTTGGTCAGTGCAACAAACGCCTTGACCCGGGCTCCGAACGGCCGATGGCCCCCCGGGCTGGGAGTCGAAGCGACCCCTGCGGGTCGGGACTCGACGGCCGTCACGCACACCCCTGACAGAGAATTCCCAAAGCAAGCTCCGGGCGTGAAGGCCCGGTAAAGACTTGCGCGTACCACGCCACTCTAGACGTTGCCCATACGTCGCCCTTCGCCGGGGTGGGGTCGTGTTGGGCCGACCGTGAACAAGCAGGGGGACGGGGTGCCCCAGGAGTAGTGTCCGGATGTATACGGAAATGCGTTCGTCGAGAGGCGAACCCCGTTCAACGCGCGCACTCTGGTCCGTAACGCCTCTTGTTTTCACGGCGTGGACTCGAAATTTTGCGCGTTCCGGCGAGGGTAGGCTCGACAGCGCCCCGGTGCGGCGAACAGACACCGGGACTAAAACATTGTGGAGAGGAGCCCTGACCCAGGGTGAGCACCAAGCCGACCACCACAGATGACCTTGAGTGGACCGAATTGGACCAGCGGGCCGTAGACACCGCCCGCGTCCTGGCCGCGGACGCCGTACAGAAGGTCGGCAACGGCCATCCGGGTACGGCGATGAGCCTGGCGCCGGCCGCGTACACCCTCTTTCAGAAGGTGATGCGGCACGACCCGGCGGACGCCGACTGGACCGGCCGCGACCGCTTCGTGCTGTCCGCGGGCCACTCGTCCCTCACGCTCTACACCCAGCTCTACCTGGCCGGGTTCGGCCTGGAGCTGGACGACCTCAAGTCGTTCCGCACCTGGGGCTCCAAGACCCCGGGCCACCCGGAGTACGGGCACACGGTCGGCGTCGAGACCACGACGGGTCCGCTGGGCCAGGGTGTCGCCAACGCGGTGGGCATGGCGATGGCCGCCCGCTACGAGCGCGGTCTGTTCGACCCCGGGGCGCCGGTCGGCGAGTCGCCGTTCGACCACTTCGTCTACGCCGTCGCCGGTGACGGCTGCCTCCAGGAGGGCATCTCCGCCGAGGCGTCCTCGATGGCCGGTCACCAGAAGCTCGGCAACCTGGTCCTCCTGTGGGACGACAACCACATCTCGATCGAGGGCGACACGGAGACCGCGATCTCCGAGGACACGCTGAAGCGGTACGAGGCGTACGGCTGGCACGTCCAGCGCGTCGCCCCGAAGCCGGACGGCGACCTGGACCCCGAGGCGCTGTACAACGCGATCGAGGCGGCCAAGGCCGTCACCGACAAGCCGTCGTTCATCGCGATGCGCTCGATCATCGCCTGGCCCGCGCCGAACGCGCAGGGCACCGAGGCGTCGCACGGCTCGGCGCTCGGCGACGACGAGGTCGCGGCCACCAAGCGCGTCCTGGGCTTCGACCCGGAGCAGTCCTTCGAGGTCTCCGACGAGGTCATCGCCCACACCCGCAAGGCGCTGGAGCGGGGTGCCGAGGCGAAGGCCGAGTGGGAGAAGGGCTTCGCCGCCTGGCGCACCGCCAACCCGGAGCGCGCCGCCGAGTTCGACCGCATCAACGCGGGTGAGCTGCCCACGGGCTGGGAGGAGAAGCTCCCCGTCTTCGAGACCGGCAAGGGCGTCGCCACCCGTGCGGCCTCCGGGAAGGTCCTGCAGGCTCTCGGTGCGGTCATCCCCGAGCTGTGGGGCGGCTCCGCCGACCTCGCGGGCTCCAACAACACGACGATCGACAAGACCTCCTCGTTCCTCCCCGAGGGCAACCCCCTCCCGGAGGCGAGCCCGTACGGCCGCACGATCCACTTCGGCATCCGCGAGCACTCGATGGCCGCCGAGATGAACGGCATCGCGCTGCACGGCAACACCCGTGTCTACGGCGGCACCTTCCTGGTGTTCTCCGACTACATGCGCAACGCGGTGCGCCTCTCCGCGCTGATGCACCTGCCGGTGACGTACGTGTGGACGCACGACTCGGTCGGCCTCGGCGAGGACGGCCCCACGCACCAGCCGGTCGAGCACATCGCCTCGCTGCGCGCGATCCCGGGCCTGAACGTGGTCCGCCCGGCGGACGCCAACGAGACGGCCATCGCCTGGCGCGAGATCCTCAGGCGTTACACGAAGGTCTTCGGCAAGGGCGCCCCGCACGGTCTGGTGCTGACCCGTCAGGGCGTGCCGACGTACGAGGCCAACGAGGACGCCGCGCGTGGTGGTTACGTGCTCTTCGAGGCGGAAGGGCCCTCCGGGCAGCACACGGACGCCCAGGTCGTCCTGATCGGCACCGGCTCCGAGGTCCAGCTGGCCGTCGAGGCCCGTGAGGCCCTCCAGGCCGGGGGTGTCCCGACGCGTGTCGTGTCGATGCCGTCGGTGGAGTGGTTCGAGGAGCAGGACCAGGGGTACCGGGACAGCGTCCTTCCCCCGTCGGTGAAGGCGCGGGTGGCGGTCGAGGCCGGTATCGGTCTCACCTGGCACAAGTACGTCGGTGACGCGGGCCGCATCGTCTCGCTGGAGCACTTCGGTGCCTCGGCCGACGGCAAGGTCCTCTTCAAGGAGTTCGGTTTCACCGGCGAGGCCGTCGCCGCCGCCGCCCGGGAATCTCTCGCCGCCGTCCAGCGCTGACGCTCGTATACACGATCTAGGAGATGCATTTCTCATGACAGACGCACTCAAGCGCCTCTCCGACGAGGGCGTTGCGATCTGGCTCGACGACCTGTCGCGCAAGCGGATCACGTCCGGCAACCTGGCCGAGCTGATCGACCAGCAGCACGTCGTGGGCGTCACCACCAACCCCTCGATCTTCCAGAAGGCGATCTCGCAGGGCGACGGCTACGACGTCCAGCTGACCGACCTCGCGGCCCGCGAGGTGACCGTCGAGGAAGCCATCCGGATGATCACGACGGCGGACGTCCGGGACGCCGCCGACATCCTGCGCCCCGTCTTCGACGCGACGCAGGGCCAGGACGGCCGGGTCTCCATCGAGGTCGACCCGCGCCTGGCGCACAACACCCGGGCGACGGTCGCCGAGGCCAAGCAGCTCGCCTGGCTGGTGGACCGCCCCAACACGCTCATCAAGATCCCGGCGACCAAGGCCGGTCTCCCGGCGATCACCGAGGTCATCGGCCTGGGCATCAGCGTCAACGTCACGCTGATCTTCTCCCTTGAGCGCTACCGCGAGGTCATGGACGCGTACCTGGCGGGTCTGGAGAAGGCGAAGGCCGCGGGCCTGGACCTCTCCAAGATCCACTCGGTCGCCTCCTTCTTCGTGTCCCGTGTGGACACCGAGATCGACAAGCGCCTGGACGGCCTGGGCACGGACGAGGCCAAGGCCCTCAAGGGCAAGGCGGCTCTCGCCAACGCACGCCTCGCCTACCAGGCGTACGAGGAGGTCTTCTCCTCCGACCGCTGGGCCGCGCTCGACAAGGCGCAGGGCAACAAGCAGCGTCCGCTGTGGGCCTCGACCGGTGTCAAGGACCCGTCCTACAAGGACACCCTGTACGTCGACGACCTGGTCGCGCCGGGCACGGTGAACACCATGCCGGAGGCGACCCTGGAAGCCACCGCCGACCACGGCCAGATCACCGGCAACACCATCGCGGGCACGTACGAGCAGGCCCGCGCCGAGCTCGACGCCATCGAGAAGCTGGGAATCGCGTACGACGACGTCGTCGCGCTCCTGGAGACCGAGGGCGTCGACAAGTTCGAGGACGCCTGGAACGACCTGCTCAAGTCGACCGAGGCCGAGCTCAAGCGCCTCGCTCCTTCGGAGGGCTAAAACCTTGTCCAGCAGCAATCCGCTGCGTGACGCACAGGATCGACGGCTCCCGCGCATCGCGGGGCCGTCGGGCCTGGTCATTTTCGGCGTCACGGGCGATTTGTCCCGTAAAAAGTTGATGCCTGCTGTCTACGACCTGGCCAATCGCGGCCTGCTGCCGCCGGGCTTCTCGCTCATCGGCTTCGCCCGTCGCGACTGGGAGAACGAGGACTTCGCGCAGGTCGTGCACGACGCGGTCAAGGAGCACGCGCGCACGGAGTTCCGCGAGGAGGTCTGGCAGCAGCTGATCCAGGGCATGCGCTTCGTGCAGGGCGACTTCGACGACGACAACGCGTTCGAGACGCTGAAGTCGACGATCCAGGAGCTCGACCAGGCGCAGGGCACGGGCGGCAACTTCGCCTTCTACCTCTCCGTACCCCCGAAGTTCTTCCCGCAGGTCGTCCAGCAGCTGAAGAAGCACGGACTGGCCGAGCAGAAGGACAACTCCTGGCGGCGCGCGGTCATCGAGAAGCCCTTCGGCCACGACCTGGACTCCGCGCAGGAGCTCAACCGGATCGTGCACGAGGTCTTCCCGCCGAACGAGGTCTTCCGCATCGACCACTACCTGGGGAAGGAGACGGTGCAGAACATCCTGGCGCTGCGTTTCGCCAACCAGATGTTCGAACCGATCTGGAACCGGTCGTACGTGGACCACGTGCAGATCACCATGGCCGAGGACATCGGCATCGGCGGCCGGGCCGGGTACTACGACGGCATCGGCGCGGCCCGCGACGTCATCCAGAACCACCTCCTCCAGCTGCTGGCCCTGACCGCGATGGAGGAGCCCGCCTCCTTCGACGCGGACGCGCTGGTCGCGGAGAAGTCGAAGGTCCTGGGCGCGGTCAAGATCCCCAAGGATCTGGGCCGGGACACCGTGCGCGGCCAGTACGCGGCGGGGTGGCAGGGCGGCGCGAAGGCCGTCGGCTACCTCCAGGAGGACGGTATCGACCCCCAGTCGAAGACCGACACCTACGCCGCCGTGAAGCTGGAGATCGACAACCGCCGCTGGGCGGGCGTCCCCTTCTACCTCCGTACCGGCAAGCGCCTCGGCCGCCGCGTCACGGAGATCGCGGTCGTCTTCCAGCGCGCCCCGCACTCCCCCTTCGACCACACCGCCACCGAGGAGCTCGGCCAGAACGCGATCGTCATCCGCGTCCAGCCGGACGAGGGCGTGACGGTGCGCTTCGGCTCCAAGGTGCCCGGCACCTCGATGGAGATCCGGGACGTGTCGATGGACTTCGCGTACGGCGAGTCCTTCACGGAGTCGAGCCCCGAGGCGTACGAACGCCTCATCCTCGACGTCCTGCTCGGCGACGCCAACCTGTTCCCGCGCCTGGAGGAGGTCGAGCAGTCCTGGCGGATCCTCGACCCGATCGAGCAGTACTGGGACACCCACGGCAAGCCCGCGCAGTACGCGTCCGGCACCTGGGGCCCCGACGAGGCGAACGAGATGCTCGCACGAGACGGACGGAGCTGGCGCCGGCCATGAGGATCGACCTGACGGACACCACGTCCAGCAAGATCAACAAGGCACTCGTGCAGGGACGGCGGGCCATAGGAACCCCCGCCGTCGGCATGGTGCTGACCCTCGTCATCGTGACCGACGAGGAGAACGCCTACGACGCCCTGAAGGCAGCGAACGAGGCGTCCCGCGAGCACCCCTCGCGCACCCTGGTCGTCGTCAAGCGGTTCTCGCGCTCGCCCCGCGACCGCTCGAAGGCGCGCCTGGACGCAGAGGTACGGCTCGGAGCCGACGCGGGCACCGGCGAAACGGTTGTGCTGCGCCTGTACGGCGAGGTCATCAACCACGCCCAGTCGGTCGTGCTCCCCCTCCTGCTCCCGGACGCCCCCACGGTCGTCTGGTGGCCGGTGAACGGCCCCGTGGACCCGGCGAAGGACCCCCTGGGGGCCCTGGGCCAGCGCCGCGTGACCGACACGTACGCCGCCGAGCAGCCGATTCACGAGCTGACGGCACGCAGCGAGAACTACACGCCGGGCGACACGGACCTCTCCTGGGCCCGCATCACCCCGTGGCGCTCGATGCTCGCCGCCGCGCTCGACCAGCTCCCCACCCAGGTCACCTCGGTCGAGGTGGAGGGCGAGGAGTTCAACCCGAGCTGCGAGCTGCTCGCCATGTGGCTCGCGGACCGCCTCTCGGTCCCGGTCAAGCGCACCCTCTCCGCCGGTCCCGGTCTGACGGCCGTACGGATGGAGACCGAGGACGGCCCGATCGTCCTGGACCGCGCCGACGGCTCCCTGGCCACGCTGTGCATGAACGGCCAGCCGGACCGCGCGGTGGCGCTCAAGCGCCGCGAGACCTCGGAGCTGCTCGCCGAGGAACTCCGTCGCCTCGACCCGGACGACACCTACGCCTCGGCGCTGAAGTTCGGCGTGGACCGGCTGGGTGCGGTCGTGGACAAGGCGGAGGCGGAAGCCTCCAAGGCCGACGAGCCCGCCGCTCCGGAGAAGGCCGCCTCGGACAAACCCGCCCCGGCGAAGAAGGCTTCCTCCGCTGCCAAGAAGGCGGCCTCCAAGTGATGAGCAGCGCACCACAGTTGGTGGTGCACCGGGACAAGGAGCTGATGGCGCAGGCCGCGGCGGCCCGGCTCATCACGAAGATCGTCGACGCGCAGGCCGCCCGCGGCTCGGCGTCGGTGGTCCTCACCGGCGGCCGCAACGGCAACGGTCTCCTCGCCGCTCTGGCCTCCTCCCCGGCCCGGGACGCGATCGACTGGTCGCGTCTGGACCTGTGGTGGGGCGACGAGCGCTACGTTCCCGCCGCGGACCCCGACCGCAACTACACGCAGGCCCGCGAGGCCCTGCTGGACGCGGTCCCGCTGGATCCCGCGCGGGTGCACGCGATGCCCGCCTCCGACGCGGGCTTCGATGACGCGGACTCGGCGGCTGCCGCGTACGCGGCCGAACTGGCCGCGGCCTCCTCCCCCGAGGACCACGGTCCGGTCCCGACCTTCGACGTCCTGATGCTGGGCGTCGGCCCGGACACGCACGTCGCGTCGCTCTTCCCCGAGCACCCGGCGGTACGGGAGACGGAACGGACGGTGGTCGGCGTCCACGGCGCCCCCAAGCCCCCGCCCACCCGCATCTCGCTCACCCTCCCGGCGATCCGGGCGGCGCGCGAGGTGTGGCTCCTGGCGGCGGGCGAGGACAAGGCGAAGGCGGCGGCGATCGCCCTCTCCGGCCCCGGCGAGATCCAGGCCCCGGCCTCGGGCGCGTACGGCCGCGCCCGCACCCTCTGGCTCCTGGACAAGGCGGCGGCCTCAGAACTCCCGAGGTCCCTCTACCCCCCGTCCTCGGCCTGACCTCCTCCGCACCGCGGCCCGGCACTCCCCCCCACGAGGGGGACGACCGGGCCGCGGTGCGTCGGAAGGGGCTCGGGAGCCGGGGGCCAGGGCCTGTCCGGCGGATCAGGCCGTAGGGAGTGACCTGCGACTTCTCGATACCGCAGAGCGGGGTCGATGGGGTCTCCCCTGCTCGAACGAAGTTGAGAGCTTGGGGAAGCGTGCAGCTGCAAGGCGGAGGATGGAGACGACGCGGAGCGTCGGCGATTGACGACAACGCAGGAGGGGGGTCCCCCCTGGTCCTTAAGACCTTGGGGAGTGCGTGCCATGCCCCGCGACCGCGACAAGATCCGCCGGACAGGCCCTTAAGGGGCACGCTCCAGGAACGGACCGAGCAGGCCCTCCACCGCCTCGTCGGCGAACTCCAGTCCCTCCCCCGCCCCCACGTCGTAGGCGGAGTACGCCCCCACCCCGGCCGCCGTCGTCGCCGTCACCGTCATCAGCCCCGCCCTCCGCTGGAACACCGACTGCTTCACGGTGAACCCGATCACCCCGTCCCGCCGCAGCGCCACCGTCGCCCGCCGCATCGACCCCGACCTCACCACCAGATAGTCCCCGGACAGCCCGTGACCGAGCGAGCGGTACGCGTCCACCGCCATCAGCGCCGTCAACGGGAGCAGGACCACCGCGACGGCCACCGCCACCCACACCAGCACCTGCGTCAGCAGCACACCCAGCAGTGCCAGCGGCAGCACCACCCCGAGCACGGAACCGAGCGCCCACCTCAGCCGCCTCCCCCGCGCCGCCCGAGGATGCGCCCGCAGCCGGGCCGAGGCGGTCGGGGAGACCGGCTCCCGCAGCACCCGCGCGGCCACCGCTTCCGCCACGTCCTTCGGTGCGGGAGGGATGAGGGTCTTGCGGTCGGTCTTCTGGTCGGTCTCGGTCTCCGCGAGGCCGGTCGCCACCGCGTCCACCCGGGCCGCCCCCGACAGCCGGACCCCGAGCGGCTCCAGCACCTCGACCCCGCGCAGCCGCCGCTCCTCGATGGAGATCGACCGCGAGGTGAACAGCCCCCGCTGCACCCGCAGCGTCCCGCCCGGCTCCCGGTCGAGCCGGTACCCCCACCACATCTCGACGAACAGCCCGAGCGCCCCCACCACCCCCGCGGCCAAGAGCACGACGGCGAGCGTGACGATCATCCAGAGCACGGTGACTCCGTCGAACAGGTCGCCGACCCAGTCGATGACCTCCAGTTGGAGCCCGAACCATTCGCTGCCCTGCATCACCGCGCCACCGGCTCCGATCCCGAGGAGCGGTGCGACGAAGGACAGCGGCGCGTACCTGATCCAGCGGGGGTCCAGGGTGGCGAGCCTGCCGTCGGCGGGGTCGTCCGCGTCCTCCAGGGCCGCCCGGTTCAGCAGTTCGCGGCGCAGCCGGTCGCCCTCCCGCCGGGTGACCGGGTTGAGCTGGAGGATGGAGTCCGCTCCCCCGACGCTGTGCTCCCCCGAGCCGATCCGCACCTTGACCAGGCCGAAGACGCGCAGCAGCGGGTGGGCTGTCAGGTCGACGGTGCGGATGCGCTCACGGGTCAGCGAGCGGCGCTTCACCAGCAGCAGCCCGGTGTGCAGTTCGGCCCGCTCGGGGCCGATCCGGTACCGGGTGTGCCGCCAGCGGACGTACTCCAGGCCCGCGCTGACCAGGACGAACAGCGCGGCCCCGCCGAGCACCCAGCCGAGCGCGGACGGCACTCCGAAGGGAACGGAGAGGGCGACGAAGGCGGGCACTCCGCCGCTGAAAGCGATCCCGCCCATGAGGAGCGCCGCGACGAGCACCGCCCGCCGGTCGAGCTTCCGCCACGGCTCGACCCCGGGCCCGTCTCCTGCGGGAACGTCCCCGGCCGGGGCCACTCCCGGGCCGTTCGAGCGCGTCTCGCTCATGTCGCGTCCCCGGGGGTCGCCCCGGTGATCTGTGTGAGCTGCTCGGCCAGTTCGGCGGCGACCTCGTGGTCGAGCCCCTCGATCTTGACCGCGCCCTTGGCGGACGCGGTGGTGACGACGACGGTGGCCAGCCCGAAGTACTGCTGGAGCGGCCCGCGCACGGTGTCCACGGTCTGGATCCGGGACATAGGCGCGATGCGCCACTCCTGCCAGAAGTACCCGGTGTGGAGGTACACCGCGGAGTCGGTGACCTCCCAGCGGTGCACCCGGTACCACCAGCCGGGCAGGAACAGCGCCGCCGCCAGCCCGGGCACGGCGATCAGTGCCGCCGGGAGGAACAGCCAGAACCTGGCCGGTTCGAGCAGCACTCCCAGCAGGACCAGGACGAGGACGGGCGGCAGGACCAGGGCGAGCCACTGCACCCGCCACCAGGGGACGACCCTCCGGTCGAACCTGTTGCGCGGCGGCCTGAGCCGCAGCGCCCCCGCCGCCCTTCCGGTCCCCGCCCCGGTCCCCGTCACCGTCACCCCTCGCCCGTCAGCCGACCGGCCTCAACGGCCGCGCAGCATACGGTACTTGCCCACCAGAGCGGCGGTCGAACTGTCGAGCTGCCCGCCTGCCTCGGTTCCGGTAAGCACCGGTTCGATCTTCTTCGCCAGAACCTTGCCCAGCTCGACGCCCCACTGATCGAAGGAGTCGATGTTCCAGATCGCACCCTGGACGAACACCTTGTGCTCGTACAGCGCGATCAACTGGCCCAGCACGGACGGCGTCAGCGCGTCGCTCAGGATCGTGGTCGTCGGGTGGTTGCCCCGGAAGGTCTTGTGCGGCACCAGGTCCTCGGCGACGCCCTCGGCGCGCACCTCGTCCGGCGTCTTGCCGAAGGCGAGCGCCTGCGTCTGGGCGAAGAAGTTCGCCATCAGCAGGTCGTGCTGCGCCTCCAGCCCCGGCGTCAGGTCCTCGACCGGACGGGCGAACCCGATGAAGTCGGCCGGGATGACCTTGGTGCCCTGGTGCAGCAACTGGTAGTACGCGTGCTGCCCGTTGGTGCCCGGGGTGCCCCAGACGACCGGACCGGTCTGCCAGTCCACCGGGTTGCCCTCGCGGTCCACGGACTTGCCGTTGGACTCCATGTCGAGCTGCTGGAGATAGGCGGTGAACTTCGACAGGTAGTGGCTGTACGGCAGGACCGCGTGCGCCTGCGCGTCGAAGAACGCCCCGTACCAGACACCTAGCAGACCGAGCAGCAGCGGTACGTTCTCCTGCGCCGGAGCCGTCCGGAAGTGCTCGTCGACCTGGTGGAAGCCGTCGAGCATCTCGCGGAAGCCGTCCGGGCCGATGGCGATCATCAGCGACAGGCCGATGGCCGAGTCGAACGAGTAGCGCCCGCCGACCCAGTCCCAGAACTCGAACATGTTGGCCGTGTCGATGCCGAAGTCGGCGACCTTCTCGGCGTTCGTCGACAGCGCCACGAAGTGCTTGGCGACGGCGGAATCGTCGCCGCCCAGCTTGCCCAGCAGCCAGTCGCGGGCGGAGGTGGCGTTGGTGATGGTCTCGATCGTCGTGAAGGTCTTCGACGCGACGATGAAGAGGGTCTCCTCGGCGTCCAGGTCGCGCACGGCCTCGTGCAGGTCCGCGCCGTCCACGTTCGACACGAAGCGGAAGTCCAGCTCACGGGCGGTGAAGGAGCGCAGCACCTCGTACGCCATGGCGGGGCCGAGGTCCGAGCCGCCGATCCCGATGTTGACGACCGTCTTGATGCGCCTGCCGGTGTGCCCGGTCCACTCCCCCGACCTGACCTTGTCGGAGAAGGCGGCCATCCTGTCGAGGACGGCGTGCACGGCGGGGACGACGTTCTCGCCGTCGACCTCGACCACCGCACCGCGGGGGGCGCGCAGCGCGGTGTGCAGGACGGCACGGTCCTCGGTGGTGTTGATCTTCTCGCCGCGGAACATGGCGTCGCGCAGCCCGGCGACGTCGGTGGCCTCGGCCAGCTCGCGCAGCAGGCCCAGCGTCTCGTCCGTGACCAGGTGCTTGGAGTAGTCGAGGTACAGGTCGCCGACCTGGAGCGTGTAGCCCGTGCCGCGGGCCGGGTCGGCGGCGAACAGGTCGCGCAGGTGGGTGTCGCCCAGCTGCTCCCGGTGCTTGCCGAGGGCGGCCCACGCGGGCAGCTGGTTCAGCCTGGTGCGGCCGTCCGTACCCGTCCGGCCGCTCTTCGAATCCATCGCGTTCATCTCGGACATCAGCCCACTTCTACTCGTATCCGCCTGCATCCCCCGCTGCTTCCCCAACTTAATTGATCAGAGGTGCGAGTGCGGCAACGGACAGGACGAACAGTCCGGCGGCCAGCAGCATCGGCGTGTTCAGCCCCCAGGCCGACGCCACCAGCCCTCCGAGGAGGGCCCCCAGCGGGGCCCCCGCGGCGCCGAGCGTGCGGGAGGCCGCACTGACCCTGCCCAGCATTCCCGCCGGGGCGCGCTCCTGCATCAGCGTCACCTGGTTGGCGTTCCACACCAGTCCCATGAAGCCGAACACCGCGAGGGCCGCCACGCTCACCCACAGCTCCCGCACCAGCCCCATGGCCAGCAGGCACCCGGTCTGCACGGCCCCGGCCAGGAACACGCACCGTAGGCGCCCCAGCGCCGCGGCCAGCCGCCCCGCCGCCAGCCCCCCGGCGACGCTCCCCACCCCGTACGCGGTGAGCGCCACCACGTATCCGGTGTGCCCGGCGTCCAGCCAGCCGGTGATGTGCAGCACCAGCATCGCGATGAGCGCGCCGACCCCCACGTTGCACAGCGCGGCCGAGACGCAGAGCCCTCGCAGCGGGCGGTCCGCCCAGAGCGCCTTCACGCCCTCCTTGATGTCGCCCCGCA
Source organism: Streptomyces sp. NBC_00237 (assembly GCF_026342435.1). Taxonomy (NCBI): domain Bacteria; kingdom Bacillati; phylum Actinomycetota; class Actinomycetes; order Kitasatosporales; family Streptomycetaceae; genus Streptomyces; species Streptomyces sp. NBC_00237. The sequence continues at coordinate 2,476,225 of NZ_JAPEMT010000001.1, read as the reverse complement.
GGGTCGCTCCGGGGGCCCTCGGCTCCTTCTCGGGGGCCTCGGCACGCAGCGAGGCGATCAGCACCGCCGCCAGCGCGTACGTCGCCGCGTCGGCCGCGTACGGCACGGAGGGCCCCTGGAGCAGCAGTACCGGCACCAGCGGCGCGGCCAGGAAGGTGCCCGCGATCATCTGCCCCGTCATCAGCCGGGCGTTGGCCGTGCCCAGCGCAGGTCCGGGGACCAGGGAGGGCAGCAGGGCGGTGGCGGCGTTGTCGAAGAGCGTCTGGAGCGTGGTCAGGGCGAACGCCACCACGACGAGCAGCGCGATCGAGGCGTGCCCCAGGGCGACCGCCACCGCGAACGCGGCCATCAGGGCGCCCCGCAGGAGGTCGACGGTCCACATCGCCCGCCGCTGGTCCACCCGGTCCGCCACCGCCCCGCCCACCAGCCCGAACAGCAGCCAGGGCAGGAAGCCGCAGGCGGTCACCAGCGACACCGGTACGGGATCGGCGGTGAGCGAGGCGGCGAGCAGCGGCATCGCGGCCCCGCGCAGCGAGTCGCCGAACTTCGACACGACGGCCGCCGACCACAGCCTCCCGAAGCCCCCGCGCCACGCGGGCGCCTGCCCCTCCACCACCTCTGCCGCTGCCACTGCCACAACTACCCCCGTACGTCCCACTGTTCAGCTCGTGCAAGAACCGTAGGGGGTACCACTGACAATCGCGCTGACCAGCTGAAACAACCAGAAGGGCCAGGAAACAGCGAAAGCCGGGAAGCAGCGAGAACCAGGAAACAGTGAGGGCCGGACGCCACCCGGCGTCCGGCCCTCACTCCGTTCCTAGATCTCGCCCCGCAGTTTGGCGAGCGCCTCGGCGAGGATCGCCTCGCCGTCCGCGTCGCTGCGCCGCTCCCGGACGTACGCCAGATGCGTCTTGTACGGTTCCGTGCGCGGCGGAGCCGGAGGGTTGTCCCGGTCCTGACCGGCCGGGAATCCACAGCGCGGGCAGTCCCAGGTGTCGGGGACCTGCGCGTCACTGGCGAAGCTGGGCTGTGTCTCGTGCCCGTTGGAGCACCAGAAGGAGATGCGCAGGCGGGGCGCGGACTCGCCGCGCTCGGCCTCACCCATCGGCCCCGCTCCGACCCGGCTTCCCCGGATCGCGTTGCCACTTGCCACGGTCGTAACTCCCTGCGTGAAGGTGCTGCGAGGCTTCGTCGTACGACCTCGCGGCGGGCGCCCCGTCTCGATAAAGGCTCAACGCGCGTCCAGTGAGGGGAGTTACACCCCGACGCCGGGACGCCTGCCCATGATAGGCCGCGATCCCGGCGTCGTACCGGACGATGTGCGTCAGCCGTCGAGCTTCATCAGCAGCGCGAGCGCCACGATGAGTGCGAACCAGACCAGACCGACGACAACGGTGATCCGGTCGAGGTTGCGCTCGGCGACCGAGGACCCTCCGACGGACGACTGCATGCCGCCGCCGAACATGTCGGAGAGGCCGCCGCCCTTCCCCTTGTGCATCAGAACCAGCAGCATCAGCAGCAGGCTGAATACGATCAGGGCGATCGAGAACCCCATAACCACGGCTGGACCAACTTCCTCGGATCAGACAAAGACGACGGGGGCCGGTGGCGAGCCACCGACCCCCGTCAGAGTACGACGGATCGGCCCTAGGGCCTACTCACTGCCAGTACTACTGGTAGCGGCCGGGCCCGACAGGAGGGCGACTACTGGTCGCGGAAGCGGACGATCTTGACGAACTCGTCGGCGTCCAGCGCCGCGCCGCCGATCAGCGCACCGTCGACGTCCGGCTTCGCCATGATCGCGGCGACGTTCCCGGACTTGACGGAACCGCCGTACTGGATGCGGACCTTGTCGGCCAGCTCCTGCGAGTACAGCTCGGCGAGACGGCCGCGGATCGCACCGCAGACCTCCTGCGCGTCCTCGGGCGTGGCGACCTCACCGGTGCCGATGGCCCACACGGGCTCGTACGCGATGACGATGGTCTCGGCCTGCTCGGCCGGGATGTCCTTCAGACCGCCGTCGACCTGGGCGAGGGTGTACTCGACCTGGTTGCCCGCCTTGCGGACGTCCAGGCCCTCACCGACACACATGATCGGGGTGATGCCGTGCTTGTACGCGGCCTTCACCTTGGCGTTGACGACCTCGTCGGTCTCGTCGTGGTACTGGCGGCGCTCGGAGTGGCCGACGGCCACGTAGGAGCACTTGAACTTCGCCAGCATCGCGCCGGAGATCTCGCCGGTGTACGCGCCGGAGTCGTGCGCCGACAGGTCCTGGGCGCCGTACTTGATCTTCAGCTTGTCGCCGTCGACGAGGGTCTGCACGGAGCGCAGGTCGGTGAAGGGCGGCAGGACCGCGACCTCGACCGCGTCGAAGTCCTTGTCGGCCAGCGCGAAGGCGAGCTTCTGGACGTGGGCGATGGCCTCGAGGTGGTTGAGGTTCATCTTCCAGTTGCCCGCCATCAGCGGGGTACGGGTGGTGCTCATCTAAGGATCAGTCCTCCAGTGCGACAAGGCCGGGCAGGCTCTTGCCTTCCAGGTATTCGAGGCTTGCGCCGCCGCCGGTCGAGATGTGGCCGAACGCGTTCTCGTCGAAGCCCAGGATGCGGACCGCGGCGGCCGAGTCGCCACCGCCGACGACGGAGAAGGCGTTGCTGTCCAGCAGGCCCTGCGCCACGGCGGCGGTGCCGCCCGCGTAGTCCGGGTGCTCGAAGACGCCCATCGGGCCGTTCCAGAAGACGGTGGCGGCGTCGGCCAGCTTGGCAGCGTACAGCTCACGGGTCTTGGGGCCGATGTCCAGGCCCTCCTGGTCCGCCGGGATGGCGTCCGCGGCGACCGTGGTGGGGTTGGCCGGGGTCTTGCCCTTGAGGTCGGGGAACTCCGCCGAGACCAGGACGTCGACGGGAAGGACGAACTCGACGCCCTTCTTCTCGGCGCGCGACAGGTACTCCAGGACGACCGGGATCTGGTCCTCCTGGAGCAGCGAGATGCCGACCTCGTGGCCCTGTGCCTTGAGGAAGGTGTACGCCATGCCGCCGCCGACCAGGATGCGGTCGGCCTTCTCCAGCAGGTGGTCGATCACGCCGAGCTTGTCGGAGACCTTGGCGCCGCCGAGGACGACGACGTACGGACGCTTGACGTCCTCGGTGAGCTTCTTCAGGACGCCGACCTCGGTGGCGATGAGGTCGCCCGCCGCGTGCGGCAGCCGGGCCGGGAGGTCGAAGACCGACGCGTGCTTGCGGTGCACCGCGCCGAAGCCGTCGCCGACGTACAGGTCGGCGAGGGAGGCGAGCTCGTCCGCGAAGGCGCCGCGCTCGGCGTCGTCCTTGGCGGTCTCACCGGCGTTGAAGCGCAGGTTCTCGATGACCGCGACCTGGCCGTCGGTCAGTGCCTCGACGGTGCTGCGGGCGGACTCGCCGACCGTGTCGGTCGCGAACGCCACGTCCGCGCCGAGCAGTTCGCCGAGCCGCGCGGCGGCCGGGGCCAGCGAGAAGGCGGGGTCCGGGGTGCCCTTGGGGCGGCCCAGGTGCGAGGCGACGATGACGCGTGCGCCCGCGGCGGCGAGCTTGGCGATCGTCGGCTGGACGGCGCGGATGCGGCCGTCGTCGGTGATCTTCGTGCCGTCGAGCGGCACGTTGAGGTCGGCGCGGACGAAGACCCGCTTGCCTGCGACCCCGTCGGCGATGAGTTCGTCGATCGTCTTCATGAGTTACGGCTCCTCAGGAGGGCTGGACAGGCCACAGGGCTCGCACAGCGCCGCATTGCGCTGCCCGAGCCCTGTCGCTCACATCTTCATGCTCTCAGCTACTGCTGATCAGAGCTGACCGCCGACGAAGACGGTCAGGTCGACCAGACGGTTGGAGTAGCCCCACTCGTTGTCGTACCAACCGAGGATCTTCACCGTCTTGCCGTCCTGCACCATCGTCATGAGGGAGTCGAAGGTGCACGACGCCGGGTCGCTGACGATGTCCGAGGACACGATCGGGTCCTCGGTGTAGTACAGGTAACCCTTCAGGTCACCGTCCTCGGACGCCTTCTTGAACGCGGCGTTGACCTCGTCCTTGGTGACCTCGCGGTCGAGCTCGACGACCAGGTCGGTGGCCGAACCGGTCGGGACCGGCACGCGCATCGCGATGCCGTCGAGCTTGCCCTTGAGCTGCGGGAGGACCAGAGCGGTGGCCTTCGCGGCACCCGTCGTGGTCGGAATGATGTTCTCGGCGGCGGCGCGGGCGCGACGCAGGTCCGAGTGCGGGAAGTCCAGGATGCGCTGGTCGTTGGTGTACGCGTGCACCGTCGTCATCAGGCCCTTGACGATGCCGAAGTTCTCGTCGAGAACCTTCGCCATCGGCGCCACGCAGTTCGTGGTGCAGGAGGCGTTGGAGATGATGTGGTGCTGCGCGGCGTCGTACTTGTCCTGGTTGACGCCCATCACGATGGTGATGTCCTCGTCCTTGGCCGGAGCCGAGATGAGGACCTTCTTGGCGCCACCGGCGATGTGCTTCTCGGCGTCGGCCTTCTTGGTGAAGATGCCCGTGGACTCGATCACGATGTCGACGCCCAGCGTGCCCCACGGGATGTCGGCGGGGTTGCGCTCGGACAGCACCTTGATGGTGTGACCGTCGACGGTGATGGTGTCCTCGGTGTGCGACACCTCGGCCTTGAGACGGCCCAGGATGGTGTCGTACTTCAGAAGGTGCGCGGTGGTCGCGGTGTCACCCAGGTCGTTGACAGCCACGATCTCGATGTCCGCACCCTGCTCCAGCAGCGCCCGGAAGTAGTTGCGCCCGATGCGGCCGAAGCCGTTGATGCCTACGCGGATCGTCACGAACCGATCTCCTCGTTGGTACGCCGAGGTTTCGACGCCACGGCGAGCTTGAATGGGATGTCCCCGACCGCTGTCGACCCTACCTCTCCGTAGACCTTGACGTCGCATCGAGTACGGCCGGGCCGTGGCCGGAACATGACCCGGCGACCCGTACTACCCAGTAATGGAGCGGGTAGCAGGGGCCGCCGGGACCTTTGTCCGTATTACTCTGCGTGACCGTGAAGGACGGCCCTTGATGCCGTCCGGTCAGCCCTTGATGCTCTTCAGGGCCTTCTCCAGGAGCGTGGCGCGCTCCTTGGCGTCCGGTACGTGCTCCAGGCCGAAGCCCAGGAGTGCGGTGTCACGCGTGGTGATCGCCGCGTACGTCTGGAACAGCTCGCCGGTACGGGCCCACGGGGCGGTCACCGCCGGGCTGCCCGCCGGGGCGGCCGTCGGGGCCCACGCGCCGAGGGAGGTCTCGAAGCCCTCGGCGTCCTTGTCCGTGCCGCCGACGGTGAGGCGGGTGTCGTCGAGGAAGACGCCCCGGCCCAGGTCGCTCGGGTCGGTGGCGTAGGCCAGCGACAGCTCGACCTTCTTGCCCGCGTAGGCACTCAGGTCGAAGGAGACCTGCTTCCAGCCGGCGGAGGAGCCGGTGAAGCTGTTCCACTGGCCGCTGCTGCCGGAAGCGGTGCAGCCCGCGTCGGTGCGGGTCAGGTAGTGCGCCAGGAACGGGTGCGCCTGGAGGTAGAAGCCCTGGTCGCACTGGGCCGGGACGGTGTTCTTGGTGAGGCCGCTCTTCTCGGGCAGCGTCGTGTAGTCCTCGCCGCCCTCGGTACGGGCCTCCAGGAACGCGTGGTCGTAGCCGGGCTCGGTGTTCCAGTTGAGCGCCGCGCGCAGCGCCGGCTGGTCGGCGGCGGTGACGCCGGTCAGGTCGACGGTCCGGGTCAGGCGCTTGTACTGGCCGCTCTGACTGGTCGCGGACGCCATCCAGGAGCCCTGGTAGGGGGCGTACGGGTTGGCGACACCGGTGTAGCGGCCCGCCTGGGCGCTCTTGAACTGCGGGAACTCGGCGGCGGGCAGCGAGTCGGAGGTGACCAGGTAGGAGCCCGCGGTGTCCAGCGGGTTGCCGGGCGTTCCGGTGAGCGGGGTGGAGACGCCGCTGAGCCCGCCCGCTCCGGCGAGGCCGGTGACGCCGGGAGAGTTCACCCGGCCGTACGCGCCGAGGTAGTACTGGGCGAAGTCGTCGGTCAGGGCCGGGCCGAGCTGGGCGGTGCCGCCCGCCTTCTCACCGGCCTCGACCAGCTTGCCGCCCTCGTTGAGGTACTGGCGCAGCTGGTACTGGGTCGCACCGCCGGGGGTGTTGGCCCCGGTGTAGTGCACGACCGAGTCGAAGTGGCCGAGGACGCCGAGCGAGTGCGGGGCGCCCTGGGTGGCGACGTCCCAGACGGTGGCCGAGCGGCCGTTGGCCTTCAGCGCGTCGACGTACTTCTGGACCTCCGTGGCGGGTGCGCCCTCCTCGGCGACCACCAGGTGCGCGGCCTGGGGGCGCTGGGCGAGCGTGTAGGTGAAGTGCTCACTCTCGGTGGGCTTCCCGGCCCTGGTCTCGCCGGTGAACCAGACCTCGACCTTGTCGCCGGGCTTGCCGTCCTGGACCTTGGCGCGGTAGTCGTCGAAGTACGTGTTGTCCTCGTCGCCGTACGTCTCGCCGCCGTCCCACGCCTTCAGCGCCTGGTCGTGGACCTTGCCGCCGTTGACGCGGTAGCGGAGTTCCTTGTCGCGCACCGACTTGCGGGCGGTGACGTTGATCTCCTGGTCCTTGTCACGGGCGTACGAGCTGGTGAACGGGTCCAGCGTGAAGTCGGGGGCGTCGATGCCGACGGAGGAGACCGGCTGGTCCGGCGTCAGGGAGGTCTCGGCGACGGAGACGGCGAAGGGGATGTTCTTCGCGAACTCCTGCTGGATCAGCTTCTCGTCGTCGGGGAAGTTGAAGCCCGACATGCAGTCGCGGGCGTTCCACCGGTCGTTGGGGTCCAGGTCGGAGATCGTCTGGCAGGTCGACATCTCGGGCGTGAACATCTTGATGCCATTGACGTTGCCCGCGTGACCGTCGGCCTCGCCGTTGGTGACGTACAGCTCCGAGGAGACCTGCGGGTGGTAGCCGGGGACGGCCGAGTTCTCCGGGGTGCCCGCGAGGGCCTTGAGGGCCACGTCGTCGGGGGTCGGGGTGGCGACCTGCCAGCCGACGCCGTAGAGGAGCAGTTCGGCGGCCGAGTGGTAGTTGATCGCGTACTTGAAGCCGATGCGCTTCTGGAAGCGGTCGAGGGCGACCGTCTCGGGCTCGGACATCACCTTCGGGCCGCGGTAGGTCTCGTCCGTGGGGTCGGGGGACGAACCCTCGTTGTCGTAGCCCCACTTGTAGGCGAAGTTGCGGTTGAGGTCGATGCCGTCGCCGGTCTCGGTCTTCCCGCTGCCGTTGGTGTCGCGGAGGTTCTTGCGCCACAGGCGGACGTTGCGGTCGGCGGGGGCGGTGTGCGTGTAGTCGTAGCCGTCCGGGTTGGCGGACAGCATGAACCACAGCTCGCTCTTGTCGACGAGCTTGGTTGTCTTCGCGTCCTTGCCGTACCCGTTGACGAAGTGGTGCATCAGTCGCCGGGTCATCTCCGGGGTGATCCACTCACGGGCGTGCTGGTTGGACAGGTAGAGCGTGGCGGGCTTGGAGCCGTCGGCGCTCTGGCGGGCGTTCTTGGTGAGCTTGAGGGCCAGGATGTCCTTGCCCTGGACCGTCTTGCCGATGGAGACGACCTTGGCGATCGACGGGTTGGCCTGCGCGACGGCCAGCAGCTCCTCCGCCAGGCCGCCCTTGCCGCTGTACGGACGGAACACGCCGTCACCCTCGGCCGCGGCCCGCGCCCTGGCGGCGGGGAACTTGCGCTCGCTGATGTCGACACCCTGGGTGCGCAGTTCGGAAGCCTGCTTCTGGGTGAGGATCAGCTCGACGGTGGCGGTGCCCCTGGCCGGGACCTGCTCGCTCAGCTCGTGGGCGTCGGTGCCCGCCCTCAGGAGCAGCGGCACCTGCGCCTGGGTGACCTTGGCGTCCCACACCGAGACGTTCTCGCCGCCCCCAGCGGCGTTCCCGGCGGGCTGCGCCTGGGCCACGGGTATCGCCGCCACCCCGGCTATCAGCAGTGAAGATGCGGCGAGTATCGATCTCGCTCTGCGTCTCATGTGCCCCCCTTGCTCTTGTCTGTCACGTGAGTGAACAGACGTCAGAATCATGACCATTCATGGCCACGTCAAGAGCACATCAGGAACACAGAAAGCTGCCCCTGGCACCCAACTGGGCACCAGGGGCAGCGAGTTGTAACGGAGTCATTAAGTCCGCCACCGGGGGACGGTGCGGACTAGTAGCTTCCGGCCGCCAGACCGTTGGCCATCCCGGGTGTCATACCGGTCGTCATCCCGGCCGCCATCGTTCCCGTCATGCTGCTCGTGGCGTTGTTCGCCAGGGATCCGTTCGCCAGGGAGCTGTTCGCCATCGAGCCGTTGGCCAGGGAGGCGGCGAGTCCCTTGGCCATCTCCTCCTCGATCTCCTCGGTCATGTCCTCGGTCAGATTGCACTCCGTACCGGGGATGCCGAGATCCTGCGCCCGCTTGTCCGCCATGGCGAGCAGGCGGCGGATGCGGCCCGCGACCGCGTCCTTGGTGAGCGGCGGATCGGCGAGCGCGCCCAGCTCCTCCAGGGACGCCTGCTTGTGCTCCATGCGCAGCCGTCCGGCCGCGGCGAGGTGCTCGGGCACCTCCTCGCCGAGGATCTCCAGCGCGCGCTGCACGCGGGCACCGGCGGCGACGGCGGCGCGGGCGCTGCGGCGCAGGTTGGCGTCGTCGAAGTTGGCGAGCCGGTTGGCGGTGGCGCGGACCTCGCGGCGCATCCGCCGCTCCTCCCACGCCAGTACCGACTCGTGGGCGCCGAGCCGGGTCAGCAGGGCGCCGATCGCGTCGCCGTCCCGTACGACGACCCGGTCCACGCCGCGCACCTCGCGCGCCTTGGCTCCGATGGAGAGCCTGCGGGCCGCGCCGACGAGCGCGAGCGCCGCCTCCGGGCCCGGGCAGGTGACCTCCAGGGAGGACGAGCGGCCCGGCTCGGTGAGGGAGCCGTGCGCGAGGAAGGCCCCGCGCCAGGCCGCCTCGGCGTCACAGGTGGCCCCGGAGACCACCTGGGGCGGAAGTCCCCGGATGGGGCGTCCACGGCCGTCCACGAGGCCGGTCTGGCGTGCCAGTTGATCGCCGCCCGCCACGACCCGTACGAGATAGCGCGAACCCCTGCGCAGACCGCTGGGGGCCATCACCACCAGCTCCGAGCTGTGCCCGAAGATCTCCAGAATGTCCTTCTTCAGCCTGCGCGCCGCATAGCTGATGTCCAACTCCGCCTCGATCACGATGCGCCCGCTCACCAGGTGCAGGCCGCCCGCGAACCGGAGGATCGCCGAGACCTCTGCCTTTCTGCAGCAGGTCCGGGTGACGGGGAGCCGGGAGATTTCGTCCTTCACCGCTGCCGTCATCGCCATGGGCCGATCCTTCCATGCATCCGAAAAATACGGTCGTACGCGGCTGCCAGGAGCTCCGGGTCGTGCTTGGGGGCTCCGTCGGGCCGGGCCACCGGCGCCAGCTCGACCGTCGCACCGAACCGCTTGGCGGCATCGGCGAGTGAGGGAAGGTCGGGCACGGCGGCCTGATCGGCCAGCACCACGTCGAGGGCGAGTTTAGGGGCGTGTCGGGCCAAAACCTCCAAATGACGCTGCGGGGAAAAGCCCTCGGTTTCGCCCGGCTGGGGCGCGAGATTGAGGGACAGAATCCGCCTCGCCTTGGTCTCCACCAGGGCATCAAGCAGTTCCGGCACCAACAGGTGGGGGATCACCGAGGAGAACCAGGAACCGGGTCCGAGAACCACCCAGTCGGCGTCACGAACCGCCGCCACGGCCTCCGGAACGGCCGGCGGATCGTGCGGTACGAGATGCACCGACTGGACCTCGCCGGGGGTCAGCGCCACCGTCGCCTGACCCCGTACGGTGTCGACGTCGTCGGGGCGCGCCGGGTCGTGGCCCCGTACGAGCGCCTCCAGCTCCAGCGGGACCGCGGACATGGGCAGCACCCGGCCGTGCGCTCCCAGGAGCTTGCCGACCAGGTCCAGGGCCTGCACGTGGTCGCCGAGCTGCTCCCACAGGGCGACGATCAGCAGGTTGCCGACCGCGTGCTCGTGCAGGTCGCCCTTGGACTGGAAGCGGTGCTGGATGACCCGGGACCAGGTCTGCCCCCAGTCGTCGTCCCCGCACAGCGCCGCGAGGGCCTTGCGCAGGTCGCCGGGGGGCAGCACGCCCAGCTCCTCCCGGAGCCGGCCGCTGGAGCCGCCGTCGTCGGCGACGGTGACGACGGCGGTCAGGTCGCCCGTGATGCGCCGCAGCGCGGCCAGCGAGGCGGACAGGCCCATGCCGCCGCCGAGGGCGACGACCTTGGGCGTGGCGCCGCGCCTGCCGCGCGCGGCGCGCGGGGACGGCTCACTGCCCAGCGCGGAGGTGACCCTGCGCAGGCGGTGCAGCCGGACGGTGCGGTTGGTCACTCGCGCCCCATGTCCCGGTGTACGACGACGGTCTCGACGCCCTCGCTGGCCAGGCGGGCGGCCAGCTTCTCGGACATGGCCACGGAGCGGTGCTTGCCGCCCGTGCAGCCGACCGCGATGGTGACGTAGCGCTTGCCCTCGCGGCGGTAGCCGGTGGCGATGAGCTGGAGCAGCTCGGTGTACTGGTCGAGGAACTCCTTGGCGCCGGGCTGGTTGAAGACGTAGCCGGACACCTCCTCGTTGAGGCCGGTGAAGGGGCGCAGTTCGGGGACCCAGTGCGGGTTGGGCAGGAAGCGGCAGTCCACGACGAGGTCGGCGTCGACGGGCAGGCCGTACTTGTAGCCGAACGACATGACGGTGGCGCGCAGCTCCGGTTCCTCGTCCCCGGCGAACTGGGCGTCCATCTTGGCGCGCAGTTCGTGGACGTTGAGGCTGGAGGTGTCGATCACCAGGTCGGCGTCGCCGCGCAGCTCGCGCAGCAGGTCGCGCTCGGCGGCGATGCCGTCGGTGATGCGGCCGTCGCCCTGGAGGGGGTGCGGGCGGCGGACCGACTCGAAGCGGCGGACCAGGGCGTCGTCGGAGGACTCCAGGAAGACGATGCGCCGGGTGACGCCCTTGGCGTCGAGGTCGGCGAGGGACTCGCGGAGGTTGTCGAAGAAGCGGCGGCCGCGGACGTCGACGACGACGGCGATGCGGGCCACGTTGCCCTGGGAGCGGGCGCCGAGCTCCACCATCGTGGGGATCAGCGCGGGCGGCAGGTTGTCGACGACGAACCAGCCGAGGTCCTCCAGGCACTTCGCGGCGGTACTGCGGCCCGCCCCGGACATGCCGGAGATGATGACCAGCTCGGGGATGGGCGTCTCGGCGGCCTCGGCGGTCTCCCGCGTGGTGCCCGTACTCACGTGTGCTCCGTCTCGGTCGGTGTCCTGGCCCGGTGCGGGGCCTGGTGCGGTGCCGGTTTCCGGCTCCGGCACGGCGGTGGGTGCTGCCGGGCCCCGGTCAGGCTCTGGGCTGTTCTGCTGAGTCATGCGTGGTTCCCCCGTTCTCCGGCGGGGCCGTCGCGGATGCGGTGGCCTCGTCGTCCTCAATGATCTCTCCTGTCGCCGTGTTCACGGCGGGTGCGGCAGGGGCCGCGGCGGCGAGGGTCGCGGCGACGGTCTCGGCCGTCTTGCGGCCGATCCCCGGAACCTCGCAGATCTGGTCAATTGTGGCGGATCGCAGCTTCTTCACCGAACCGAAGTGTTTGATCAGCGCCTGCTTGCGGGTCTCGCCCAGGCCGGGCACGTCGTCCAGGGGTCCGGCACGGAAGCGCTTGGCCCGCTTGGCGCGCTGGTAGGTGATGGCGAAGCGGTGGGCTTCGTCACGCACCCGCTGGAGGAGGTAGAGCCCTTCGCTGGTGCGCGGCAGGACCACCGGGTCGTCCTCGTCGGGCAGCCAGACCTCTTCGAGGCGCTTGGCGAGGCCGCAGACGGCGACGTCGTCGATGCCCAGCTCGTCCAGGGCCCGCTGGGCGGCGGCGACCTGCGGCTGCCCGCCGTCGACCACGACGAGCTGCGGCGGATACGCGAAGCGCTTGGGCCTGCCCTCGTCCTCCCGGATCTCCTCCCCGGGGATCTCTCCGCCCATGAGGTCGCCGCTCTTCTCCTTCGCGGCGAGGTACCGCTTGAAGCGCCGGGTGATCACCTCGTGCATGGAGCGGACGTCGTCCTGCCCCTCGAAGCCCTTGATCTCGAAGCGCCGGTACTCGCTCTTGCGGGCCAGGCCGTCCTCGAAGACCACCATGGAGGCCACGACGTCGTCACCCTGGAGGTGCGAGATGTCGTAGCACTCGACGCGCAGCGGCGCGCCGTCCAGGCCGAGGGCCTCGGCGATCTCCTCCAGGGCGCGGGAGCGGGTGGTGAGGTCGGAGGCGCGCTTGGTCTTGTGCAGCACCAGGGACTGCTGTGCGTTGCGCTGGACCGTCACCATCAGGTCCTTCTTGTCGCCGCGCTGCGGGATGCGCAACGAGACGTTGGAGCCGCGCTTGGCGGTCAGCCACTGGTTGACGGCGGCCGTGTCGTCGGGGAGCGCCGGGACGAGCACCTCCTTGGGCACCGCGTCGCCGCTCTCCTCGCCGTACAGCTGCTGGAGGGCGTGCTCGACGAGGCCGGACGTGTCGACGTTCTCGACCTTGTCGGTGATCCAGCCGCGCTGGCCGCGCACGCGTCCGCCGCGCACGTGGAAGATCTGCACGGCGGCTTCGAGCTCGTCCTCGGCGAGGGCGACGAGGTCGGCGTCGGTTGCGTCGTTGAAGACGATCGCGTTCTTCTCCAGGGCCCGCTTCAGCGCCTCTATGTCGTCGCGCAGACGGGCGGCCCTCTCGTACTCCATGTCCTCGGCGGCGATCATCATCTGCTGCTCGATGCGCTGGAGGTGGGCGCCGGTGCGTCCGGCCATGAAGTCGCAGAAGTCCTCGGCCAGTTCGCGGTGCTCCTCGGGCGTGACCCTGCCGACGCAGGGGGCGGCGCACTTGCCGATGTAGCCCAGCAGGCAGGGGCGGCCGATCTGGGCGGAGCGCTTGAACACCCCGGCGGAGCAGGTGCGTACGGGGAAGACCCGGAGCATCAGGTCGACGGTCTCGCGGATCGCCCAGGCGTGTCCGTACGGGCCGAAGTAGCGCACGCCCTTCTTCTTGGGGCCGCGCATCACCTGGACGCGCGGGAACTCCTCGTTCATCGTCACCGCGAGGTGCGGATAGCTCTTGTCGTCGCGGTACTTGACGTTGAACCGGGGGTCGTACTCCTTGATCCAGGAGTACTCCAGCTGGAGCGCCTCGACCTCGGTGGACACGACCGTCCACTCGACGGACGCGGCGGTGGTGACCATGGTGCGCGTGCGCGGGTGGAGATTGGCCAGGTCCTGGAAGTACGAGGACAGGCGCGGGCGCAGGCTCTTGGCCTTCCCGACGTAGATCACCCGGCGGTGCTCGTCGCGGAAGCGGTAGACCCCCGGCGAGTCGGGGATCTGGCCCGGCTTGGGACGGTAGCTGGAGGGGTCGGCCATGTCGCACAGCCTACTTGCGGGCACTGACAGCCGGGGCGCCCCGGGTGGGACGCCCCGACCGTGGTGCGGGTCCTGCGACCGCTACGCCTGTGTGGCCTTACGGCGGCGCAGGCGTACGGCGGTGAGACCTGCCGCGGCGAGGAGCACGGCCGCTCCCCCGGCGGCGGCCGGGGTGCTCAGGGCGCCGCCGTCCGGGGCGGGGTTCCCGGCGGCGGCCCCGGCGGGGGCTCCGTAGCCGCCCGCCTTGCCCTGCTTGGCGTAGGCGGTGCCGGGGAGCTTGTCGGCGTACGCCTTGTGGACGCGGCTCTGGTACGCGGCGAGGGTGGTGCCCTTCGCCCCGACGGCGCTGGTGGCGTCCTCGTCGAGGGGCAGGACGCGGGTCGCGTCGTGGACGTACCAGGCGTCGATCTGGGGTTCGCGGAAGACGGTGCCGCCGGGGAGTGCGCGGGCGCCGGCGGCGGCGTAGCGGGTCTCGTCGTCGCCGGTGGCGATGTTCACGACCTTCCACGCACCGTCTTGAGGTGCCATCCACAGGGAGGCTTTCTGGCCGTCGGAGGAGACGGCGGTGGTGGCCATGAAGTCGAGTTTCGAGGCCGCGGCGCCCTTCGTGCCCGCGACGAATGCGGCGGAGAGCGTGTGGACGGGCACGGTGGCGTTCTGGACGCGGGGCGCGGCGGCGCTGCGGGTGACGGCGCCGTCGCGGGCGAAGAAGCGCGACAGGGTGTCCAGCGTGGCGGGTGCGGTGGCCGCCTTGTGGGCGCCCTGGGCCGGGGTCTCCTCGGCGCCCGCCTCGGTGGCCGCGCCGAGCAGCAGGGTGGCGGTGACGGCGGCGAGGGCGGCGGCTCTGAGGTGGAGGTGCTTGGCGGGGACGTGGCTGGCGTGGAGTGTCATGGCGTCACGCCCCGATCTTGTAGAGCGAGTGGGTCCAGGAGAACTCGTTGTTGTTGACGTACCAGTCGTGCGAGGCCCAGTTGTAGCGGCTGCTGGTCTGCCACGGGTCGCCCCAGTAGACCCAGTTGCTGGCGGTGTCGTAGCCGTAGATGACGTGCATGTGGCCGCCGCCGCTGGACCACTGGATGCGGGTCTCGACCGGGCGGTTGGCGGATATCTCGGTCTGCACGGTCGGGTAGCGCAGCCAGCCGGTGACGTAGGAGCCCGGGTTGATCCCCGCCCAGCGCAGGCCGGTCTGGACGTTGCCCAGGGTGGCCTGGTTGTTGGGGCAGGTGGTGTTCTGGCTGCGGTTGAAGGCGGCGTTGCAGAACTGGTTCTGGCTGTAGTTGCGGCCGAACCAGGTGGCGATGGTGTTTCCGGCGGCGGCCCAGCACCAGTTGGTCTTCTCCTGGGCCTGCATGGTGATGTTCAGGCGCTTGGCGGCGAGCAGGGGCGCTGCCGCCGGGGCCGCGTCCTGCTGGGCGGCTGCGGCGGGACGGTCGCCGGGCACGGGGGCAGCGGTCGCCGTCGCCGTGGGGACGGCGAGCAGCAGTGCGGCGGTCAGGACGGCCGGGGAAAGCCGTCTGAGGGTCTTGCGGGGACGGGTGTCGCTTCGATCGCGCATCGCGTTCCTCCCGGGGCGGGGGGTGGGGATCTCCCCCAGCTCGACCGAAGTGGAGAGCTGAGAGAGGTGGAGGAGCGCGTCCGGACGCTGTTGAGGAGCATCGGGTGTTGTCGAGTGCAGGTCAACACGCTTCAATGCGGGATGACGCGCGGTTGTGAACGCGGTGGCCCGGATGTGAACGGAAGGTTCCCGCCCACCAGCCCGCTTCGCCGACGGCGGCATGCCGGTGCGGTGTGCCGCCGTGAACGTTCACTGCCTGCGGAGGAGCCGTGATGCGTCAGCACCCGCCACCGGACGCCGACGACCTCGTACCGGAGGAGGCCGATCTGGAGCGGCTGCTGCGGACCGGACCCTTCCATCTGGCGCTGCGGGCCGCGCTGGCACTGCGCGGACTGCCGTTGCAGCGCGTACGGCACCACCTGGCGGGGCGCGGCATCACCGTCGGGGTGACCAGCCTCAGTTACTGGCAGCAGGGCGCACGGCGTCCGCAGCGGCCGGAATCGCTGCGCGCCGTACGGGAGTTGGAGGACGTGCTGCGGCTGCCCGCCGAGTCGCTGATCCGGCTGCTGCTCGCGGAGGGCGCGGCGGCCGAGGGCGAGAGACCCCAGAGCCTCTCGTACCGGGCGCTGGTGGAGGCGTCGGGCTCGGTGGAACGGCTGCTGTCGGAGCTGGAGTCCCCGGTCGACGGCGGCCTGCACACCGTCGGCCACCACGAGCGGGTGCGCATCGGGCCCGACCGGGAGCTGGTGGGGCGCGACTCGCAGCACGTGGTGCGGGCGCACCGGGACGGCGTCGACCGCTATCTCGCCGTGCATCACGGCGACCCGGGGTGCGACCCGTCCCGGGTGGCGGTGCGGGCCGGGGAGAACTGCCGCACCGGGCGGGTGCGGTGGCACCGGGAGACCGGGCTCGTCGTCGCGGAGCTGCTGTTCGACGCGCGGCTGCGGGCCGGGGACACGTACTTCTTCGAGTACGGCTTCGAGGACGGCACCGGCGGGCCCAGCGTCGAGTACGTGCGCGGCTTCCGCTTCGCGGGCGGGCAGTACGTGCTCCAGGTCCGCTTCGACGAGCGGGCGCTGCCGGTACGGTGCCGCCGCTTCGCCCAGTCGACGGCCGGTGCGCCGAGGGCGGCGCGCCAGGACCTGACGCTGAGCGGGCGGCACGGCACGGTGCACTTCGTGGAGCAGGGGGTGCGGCCGGGGATCCTCGGGGTGGACTGGGACTGGGAGTAGCCCCTGGCCCTTTCTGATCAGTTCGGGCCACCGGACGGTGACCGGTTCTGACCGGTTCAGGCGTCCGGGCCCGCGACCAGCTTGCCGTCCTTCAGCTTGACCGGGACGGCGGGCAGCGGGGCGGTCGCGGGGCCCAGGAGCACCTGGCCTGTTGTGGTGTCGAACCGGCTGCCGTGGCAGGGGCAGTTGCCCTCGTTGGCCTCGACCTTGTCGAGCAGGCAGCCCGCGTGGGTGCACTGGGCGCTGAACGCCTTGTACTCGCCCTTCTTCGGGCAGCTCACGATCACGCGCTGCTCCCGGTACAGCTTGGAGCCGCCGACCGGCACGGCCGCCGGGTCGCCGAGGTCGACCGGAGCGGTGGGGGTCGGCGTCTCGGCGTGCCCGAGCTTGGACTCGGTGGAGCAGGCGGCGGCGCCGAGCCCGGCGGCCCCGGCGAGTGCGGCGCCCTTGAGGACGGTACGGCGGGCGGCGGACGTGCTGCCGGACATGGCGGTCTCCACGGGTGCGGTGCGGGTGGTGCGGGACCGCGCCGCCACGGGCGGACGGGCGGTGCGCCGTTGCGTCCCGACGATACCTGTGGGGCGGTCGGGGCCGGTGCGCAGGGGAGCGCGTCGGAGACCCGCCGGACCGGCTTGACGGGAGCGCGTCACGTACCCGGCAGGGTCTCCGGCAGCTCGTCGCCCGGCTCCCCCGGCGGCACCGCCGGGCAGGCCGTGCCGTCGGCGGGGAGGGTCCCGTCGACGAGATAGGCGTCGGTCTTCTCGCGGATGCACGGGGAACTGCCGTACGCGCCGTGGCCCTCGCCGTCGTACTGCAGCACGACCGCGTTGCCGAGCCGCCGCGCGGTCTCCTCGGTCCACCGGTACGGGGTGGCGGGGTCGCCCTTGGTGCCGATCAGCAGCACCTGGGGCCCGGAGACGTTCTCCACGTTCCGGATGTAATCGGTACCGGCGGGCCATCCGGTGCAGGAGATCGCACCGCCGACCATGTCGCGGCCGAAGACCGGGGACGCCTCGGTGAACTCCTTCTCGATCGTGGCGAGTTCCTTCTCGGAGACGGCGCCTCGGTCGGGGTCGTCGGCGCAGTTGACGGCGATCAGGGCCTCCTCGCCGTTGCCGGGCTCGTCGGCCAGCGAGTTGATCTCGACGAGGATGCCCGGGTCGCCGTCCTGGTCGAGGTCGGCGATGCCCTGGGCGAGCGCGGGCCATGCCTGGGCGGCGTACAGCGAGATGGACAGCGCGCCGCGCAGGTCGGCGACGCCGAAGGGGTTGCCCGCCTCGTCCCGCACGGGCTTGCGGGTGAGGGCGGCGACGACACGGTCGACGGTGCGGGTGGCCTCGGCGGTGGTGCTGCCGAGCGGGCAGTTCTGCTTCTGGTCGGCGCAGGTGGCGAGGAAGGCTTCGAACGCCTTCTGGAAGGCACGCGCCTGGTTCAGCCCGGAAACGCGGGAGTTCTCGGTGAGGGTGTCCACGGCGTCCAGGACCAGCCGCCCCGACCTGTCGGGGAACTGCGCCGCGTAGACCGATCCGAGCCGGGTCCCGTACGAGATCCCCATGTAGTTCAGCTTCTCGTCGCCGAGGGCCTGGCGCAGGACGTCCAAGTCGCGGGAGACGTTGATGGTGCCGACGTGCGGGAGCAGCTTGCCGGTGTGCTGGGCGCAGGCGGCGGCGATGTCCTTGAGCTCCTTGACCAGGTCGCCGTGGTCGAGGGGTGCGTCACCGGGCGGGACCTGCGGAGCCCCGTCTCCGTCCTCCAGCTCCTCCTCGGCCTCTTTCCCGCAGTTGACGGGCGAACTGCGGCCCACCCCGCGCGGATCGAAGCTGACGAGGTCGTACCGCTTGCCGAGGCTCCTGTACGTGTCCTTGGCCTCGGCGAGCGTGGTGAGGCCGGAGGCGCCGGGTCCGCCGAAGTTGAAGACGAGGGAGCCGATGCGGTCGCCGCCGCCGGAGCTGGGGCTCGCGCTGGCACCCGTGCCGGATCCGGTGCCGGTACTGCGATATCGGCCGACCGCGAGGGTGATGGTGCCGAGGGCGGGGTTCGCGTAGTCGATCGGGACGGTGAGCCGGGAGCACTCCATGCCCTTGAGGGCGGTGCCGCCCTTGGGCTGCTCCTCGCCCTCGCAGTCGCCCCAGGCGAGCTTCTGGTCGTAGAAGCGGGCCAGGTCGGGGCTGTCGGCTGCGGTCGCGGGGCGCACGGCCGTCGCGGTTCCGGCGAGCAGGAGGGCCGTGCCGGTGAGGGCGGTGGCGGCGCTGCGTAGGTGCATCCCGGGTGTGCCTTTCACGAGGCGGACCCCCGGAACTCAGCCTAGGGGCGCGTACGCCGCCCCGCCCGCCGGGACGGGAGCCCGGCGGCGAGAGGGCTGGGCGGAGGCTGCGAAGCATGCCTCCAGGGGTGCGGGGAACTGCGCGGCCAGCCATGACGCGCCCGCACGCAACGGGAGCCGAGCCTCGCGGGCCGGAACGCCGACGGCGTGGGCCGGGACCTGTCAGAGGTCCCGGCCCACGCCGTCGTGTCGCACAACTCCGCCGGTCAAGCCTTGCGAGCCCTCGCAGTGGTCTTCTTCGCGGGCGCGGCCTTCTTGACCGGAGCGGCCTTCTTGGCCACAGCCTTCTTGACCGGAGCGGCCTTCTTGGCCACAGCCTTCTTGGCCGGGGCCGCCTTCTTGGCAGCCGGGACGGCGGACTTCGCGACCTTCTTGGCGGCAGCCTTGCTCGCGGGCACCGTCTTCACCGCCTTCCGCACCGGAGCCTTCGTCCGGCCACCAGCGGCCACGGGCGTCGCATCACTGATCCGGCTCGGGTCCAGGATGTCCCGCAGGAACTTCCCGGTGTGGCTGGCGGGAACCCCCGCCACCTCCTCCGGCGTCCCCTCGGCGACGACCAGACCGCCGCCCTTGCCGCCCTCGGGCCCCATGTCCACGACCCAGTCGGCGGTCTTGATCACGTCGAGGTTGTGCTCGATGACGATCACCGAGTTCCCCTTCTCGACCAGCCCTTCCAGGATCTTGATCAGCTTGCTGATGTCCTCGAAGTGCAGCCCCGTCGTCGGCTCGTCGAGGATGTACACGCTCCGCCCCGACGACCGCTTCTGGAGCTCCGCCGCCAGCTTGACGCGCTGCGCCTCACCGCCGGACAGCGTGGTCGCCGCCTGCCCCAGCCGTACGTACCCGAGCCCGACCTCGTTCAGGGTCGCCAGGTAGCGGGCGATCGAGGTGACCGGCTCGAAGAAGGCAAGGGCCTCCTCGATCGGCATGTTGAGCACCTCGGCGATGTTCTTGCCCTTGTAGTGCACTTCGAGCGTCTCGCGGTTGTACCGCGCCCCGTGGCACACCTCGCACGGAACGTACACATCCGGCAGGAAGTTCATCTCGATCTTGATGGTGCCGTCGCCGGAGCAGTTCTCGCAGCGGCCGCCCTTGACGTTGAAGGAGAACCGGCCCTGCTGGTAGCCCCGGACCTTCGCCTCCGTCGTCTCCGCGAACAGCTTGCGGATCTTGTCGAAGACTCCGGTGTACGTCGCCGGGTTCGAGCGCGGCGTGCGCCCGATCGGCGACTGGTCGACGTGCACGACCTTGTCGAGGAGCTCGTCGCCCTCCACCCGCGTGTGCCGCCCCGGAACGCTGCGCGCCCCGTTCAGCTCGCGGGCCAGATGCGTGTACAGGATGTCGTTGACCAGCGTCGACTTGCCCGATCCCGAAACACCGGTGATGGCGGTCAGCACCCCCAACGGGAAGGTGACGTCGATGTCCCGCAGGTTGTTCTCCCGCGCCCCGTGCACCGTCAGATGGCGCGCCGGGTCCACGGGCCGCCGCACCAGCGGCGTCGGGATGGCCCGCTTGCCCGACAGGTACTGACCGGTGATCGACTCCTTGTTGGCCAGCAGCCCCTTCATGGAGCCGCTGTGCACCACTCGGCCGCCGTGCTCACCGGCACCCGGGCCGATGTCGACGATCCAGTCGGCGACCTTCATGGTGTCCTCGTCGTGCTCGACGACGATCAGCGTGTTGCCCATGTCGCGCAGCCGCACCAGCGTCTCGATGAGACGGTGGTTGTCGCGCTGGTGCAGACCGATGGACGGCTCGTCCAGCACGTACAGCACGCCGACGAGACCCGACCCGATCTGCGTGGCGAGCCGGATGCGCTGTGCCTCACCGCCGGACAGCGAACCCGCCGGACGGTTCAGCGACAGGTAGTCGAGGCCCACGTCCACCAGGAAGCGCAGCCGCTCGTTGACCTCCTTGAGCACCCGCTCGGCGATCGTCTTGTCGCGGTCGTTCAGCGTCAGCTGCGCCAGGAAGTCGGCGCACTCGCTGATCGACATCGAGGAGACCTCGGCGATGGACTTCTCCATCACCGTGACCGCGAGGATCAGCGGCTTGAGGCGCGTGCCCTCACAGGTGGGGCAGGGCACCTCGCGCATGTAGCCCTCGAAGCGCTCGCGGCTGGAGTCGCTGTCGGACTCCGCGTGCCGCCGCTTGACGAACGGCACCGCGCCCTCGAAGGAGGTGGTGTACGCGCGCTCGCGCCCGTACCGGTTGCGGTAGCGGACCTCGATCTGCGTCTTGTGACCGTAGAGCAGGGCCTTCTTGGCGCGCTGCGGGAGTCCCGCCCACGCCATCGACGTGCTGAAGCCCAGCTCGCTCGCCAGGGCGTTGACCAGGCGGGCGAAGTAGTCCTTGGTGTGGCCGTGCGACCAGGGGTGGATGGCGCCGTCGTCCAGGGACTTGTCCGGGTCCGGGACGATCAGCTCCGGGTCGACCTCCATGCGCGTACCGATGCCGGAGCAGTCGGGGCAGGCGCCGAAGGGCGAGTTGAAGGAGAAGGACCGCGGCTCCAACTCCTCGAACGACAGGTCGTCGTACGTGCAGTACAGGTGCTCGGAGTACATCCGCTCGCGGTCCGGGTCGTCCGCGTCGAGGTCGACGAAGTCCAGGACGACCATGCCGCCGGACAGCCCGAGGGCGGTCTCCACGGAGTCCGTGAGGCGGCGCTTGGCGCTCTCCTTCACGGTGAGGCGGTCGATGACCACCTCGATGGTGTGCTTCTCCTGCTTCTTCAGCGTGGGCGGCTCGCTCAGCTGGATCGTCTCTCCGTCGACCCGGGCACGGCTGTAGCCCTTGGTCTGGAGGTCGGCGAAGAGGTCCACGAACTCGCCCTTGCGCTCGCGCACCAGCGGCGACAGCACCTGGAAGCGGCTGCCCTCGGGCAGTTCCAGCACCTTGTCGACGATGGCCTGCGGCGACTGCCGGGCGATCGGCCGCCCGCACTCGGGACAGTGCGGCTTGCCGATGCGGGCGAAGAGCAGCCGGAGGTAGTCGTAGACCTCCGTGATGGTGCCGACCGTCGAGCGCGGGTTGCGCGAGGTCGACTTCTGGTCGATGGAGACGGCGGGCGAGAGACCCTCGATGAAGTCCACGTCCGGCTTGTCCATCTGACCGAGGAACTGCCGTGCGTAGGAGGAGAGCGACTCGACGTAGCGGCGCTGCCCCTCGGCGAAGATCGTGTCGAACGCGAGGGAGGACTTGCCCGAGCCGGAGAGCCCCGTGAACACGATGAGGGAGTCGCGGGGAAGGTCGAGCGAGACGTTCTTGAGGTTGTGCTCGCGAGCGCCACGAACGATGAGACGGTCGGCCACGCCGGTTCGCACCTTTCTGGAGAAGAAAGCAGGGTGCTGAGAAGCAGGCTGCTGAGACGGAGTGTCCAGTGCGGGGCGGCAACATCTGCCACGTTGGACGCCGGGCCCTCGGACACCGTTCCGTTCAACGGCGACCGCGGGCTCGAATGTTCCCTTCGAGCGTATAGCACGTACATTCGATTAGCGGCCAGATGGCCATCGCTTCACCCGAACGAGTGGCTACGCCTTGCGCTGCGGCCTATCGTCTGCCCCATGAACGATCATGCGCACGATCTGGCCCTGCTGAGCGACGCCACGAACCGTCTGCTCGCCGCCGCGGCCACTCTGGACAACGCCGCCGTCGCCGAACCGTCACGGCTGCCCGGCTGGAGCCGTGGGCACGTGCTGGCCCACCTCGCCCGCAACGCCGACGCCCTCCAGAACGTCCTCGCGGGCCGCCCCATGTACGTCAGCGCCGAGGCCCGCGACGCCGACATCGACCGCGACGCCCCGCGCCCCCTCGACGTACAGCTGGACGACGTACGGGCGACCGCGGACGCCTTCCGGCGGGTGGTGGAGGAGCCCGCCGACTGGAGCCGCGCCGTGGAGCTGCGCAACGGAGTCACGGACTCGGCGTCCCGGGTGCCGTTCCGGCGGCTGATCGAGGTCGAGCTGCACCACGTGGACCTCGGGATCGGCTACGAGCTGGAGGACCTTCCCGAGGAGTTCACCGGGCGCGAGATCGCCTGCCTCGCGGACCGCTTCTCGGGCAACGCCGCGGTGACCGCCGCGACGCTCACCTCGGCCGACGGCAGGCGGTGGACCACCGGGCGCAAGGACGGCGACGCGGTCACCGTGACGGGTGCGGCGGCCGACCTCCTGGGGTGGCTGGCGGGCCGCCGCGACGGCGGTGCGCTGAGCGTCGAAGGGGGCACGCTTCCCGTACTGCCGCCGCTGTGACGGCCGCTATAGGGTGCGCGGTATGACGTACAGCGGAGCAGTGAAGGTCGGCGGACCTGCGGATGTGCACGAGCTCAAGGACCTGATGATCTCGAAGGTCGCGGTCGGGTCGATGAACAACAACGCGTACCTGCTGCGCTGCCGGGACACCGGTGAGCAGTTGCTGATCGACGCGGCGGCCGAGCCGCACACCCTGCTGACGCTGATCGGCGACGGCGGCGTCGCGTCCGTCCTCACCACCCACCGGCACGGCGACCACTGGCAGGCCCTCCAGGAGGTCGTCGACGCCACCGGTGCGCGCACCCTCGCGGGGCGGTACGACGCGGAGGGCATCCCCGTGCCGACCGACGTCCTTCTTGAGGACGGCGACACCGTGCGGGTGGGACGCGTCGAGCTGACCGCGCGGCACATCGTCGGTCACACCCCGGGCAGCATCGTGCTCGTGTACGACGACCCGCACGGCCACCCGCACGTCTTCACCGGTGACTGCCTCTTCCCCGGTGGCGTCGGCAACACCTTCGGCGACGCGGACGCCTTCGTGTCGCTGCTGCGCGAC
The DNA here is from genome assembly GCF_026342435.1 of Streptomyces sp. NBC_00237. NCBI lineage: Bacteria > Bacillati > Actinomycetota > Actinomycetes > Kitasatosporales > Streptomycetaceae > Streptomyces > Streptomyces sp. NBC_00237. The sequence goes on along the minus strand of NZ_JAPEMT010000001.1, from coordinate 2,452,852 downwards.
GTGGAGGAGAAGGTGTTCGCCCCGCTGCCGGACGAGTCCTGGGTGTACCCGGGGCACGGCGACGACACCACCCTCGGTGACGAGCGCCCGCACCTGGCCGAGTGGCGCGAGCGGGGCTGGTAGCACCGCTGCCTCCGCTTGCGTCACGGCCCTCCCGGACGCCCGCGTTCCGCACGCATAGTGGGCACCAGGGAGGGCCGACCCATGAAGACGTCCCGTGCCGCAGCGACCGTCGCACCGCTGGCCGCACTCGCACTGCTGCTGAGCGCCTGCACGGAGGCACCCGTGTCGCGGACACCCGGCGCCTCCCGGCCGACGAGCGCTTCCGCGCCACGCGACGCGGCACGGGACACGGCTCGCGACGCGGCGGCCTTCGCCTCGCTCCGCAAGGTGGACGACCACCCGCTGTGGCAGATGCGGTTCGAGGGGACGTATCAGCGCGAGTCGCGGTCCGTCGCACCCGCCGTGCCGCCCACGGCCGGTTTCGGCTGCTCGCTGTTCTTCGCGGGCGGCGACCGCGACGACCCGCAGTACGCGCGGAACTTCGACTGGCGGCACGGACCCGCCCTGCTGCTGTTCACCGACCCGCCGGACGGCTACGCCTCGGTGTCCGTCGTCGACACCACCTACCTCGGGCTGAAGTCCTCCGCCGACTTCACCACCGAGCACGGCAAACGCGGCCTGTTGCAGGCCCCGTTGCTGCCCTTCGACGGCATGAACAGCAAGGGACTCGCCGTCGGCTTCGCCTCCGTGGACCGCGCGGACGGGCCCAAGGGCGGTACCAAGGTGGGCAGTACGCGCATCCAGCGCATCGTCCTCGACAAGGCGGCCACCGTCGCCGAGGCCCTCACGCTCTTCGGCCAGTACGAACTCGACTTCACCGACGGCCCTCCCCTGCACTACTTCCTCGCCGACGCGGGTGGCGACTCGGCCGTGGTCGAGCTGGTCGGCGGGAAGACCGTGGTCGCCGAGCGCGGCCGCAAGCCGTGGAACGGCGCGGTCAACTTCACCTTCGCCGACACCCCGGCCGCCGGGCGCCTTCAGGACAGGCGCTACGGCGCCGCGACGAAGGTGCTCGACGATGCACAGGGCACGCTGGACACCGACGGGTCCTTCGGTCTGCTGCGCACCGTCGCCCAGTCGCACACCCAGTGGTCCGTGGTGTACGGCATGAAGACCGGCAAGGTGACGCTGGTGACCGGTCAACGCTGGGAGAAGCGGCACGAGTTCACGCTGCCCATGGACGGAGCGCAGGGGCCCCGCGAAGGACCCCGCGATGCGCCCACCGGGTGATCTTTCGCGGTGAACCGGTACGACAAGTGCGTCACACCCCATGGCGGCGCGCCACGTCGGGTAGCGACGCCGCATGCACGCTTCACGATCACCGGCCCGTCCGGGCAGCCCCTCCATGCTCCGGCTCGCGACCGCGTCCCTCGCCGGTACGGCCATCGAGTTCTACGACTTCGCGATCTACGGAACGGCCGCCGCCCTCGTCCTCGGCCCCCTCTTCTTCCCCTCCTTCTCGCCCCTGGCGGGCACTCTCGCGGCCTTCGGCACCTTCGGGGTGGGTTTCCTCGCCCGGCCGGTCGGCGCGGTCCTCTTCGGGCACGTGGGCGACCGCTTCGGCCGCAGACCCGTGCTGTTCTCCTCGCTGATCCTCACCGGGGCGACGACGGTGGCCGTCGGCTGTCTGCCCACGTACGACTCGATCGGTCTGCTCGCACCCGTCCTGCTGATCCTGCTGCGCTTCCTCCAGGGGCTCGGGCTGGGCGGCGAGTGGGGCGGGGCGGTGCTGCTCACCGTGGAGCACGCGCCGGCGCACCGGCGGGCCCTGTGGGCGAGCTTTCCGCAGACCGGCCCCTCGATCGGGTTCCTGCTGGCGAACGGCGTGATGCTGGCGATGTCGGCGGGCCTGACCGACGCGCAGTTCACCTCGTGGGGGTGGCGGGTGCCGTTCTGGGCGGCGGGCGTACTGGCCGTCGCCGGACTGCTGCTGCGCTCCTCCCTGGAGGAGACACCGGACTTCAAGGAGCTGGCGGCGAAGGGCGAGCGGGCCGGGGCGCCGTTCGCCGAGGTGGTGCGCGACCACTGGCGGCTGGTGCTGCTGACGGCGGGCGCGCTCTCGCTGGGGTACGCGCTCGTCTACACGATGTCGACCTGGTCGCTGGCGTACGGCACCGAGCACCTCGGCGTCGACCGTACGGTGATGCTCGGCTGCGTCATGGCCGCCGTGGTGCTCAAGGGCCCGCTGATCCCGGTGGCGGCGGTGATCGGGGACCGGGTCGGGCGGCGGCCGATGTGCCTGGTGGGCTGCGCGATCAGCGCCCTGTGGACCTTCCCGATGATGGCGCTGCTCTCGACCGGTGAGCCGTGGCTGATGTTCCTCGGCTTCCTGGGCGGATCGGTGTCGTTCGCGGCGATGTTCTCGGTGATCGGCGCGTATCTGCCGGAGCTGTACGCACCGCGCGTGCGGTGCACCGGGGCGGCGCTCGGCTACAACCTGGCCGGGGTGTCCGGCGGTGCGCTCACCCCGATCGTGGCGACGGCCGTGTCGGGCGGGGACGGGCCGCCGTGGGGCGTGGCGGCGTATCTGACGGGGATGGCGCTGGTCAGCCTGGGCTGCTTCGCCCTGCTCCCGGAGACGCGTCCGGCGGCCGTACGGGCCGCGGAGGCGAAGGCCGCCGGGGCGGAGGGGGCCGCGCCCGCCTGACGCGGGCCGCCCGACCGTGCGTACGGACGCAACCGTGCGTACGGACGAGACCGTGCGTACGGACGAGACCGTGCGTACGGACAGAAAGGTGGAGGGGACGGCATGCACGCCGTCCCCTCCACCTCTCGTACGAGCCCTGGGGTCAGGACTCGATCGGAGCCTTGTCCTCCTTGGCGGCCTCCGCCGCCTCCCGCTTCTTGTTCGCGATCAGGCTGGTGATCGTCGTGACGACGAGCACGCCGCAGATGACGGACAGCGAGACGGCGATGGAGATCTCCGGAACGTTCACGCCGCTCTCGTGCAGTGCGTGCAGCACCAGCTTGACGCCGATGAAGCCGAGGATGACGGAGAGGCCGTAGCTGAGGTGGACCAGCTTCTCCAGCAGGCCGCCGATCAGGAAGTACAGCTGGCGCAGACCCATCAGCGCGAAGGCGTTCGCGGTGAAGACGATGTACGGGTCCTGGGTCAGGCCGAAGATCGCCGGGATCGAGTCCAGCGCGAACAGCACGTCCGTCATGCCGATGGCGAGCATGACGACCATGAGCGGCGTCAGGATGCGCTTGCCGTTCTTCTGGATGAACAGCTTCGTGCCGTGGTACTGGTCGGCGACGCCGAACTTCTTCTCGATCTTCTTGAGAAGCATGTTCTCCTCGGGCGCCTCCGCCTCCTCACCCGCACGCGCCTCCTGGACGAGCTTCCAGGCGGTGTAGATCAGGAACGCGCCGAAGATGTAGAAGACCCACGAGAAGTTGGCGATGACCGCGGCGCCCGCGGCGATGAAGATCGCCCGCAGCACCAGGGCGATCAGCACGCCGATCAGCAGCACCCGCTGCTGGAGGTGGGACGGCACCGAGAACTTCGCCATGATCAGCACGAAGACGAAGAGGTTGTCGACGCTCAGGGACTTCTCGGTGATGAAGCCCGCGAAGAACTCGCCGGATGCCTTGCCCTCGCCGAACACCAGCAGACCGAGTCCGAAGATCACGGCCAGCGCGATCCAGACGACCGTCCAGATGCCCGCTTCCTTCGTCGAGACGTCGTGGGGCTTGCGCCCGATGAAGAAGTCGACACCGATCAGGGCCGCGAGGGCCAGGATGGTGAAGAGCCACATGTTGAATGAAACGTCCACTGCGCCTCCGGCAGATAGCTACGGCAACTCAATCAGCGTCGTCGCTGCCGGAGGTCTCTTCCACCCGAGCCGCCTTCTGGCGTGCAACGGGCCGATGCCCCGGGACCGATGGCGGTCCGTATTGACGGGAACATCGCAGCCGGGAGTACTCCCCTCCGCACTGAAGAGAGTACCCGAAACACCAAGAACAGGTAAAGGGCAAGGTAAAGGAGGCCCAAAAGCGCAGGTCAGATGAGTGCCTTTGGATCCGGGTGATCAGCGGCCGAGGGCCCTCCTGGCCGCCGCCACCTGACTCAGCACGTTCCACAGCACCTGGCTCCCGGGCGGCGCGAGGAGCGGTTCGTACGTCCAGGCGTGCCCCACCCACGGGTCGGCGAGGTGCGCGTCGGGCACCGGCGTCAGTCGCAGCAGCGAACGCCACAGCGGGTCGAGCACCGGGCCGTAGGCGCTCGCGTCCTCGCGGTCGGCGACCATCATGAGGTGCACGCCGACGGACGGACCTTCGTCGGCGAGATAGCGCAACTGGGTGACGGCGCGGTCGTCGAAGCCGTGCGGGAAGTCGTTGACGATCAGAAGCTGCTCGGCCGTGTCCAGGTGCGGCGGCAGCGCGTCGGAGGCACCCGCCCTGATCGCCATCTGTACGAGGTCCACGCGCTCGGTCAGCCGCGCCAGCACGTCCGCCACGCCCTGGGCTCCCGCGGCGGGCGGCGAGGCCAGCGCGCCGGACTTCACCAGCGGGGCGAGCGCGGCGGACGCGGAGCCCGCGGGGTCGACGACGTGCACCGTGAATTCGCCCGCCGGGTACGCACCGAGCAGTCGGGCGGCGTGCGCGACGGCCGTGTCCATGGCGAGGCGGCGCAGCTCGTCGGTGTCCATCATCATCGCGGCCTCGGAGCCCGTGCGGCCCGCGTCTATCCACAGACCGCGCTCCAGCGGAAGCCGTACCAACAGCGGAATGTGCAGGTCGGGGCGCTCGGGCAGGTGGAGATCTCCGATGCGCAGCGCCATCGGGATCTCCATCGGGACCTTGTACGCGTGCCAGGCGGGGTTGTCCCAGCGGGCGAAGGACGGCGGCAGCGCGGGCTCCACCACGTCGGACTCGGCGACGAGCTGGGCGATGTCGCGGTCCAGGACGGCGCGGGCCTGCTCCACGAGCGCGTCGCACTTGGCGCGGGCGGTGCGGCGGGCCTCGTCGCCGGTGCCGCCGATGCGGCTGCGCGGGTCGGAGAGGACCTGTTCGAGCTCCTTCTCCATCCGGGACTCGGCGAAGTCGACGGCGCTGCGGTAGGCGGCGGCGGTGCGGGCCAGGTCCTCGAACATGCCCCAGACCTGGTTGTAGAGCCGTTCCTCCATGGACCAGCCGGAGGCGTCGCCCGCGACGGGGTGCGGCGGCTGCCCAGGACCGGAGGGCTCCGGGCGGGCGGGCGGCGGGGCGGGCGCGTTCGGCGGGGCGGCCGGGGGCTGCTTGCGGCGGCGCGGGTGGCTGTAGTCGACGGGGCCGGAGGGGGCGGCCGGGCCGGAGGGGGCGGCGGGCGGGGTCTGGTCCTGCGCGCCTGACTGCGCGGGCAGGCCCGGTGCGGACGTCGGCGCGGCGGGCCGGGTGCCCTGCTGGGGCGGCGGGGTGTCCTGGTGGGACTGGGGCGTCCCGCTGTCGCCATCGGCGAGGTTTCCCCGTACGCCGTCCTGGGCGGAGGCGCCCTGCCGGGCCGGGCGGGCGGCGCGGCGGGCCCGGTCGCCGTCGGCCGTACGGGGCGGGGGCGCGGACACCGAACGGGCGAGGCTGCGGCCGACCGCGTCCTGGATGGCGGCGGCCAGCTCGCCCGCCTGCGCCAGGCCCTGGTCGGCGAGCAGCTCGGCGAGGCCGCCCGCGTACCCCTGGCCCACGGCACGTACCTTCCAGGCGTCCTGGCGGCGGTACAGCTCCAGGGCGACGACGGCGGACTCGGCGTCCAGGCCGGTCAGGGTGAAGGTGGCGACCTCGGTGCCGTCGAGTCCCGTGACGGCGACGAAGGGGGCGGCGACCGCGCCGAAGCGGGCCGGGAAGCCCACGGCGGTGGGCAGCGCCAGCAGCACGTGCACCCGGTGCGCCTCCTGCGGGAGCGCGCCGAGGTCCACGGCGAGCCGGTGGTCCGCGGCGGCCTGCCGGGACACCTCCAGGCCGGGGAGCTGGTGGGCTCCCGGGTGGGCGACCCACTCCGTGCCCCGTACGGTGCCCTGCTCGTCGACGAGCGTGGCTCCGGCGACGACCGGCTGACCGGCCGAGACCCGGATCTCCAAACGGGCCTGGGGCAAGGGGTGGTTCTGCCCCCGGACCAGTTCGGCCGTCATCGTCTGTCTCCCCCACCGTCGGTGATCACCGTTGCGTCGTGCGCGCGTGCGTCGTGCTTGCTTCGTACCTGTGTCACGCCTGCTTCTCCCGCCGTGGTTCCGCCGCGGGAATGCGGTGCAGCTCCCGGCGGCCTGCTGCCTCCGGGAGCTGCGGTACTGCTGATGCTCCTGTGCCTGAAGGCGCGTGCCTGGGTGCGCGCCTGAGGGTGCGTGCCTAGAGGTGCGGCAGGATCGACGGCATCAGGTCCTGGAAGGTGCGCCCGTTGGCCGGGTTGCCGAGGGCGGTCATCTGCCAGCCCGCCCCCGCGCGGCTGACCTTGGCCATGATCTGGGCGGTGTACTGGCCGCCGCCGTCGAGGGTGTAGCGGGCCAGCTCCTGGCCGTTGGTCTCGTCGACGATGCGGCAGAAGGCGTTCTGCACTTCCTGGAAGGTCTGGCCGGTGAAGGAGTTCACCGTGAAGACGATCTGGTCGATGTGCACCGGGACCCGGGAGAGGTCCACGAGGATCGCCTCGTCGTCGCCGCCTTGGCCCGCGCCGCCGACCAGGTTGTCGCCGGTGTGCTTCACGGAACCGTCGTCGCTGACCAGGTGGCGGAAGAACACGACGTCGACCGGCTGCTTGTCCGCGAACAGGACCGCCGACGCGTCGAGGTCGATCTCCTGGGTGCGCTTGCCGAACAGACCACGGCGCGGCGCCGCCTGCCAGCCGAGCCCCATCCGCACCGCGGTCAGGGTTCCCCCGTCGCTCTTCTGCAGGCTGATGGCCTGGCCCTTGGTCATGTTGACCGTCACGCGCTACCCCTCTCCACAAACCCCGTCACCACCCGTGTGTGCGGTTGTCAGCACCCTACGCAGTCCGCCCGACGCGGTCGCAACTCCGGTGCGTTTTGTGTCGTTCCTGCAACACTCCGCGGCGCACCGGAACGCTCGCGCCGTTACGCCTGTCCCGCCTCCCTCATCATGCGCAGTTCCTTCTTGAGTTCGCCGACCTCGTCGCGCAGCCGGGCGGCCACCTCGAACTGGAGCTCCGCGGCGGCGGCGCGCATCCGGTCGGTCATGTCCTCGATCTGCTGGGCCAGTTCGGCGGCCGGGCGGTCGGTGAGGACCTCGGCGCCCTTCTTGCCCTTGGCGGCCTTCCCGCGCAGCGCCGGAACCGGGGCCTTGGCGTCCTTGCCCGCCTTCGGCTTGCGGTAGTCCGTACCGAGCAGTTCCTCGGTGTCGACCTCCTCGCGGGCGATCGTCGCGACGATGTCGTTGATCTTCTTGCGGAGCGGCTGCGGGTCGATCCCGTGCTCCTTGTTGTACGCGACCTGCTTCTCGCGGCGGCGGTTGGTCTCGTCGATGGCCTTCGCCATCGCCGGGGTGATCCGGTCCGCGTACATGTGGACCTCGCCGGAGACGTTGCGCGCCGCGCGGCCGATGGTCTGGATCAGGGAGGTCCCCGAGCGCAGGAAGCCCTCCTTGTCGGCGTCGAGGATCGCCACCAGGGACACCTCCGGCAGGTCGAGGCCCTCGCGCAGCAGGTTGATGCCGACCAGCACGTCGTACTCACCGGCGCGCAGCTCGCGCAGCAGCTCGATGCGGCGCAGGGTGTCGACGTCGCTGTGCAGGTAGCGGACCTGGATGCCCAGTTCGAGGAAGTAGTCGGTGAGGTCCTCGGCCATCTTCTTGGTGAGCGTGGTGACCAGGACGCGCTCGTCCTTCTCGGTGCGCTTCCTGATCTCGTGCACCAGGTCGTCGATCTGGCCCTCGGTGGACTTGACGACGACCTCGGGGTCGACGAGTCCGGTCGGGCGGATGATCTGCTCCACGAAGCCGTCGCCGCGCGAGAGTTCGTACGTGCCCGGGGTCGCGGACAGGTACACGGTCTGGCCGATCCGCTTCTGGAACTCCTCCCACTTCAGCGGGCGGTTGTCCAGCGCGGACGGCAGCCGGAAGCCGTGGTCGACGAGGGTCCGCTTGCGGGAGGCGTCGCCCTCGTACATCGCGCCGATCTGCGGGACGGTGACGTGCGACTCGTCGAGGACGAGCAGGAAGTCCTCGGGGAAGTAGTCGAGGAGGGTGTGCGGGGCGGTGCCGGGCGCGCGGTCGTCGAAATGCATGGAGTAGTTCTCGACGCCGGAGCAGCTGCCGATCTCGCGGAGCATCTCCAGGTCGTAGGAGGTGCGCATGCGCAGCCGCTGGGCCTCCAGCATCTTGCCCTGCTTGTCCAGCTCGGCGAGGCGCTCCGCGAGCTCCTTCTCGATGCCGTTGATCGCCTTTTCCATGCGCTCGGGTCCCGCCACGTAGTGGCTGGCGGGGAAGACGTACAGGCTCTGGTCCTCGCTGATGACCTCGCCGGTGAGCGGGTGGAGCGTGGACAGGGCCTCGATCTCGTCGCCGAACATCTCGATGCGGACGGCCAGTTCCTCGTACACCGGGAAGATCTCGATGGTGTCGCCGCGGACCCGGAAGGAGCCGCGGGTGAACGCCACGTCGTTGCGGTTGTACTGGATGTCGACGAAGCGGCGCAGCAGGGCCTCGCGGTCGATCTCGTCGCCGACCTTGAGGGAGACCATGCGGTCCACGTACTCCTGCGGGGTGCCGAGGCCGTAGATGCAGGAGACGGAGGCGACGACGATCACGTCGCGGCGGGTGAGCAGCGAGTTCGTCGCGGAGTGGCGCAGTCGCTCGACCTCCTCGTTGATCGAGGAGTCCTTCTCGATGTAGGTGTCCGACTGCGGGACGTACGCCTCGGGCTGGTAGTAGTCGTAGTACGAGACGAAGTACTCGACGGCGTTGTGGGGCAGCAGCTCGCGGAACTCGTTCGCCAGCTGGGCGGCGAGGGTCTTGTTGGGCGCCATGACGAGCGTGGGGCGCTGGAGCTTCTCGATCATCCAGGCGGTCGTCGCCGACTTGCCGGTGCCGGTGGCACCCAGCAGGACGACGTCCTTCTCGCCTGCGCGAATGCGCTTCTCCAGCTCGGCGATGGCCGCCGGCTGGTCACCGCTGGGCTGGTAGGGACTGACGACCTCGAAGGGCGCCACCGTACGTTCGATCTTGGAAACGGGCCGCATGCAACCACCGTACGACCCACCACTGACACTCACGTGGTGATCGGCCTCCGGGGGCGGGTACGGGAGGTGGTGCGGGTGTACGGAACCGGGCTCCGGGAGTTTACGGACCGGCCCCCACCCGATCGGCCGAAGTCCCTCTCCGTACCGGAACCGTCACGAAGCGTGTTGGACGCACGTGTCACATCGTTCACCGCATGGCCATTCCTCACCTGTCCCGCGTTGGCGGGCAGCTGTCACGCTCGGTCGCCCGAGCCGTCTTCTCGCGCAAGGAGAGATCCATGCTCACCCTCGCAGTCGCCGCGACCCTGACCGCTCTCGCGGGCGGGACCGCCGGTGTGGTGGAGTCCCCGGCCGCCCCCGGGGCCGCCCCGGTGGCCGCTCCCACCACTGTGCCCTCGGTCATCGCCCACCGGGGCGCTTCCGCGTACGCGCCGGAGAACACCCTCGCCGCCGTCGACAAGGCGCACCGGCTGGGCGTCGACTGGGTGGAGAACGACGTCCAGCGGACCAAGGACGGCGAGCTGGTGATCGTCCACGACGACAGCCTGGCGCGGACGACCGACGTGGAGCAGGTGTTCCCGGGCCGCGCCCCGTGGAGGATCAAGGACTTCACGGCGGCGGAGATCCGCAGGCTGGACGCGGGCAGCTGGTTCGGCCCCGCGTACGCGGGTGCGCGCGTGCCGACGCTGAAGCAGTACCTGAAGCGGGTGGACCACAACCGGCAGAAGCTCCTGATGGAGGTCAAGAATCCGGCGCTGTACCCGGGCATCGAGAAGGACATGCTCAAGGTGCTGCGCGCGCAGGGCTGGCTGGACACGGCGCACGTGCGGTCGCGGCTGGTGGTGCAGAGCTTCGACGCGGCGAGCATCCGGGCCGTGCACCGGCAGCACAAGGGCCTGATCACCGGGTTCCTGGGCACGCCCAAGGTGGCGGACCTGCCGACGTACGCGGCGTACACGGATCAGATCAATCCGCAGCACTCCTCGCTCAGCAAGGAGTACGTGGCGGCGGTGCACCGGCTGAAGGGGGCGCACGGGCAGCGGCTGCGGGTGAACGCCTGGACGGTGGACGACGCGGCGAACGCGAAGAAGGTCAAGGGCTTCGGCGTGGACGGGGTCATCAGCAACAGGCCGGACGTGGTGCGGGCGGCGATGCGCGGCTGACCTCGCGGGGGCGCATGGCCTCGGGGGCCGCGAATGACCTCGCGATGCGCGGCTGACCTGGGTCTTCCTCGCCGTCCTGGCCCGTTGTCAGTGCCCGGTCGTACCGTGGGGAGCGTGATCAGCGAAACGCCTCGGGCGAGTTGTGTGGAGTGGGCCGTCGTCCGCAGTGACATCGGCCCGCTCCTGCTGGCCGCGACCGGAACGGGCCTGGTGAGCGTGGTCTTCCACGCGGACGAGAAGGTACGCGCCCAGGCCCTGAAAGTTCTGGCGTCACGACTCGGTGCCGCACCGGTCGAGGTGGCGGAGCCGATACCCGCGTCGAGTCGGCTGGCCGAGCCGGTGCGCCAGTTCGCCGCCTACTTCGCGGGCACGCTGCGGGCGTTCGACCTGCCGCTGGACTGGTCGCTGACCTCCGGGTTCAACCGCCAGGTGCTCCGCGAGCTGAACGACGGCGTGCCGTACGGGACGGTCGTCGGGTACGGCGATCTGGCCGGACGCGTCGGGCAGCCCGGGGCGGCGCAGGCGGTCGGGGCGGCGATGGGCTCGAACCCGCTGCCGGTGGTGGTGCCGTGCCACCGGGTGGTGGAGAGCGACGGCGGACTCGGCGGTTTCGGTGGCGGCCTGGAGACGAAGCGGGTGCTGCTGGCGCTGGAGGGGGTGCTGCCGGAGCCGCTGTTCTGAGACCGGGTGCGCGGGCAAGGGGTGCGGCGATGCCGTGCGGTGGGCGGGATTACCTGGTGCCCCGGAGAGTGCGGGCTGGGACACTGCGGCGGTGACGACATTCTTTGACGAGTACACGTACATATGCGGCTCCCTCGCGGTGACCGCGGCCACCGGCGGAGAGGCGTGTACGAAGTGAGCACCACGGACAGGAACGAGCGCCCCGAAGAGACAGAGGACACCGGGGCCACCGGGCGCACCGGAGCCGACGGCGTGCCGCACACCGGTGACTCCGACCCCGCCTCCGGAGGTCTGGTCGCGGACACCGCACCCGTGACCCCGCCCCCGGTGACCGCCGCCGAGGTGCCCGCGCTCCAGCGCCGTACGACCGCCGTGCTGGTCATCAGCCAGATCCTGGGCGGCCTCGGCGTCCCCATCGGCATCACCCTCGCGCCCGTCCTCGCCACGGAGATCGGCGGCACCGAGGCCGTGTCCGGGCTGGCTCCGACCGCGTCCGTGGTGGGCACGGCACTGTTGTCCGTGCCGCTCGCCTCACTGATGACGCAGCGCGGCCGGCGGCCCGGGTTCGTCCTCGCCTACCTGATCGGGGCGCTCGGAGCGGCCCTCGTCGTGGTCGCCGCCCTCGCCGGGAGCTTCCCGCTGCTGCTGCTCGGCATGGCGGGGTTCGGTGCGGCGTCCCTCGCGAACCTCCAGGCCCGGTTCGCCGCGGCCGACCTGGCCGCCCCCGACCGGCGGGCCAGGGCGATCTCCACGGTGGTGTGGGCGACGACCATCGGTGCGGTGCTCGGGCCGAACGTCGCGGCCCCGGCCGGGCGCCTCTTCTCCGGCACCTCCCTCCCCGTGACGGCGGCCCCGTTCGTGTGGGCCGCCGGAATCTTCCTGATCACGGGAGTGATCGTCGCCATACTGATGCGCCCGGACCCGCTGCTGACCGCGCGGGCGCTGGCGCCGCAGGAGGACAACTCGGCCGCGAGCCGCTCGCTGAAGGCAGGGATCGCCGCCGTGAAGGCGTCCCCACGGGCCCGCCTCGCCCTGGTGACGGTCGCCGTCACGCACACCGCGATGGTGTCGATCATGACGATGACGCCCGTGCACCTGGGCCACCACGGTGCGGGGCTGCAACTGGTGGGGCTGGTCATCAGCGGCCACATCGCGGGGATGTACGCGTTCTCCCCGGTCATGGGCTGGCTCGCGGACCGGCTCGGACGGCTGTCCGTGATCGGCCTCGCGGGCGGACTGCTGGCGGTCGCCGCCCTGCTGGCGGGCACCTCCGGCGGCAGCCACGGGCAGACCGCCGCCGGACTCTTCGTGCTGGGCCTCGGCTGGTCGGCGGGCCTGGTGTCGGGATCGGCGCTGCTCACGGAATCCGTACCGCAGCCCGCCCGCGCCGCCGTGCAGGGCCTGTCCGACCTCACGATGAACTCGGCGGCGGCCGTCGGCGGCGCGGCGGCCGGACTGATCGTCGCGCAGGCGGGCTACGGCTGGCTGAACGCGGCCGGGGCCCTGCTGCTGGTGCCGATGGTGGCGCTGGCGCTGATCACCGCACGTACGGAGAACGCCTGAGACTTGCCGCTGGCGTGAGGCCCGAGGCCGGGCCTGACGCTCCGCGGGGCGGCCTCAGAGGCTGATGTGGTACGCCTTGCGCAGCGTCTCGTGCACCGTCCACGTCGTACGGTCGCCCTCGCGCAGCACGCACGCGTCGCCGGGACCGATCTTCAGGGTCGCGCCGCCCTCCACCACGACGGTGGCACGACCGCTGACCACGACGAAGAGTTCGTTGGCCTCGGTGTCGGTCACCACGCCGGGCGTGATCTGCCAGATGCCCCGCAGCTGCTTGCCGTCCGGGGACTCCCAGAGCACCTTGCCGGTGACCTCGGGTGCGCCGGAGACGATCTGCTCCGGGTCGAGCGGTTCGGGCTCCAGCTCGGCGTCCGGAATGTGCACGGAGAAGGAGGCGGGAAGTTGATCAATTGTCGTCATGGCCGGTCACCTTAGCCGCGACCCCTGGCACCTCGTCGGCCAGGCCCGGAGCATGGACACCACGGTGCCCGCGTCTCTCTCCCGTACCGTCCCGTCACCCCCTGTCACGTGCGTTCCACCTTTCGGCAAAGTGGTGGGAAACGACAATGCCGTAAGGCGTGCACCGGCGCGCGAGGGGCACAGGTACGGGCACAGACCTCGGCAGAGGGCTACGGCTCGGCAGAGAGCCACGCTCGACAGGGAGCTATGAGCATGGAGATTTCCGGCTTCATCAGCGCGATCGTCATCGGCATCATCATCGGCGTCCTCGGCAGGCTCGTGGTCCCGGGCCGCCAGAAGATCGGCATCCTGTGGACCATCGCCGTCGGCATCCTCGCGGCACTGGCGGGCGCGGCGATCGCCAAGGCGTTCGGGGTGCAGGACACCAAGGGCGTCGACTGGATCGAGTGGCTCATCCAGATCGGCCTCGCCGCGATCGGCGTCGCCGCCCTGGCCAGCTTCAAGTCCGGCAACCGCAGCCGAAGCCACCGGTAGACCGGAACTCGAAGCCCCGCCCACGGCACCCGTCACGCATCCGAAACCATCGGCTCCGGACGGCGGGGCTCACGCCCGGACGCCCCGTCCCGAGCCCTCACTCCCCGTCGCCCGGCAGCCCGGTCCACGCCGGATGCCGCGCGTCGTCGGCCCGTACGACGACGTCGGCGGCGTCCGAGGGCCCGACCTCCTCCTCGTACCGCGCGAAGGCGGGCAGCATCCACCGTTCGTCCTCGGCGGTACGACGCCCCAGTGCCCCCGGCGACAGCCGCACGTGCACCGTCAGGTCGAACGGGAACCACCGCCCGAGCAGCATCGGGCCGTGCACCAACAGCACACCACCGGGCGGGAGTTGTACGTACGGGCTGCGCGTCGCCCGGTCGGTGACGGGGTCCCAGAGGTCGGGCAGCACCCGCCCGGTGCCTCCGGCCTCCAACGGGCCGAAGACCTCGCGCCACAGGGCCCCGGTGTCGAACCACCCGTCGACGTACGTGTCCGGGTCCTGCTTCCCGTACTCGAAGCGCAGCGAAGCCGACCGCAGGAACCCCTGGGTGTCGACCTCGTGGACGCTGCGCCCCCGCTCCCGCAACGCCTCGGCGAGCGGCCCGGCCAGCTCTCCCGTACGAGCGGCGGGCGCACCGTCGACGCCGACCTTCAGCCACGGGCTGCCGTCGCCGGGCTCCAGGCTGTCGAGGTGGCGGGCCAGACGGCCCGCGAGGCGTCCCCAGGTAATCGGTCGAAGATCCACCCGTACATCATCGCCGGTACGGAATGCGGCGGCCTCCCCGGAGGGCCTCCGCTTGACCTTGCCACTGGCGTCAAGGTCGGAACATCGGCCCCATGAACACCTCAGACACCACAGCCACCCCTGCCGCCCCTGTCGCCCCCGCCGGGAGGCGCGTCGTCATCGTCACCGGAGGAGGCACCGGCATCGGCCGGGCCACCGCGCTCGCCTTCGCGGCCGAGGGCGCCCAGGTGATCGCCGTGGGGCGCAGGCCGGAGCCGTTGGCGAAGACGGCAGCCGCCGCCGAACACCCCTCCCGCATCACCCCCTTCGTCGCGGACATCACCGAGGAAGGGGCCGCCGAGGCCCTCGCGCGCGAGGCGCTCGACACGTACGGCCGCCTGGACGTCCTCGTCAACAACGCTGGGATCGTCGGCGGCGGCGCCCTCGGCACCTACACCCGATCCGGCGTCGAGGCGCAGCTCGCGACGAACCTGGTCGCCCCGGTCCTGCTGACGCAGGCCGCCCTGCCCGCGTTCGGCACGCGCGGCGGCGTCGTCGTGAACATCAGCACCTCGGTGGGGCTGCGCGCCTGGCCCGGCAACGCGGTCTACGCGGCGTCGAAGGCAGCGCTCGAACTCCTCACCCGCAGTTGGGCGGTGGAACTCGCACCGCGCGGCATCCGTGTGGTGGCGGTGGCGCCGGGGGCGATCGACACTCCGATCGGCGAACACCGGGGGCTGACGCCGGACGAGCGGACCGCCGTACGGAACTGGCAGGTGGCGCACACTCCGCTGGGCCGGATCGGGCGCCCGGAGGAGGCCGCCTGGGCGATCACCCGGCTCGCCGCACCGGAGGCGTCGTTCGTGACGGGCGTCGTGCTGCCGGTGGACGGGGGCGCGGTGGTCGCGTGAGCCCGTGCGTGCTACGAATTCCCCGGCAGCACAGGCGGCGGCACAGGCAGCAGCGTCGAACGGGGGGGCGGACGTGCGCATCGGGGAACTCGCGCGGGCGACGGGCACGACCGCCCGCGCTCTGCGGCACTACGAGCAGGCGGGCCTGCTCACCTCCCACCGGGAGGCCAACGGCTACCGGACCTACGACGCGGAAGCCTCCGTCGTCCGCGTACGCAACATCCGCCAACTCCTCGCCGTGGGCCTGACCTTGGACGACGTACAGGACTTCGCTCCCTGCCTGGACGGTGACGTGCTCGCTGCCGCGCCATCCGAGGCGAAGCTGCGGATCGCACGGGACCGGCTGGCCGTACTGGACGCCCGGATCGCGGCGCAGACCGAGGCGCGGGACAAGCTCGCCGAGGCGCTGGAAGGAGCCGGAAACCGCTCTGTGCCGTAGGGAGAAACGGGGGGTATCCCCTTCCCATGAACCTCGTCGCTCATCTCGTGGTCGTCGAACCCCTCCAGCGGCGGCACTGCGCCGACTGCCGCCAGGGCCCGCTCCCCCTCCTGATCCTCGAATTCAACGCCCCGCGCTGCCTGGACTGCGCCGACCTCGGGCATCTCCTGTTCCTGCCGCGCGGCGACACGGCCCTCACCCGCCGGGCCCGCGAGGCCAGTTCGCTGTGGGCGGTCGTCGTCCGCTGGCACAAGCGCCGCAAGCGCTACGAGCGCCAGGGCCTGCTCGTCGAGGAGGCCGCCCTCGCCGTCGCCGAGTCCGCCTGCCTCGCCGACGCCGAGGCCCGCGAACGCCGCCGCGCCCGGGACGCGGTCCGCCGTGCCGCCGAGGACGTCCGCTTCACGGCCGCGTTCGCGGCGGCCATCGCCGCGCTCTTCCCCGGCTGCCCGCCCGAACGGGCCCGCACCGTCGCCGCGCACGCCTCGGCCAGGGGCAGCGGCCGGGTGGGCCGCAGTGCCTCGGGCCGCGCCCTGGACGAGGCCGCCGTCACCGCGGCTGTCCGCGCCTCCGTGCGCCATGTCGACACGCCGTACGACGCCCTGCTGATGGCGGGCACCCCGAGGAACGAGGCGCGGGCGCGGGTGGCGGAGACGATCGAGGGCGTGTTGCGGGGGTGGCGCACGGCTGCCGGGGGCTGAGCGGACCTGCCCCCGCCGAGGTGTGTCAGCCCGCCGCCGTCAGGCCGAAGTCCGCTCCCGAGATGGCGGCGAGGTCTGCGGAGATGCGCAGCAACGGGCCGCGCAGGGCGGTGAGCTCTGCCCGCATCCGGTCCGCATCGGGCCAGGCCGCCTCGTGGTCCTGGGGTGTCACGGAGGCCGGGCGCGTCGCCTCGTAGGCCGTGAGGAGCGGGTGCCAGGTGGTGGTGAAGGGGCGCAAGGTGTCGTTGAGGAGGCGGTAGGCGACGGCGCGTACGTGCGGGGTGTCCGTGTCGGCGGGGGCGGCGGCCAGGCTGACGCTGTAGCGGCGCAGCGTCTCGCGGACGAAGGGGAAGAGCCCGTACAACGAGGTCAGGGCTTCGCGGAGGTTGCCGCCGCCGGGAGGCAGTTCCTGGATGCCGATGCGGGTGACGAGTTCGGTCTGGATGTCGAAGGCGGCCATCCGCTCCGACTCGCTCGGCGGCGGGAGCGGGTTCGTGCGGGAGGGCGACGTGGGCATGTCCGACTCCTTCCGGCCGCCGGGGAGTCCGGCGCTTCCCAGCGTAGCCCCGTGCAGGGTGCGCAGGACGGCGTGCCGCAGTGCTTCGGTGCGGGCCGGAGAGGGGTCGTGATGGCGCCAGGCGTGCAGGGTGACCGGGTGGACGTGCCAGTGGGGGTCGGTGGAAGCCGTCCGTCCGGACTGCCGTTCCCGCGTGAGCATGCTGCACACCTCCAGATCCCGTACGCCCGCCTCGGCCCTGCGCTGCGCCACCGCCCTGGGTACGGAGTCGGCGGCGGCCAGGGCGCGGGCCGCGTCGTGGGCGGTGAGCGGCAGCGGGTGCAGGGCCGCCGCGCAGCGCAGTACGTCCTGGGCGTCGGCGGTGTCGGCGTCGCGGACGAGGGCGGAGGTGATGTCGTCCCCGGCGAGGGTGTCCAGGGGTGAGGGGCCGGGTGTGTACAGGGCGTCGGCCGGTCTGCCCGCGCGGGCCAGCAGGGCGAGGGCGAGCGGGTGGCCCTCGGCGGACGCGGCGAGTTCGCGGGAGCCCGCGAGGGCGTAGGCGTGTTCCGGGTCGAGCGGGCCGAGGTCGACGGGGGCGGCGAGTGCGGCGTAACCGCGGCCTCGGGTGGTGAAGAGGGTGCGGCCGAGGGGGTGCGGAGCGGCGAGCCGGGCGGCGTCGCGCGGGGCCAGGCGGGGCGGCAGGCCGTCGACGACGAAGAGGAAGGGGGCCGCCGCGGCCTCGAAATGGGCGTAGAGGTCGGGGGCTTCCAGGCGGCGGCGGAGGGCTTCGAGATCGGTCTCGTAGCTGCCGGGGCTGGTGGCGTCGAGCCAGCAGACCCCGCCGGGGAAGGCCGCACCGAAGCGCAGGGCGTACTCCTGGGCGAGGAGCGTCTTGCCGACGCCCGCCATGCCCCGGATCTGGACGGCGCGGGCCGAGGCCCGGCCGGTGACCAGGGGCGCGGCGTGTTCGTGCAGCGCGGAGTGCACCCGCCACAGCTCGGGGAGGCGGCCGGTGAACTCGGGGGCGGCGGACGGCTGCGGCCCGGGCAGCCAGCGGGGGCTGCGGCCGTCGGCCAGCGGTGCGGACATCGGGGTGTCGAGGGCGGCCACGTGCGTGCGTACGTCGGCGGCCAGTGCGGCGAGGGCCGCCGGGTCGGCGTCCGCGCCGAGCCCGTCCGCGTGCCGGGCGTCGCGCAGTTCCACCGGCTGGATGTGGGCGGTGCCCGGCTCGGGGTTGACGACCATGACGCGGCGGCGGGGGTCGCCCTCGCCGAGCCCCACGAGGTAGGCCGTGGTCAGTTCCCACTGGCATGCCTGGCGTTCGGGGTAGCCGGTGGAGTAATAGGCCAGCAGTGCGCGGGAGTTGGCGAGTTCGCGGCGGATGGTGTCGCTGATGCCGGAGAAGGAGGCGACGCCCGCCTCGTCCGTGAAGACCTTCAGGCCGGATTCCCGGAGCGCGTCGAGCAGCGGACGCACCCGGTCCGCGTCGTCGCGGCTGTAGCTGAAGAAGACATCCCACACGGAGAACACGGAGCCTTACCCTACTGTGAGGAGCCGGGGAGGGCGAT
Source organism: Streptomyces sp. NBC_00237 (assembly GCF_026342435.1). Classification (NCBI taxonomy): domain Bacteria; kingdom Bacillati; phylum Actinomycetota; class Actinomycetes; order Kitasatosporales; family Streptomycetaceae; genus Streptomyces; species Streptomyces sp. NBC_00237. Next base: position 2,434,431 of record NZ_JAPEMT010000001.1, on the reverse strand, counting down.
CATGAAGCGCAACAGCGGCAAGCGGCACGGGGCGGGTCCGACGCAGATCACGGCCCGGCTGGCATTTCCGTTCGTGGGTGAGATCGCGGGTGTGTGGGAACCGGCGGACGCCGAGCGGCGGGCGTCCTGGGAGCTCTACCTCGACCTGGTCAGCCGGGTTTCCGTGGCCGAACTGGGAAGGGACAAGGGGCTGTTACGGGAGGCGCTGTCCTCGTTGTACAGCTTGTTCGGCACGACCCGGGAGATCCTGCGCAGGCACGGCCCGGCCGTCGCGCCGCCGCTGGAGCCGGGCCACTTGAGTTTCGGTGTGCTGGCGATGACCGTACTGAACCGGGTCCTGCGCCCTCTGCTGTCCGAGTGGCACCCTCGGCTGGCCGCGTACGAGTCGCAGCGTCCCGCGCATGTCGACCCGGTGGCGTACGAACGGGCCTGGGAGCACGCGCAGGCGCTGCGGGGCGATCTGGACGCGGTGCGTCAGGCGCTGGAGTCCCTGGCCAGGACGTTGCAGCAGGTCGCGGGGGTGAGCGATCTGATCGCGCTGCCCGCGCCCGCTCCGCCGTCGGCGCCGGGCACGCCCGGGGTGCTGCCGCCCGGAACGTCGGGTGCGCTGCCCCCGGGGAGGGGCACGGTGCCCGGGAGCAGGAGCGCCTCTGGAGACACCCCCCCCCGCTGATCCTCGGTAGGTGCCGGGCGTTGCGCCGAGTGGGTGGCTCGCGGGGACGGAGGGCTTCGCCGGGGCGGCCCGTGCGTCAGGCTCCGCGCAAACGGTTCAGTACGTCCACGGGGTCGTGGCCCGGCGGGCCTTCCGGCCACCAGTCGTCGTGGCCGGTGTCCGACGCGTAGCCGTACCAGAGGCCGTCCTGCCCGTAGCGGAGCTGGAAGCGGCCCGCGGTCAGGCGGTTGTGGGTGGGGCGGAAGTTCAGGCCGAGGACGAGCAGGGTGGAGCGGGCGCGGTCGAAGGGGCCCGCCGGGGGGTCCCACGGGGTGTCCAGTACGCAGAGGGCTCCGGAGCCGCCCTGACGCCAGGCGGACACCGCCTTGGCCAGCTCGGTGGGGGTGCGGCCCAGCGCCCGGGTGAGGGACGTGTAGAGGGAGCGGGTCGCCGCGGTCAGGCCGGAACCGGGCTGGGCGGCGGCGATGCGGACCGCGTCCTGCCAGGGGGTGAGGGCGGCGATCGGGTCCGTGCCGGTGCTGAGGAGGGCGTGCGCGCGGTGGGCGGCGTCGGTGGCGAGGTGGTCCAGGGCGAGGGGGTCGGGGGCGCCGCGCAGGTGCGGGGGCGGGTAGGAGGGGGGTGTGCCCGGGTGCGGGGGCGGCGGGAAGGCCGGGGGCAGGGGGGCGAGGGTGCGGGTGAGGGCTTCGCGGGCCGGGAGGCCGGGGAGCGTGGGGGGTGTGCGGGTTTCCGTCGCGGTGCGGGCGGCGTTGCGGTGGGAGAGGGCGTCGAGGATCTCCCTCTCGTCGCGGCCTCGGAGCAGGAAGATGACGAAGGGGTCCTCGTCGACGATGCGGGCCACCTGGTAGCAGAGGGCCGCCGCGTGCTTGCAGGGGCGGCCCGCGTCCGGGCAGGTGCAGGAGGGCAGGAGGTCGCCTGCCGTGGTGGGGAGGAGGGGGATCTCCGCGAGGGGCGAGGCCGGGTCGAGGAGGGCCTGGGGGACGGTCTTGGCGAGGAGGGATTCCAGGTGGGCGGGGTCGGCGGCGGCCGCGTCCAGGAAGGCGTCCCAGTCCTCCGGTACGAGGGTGCGCAGACGGAGCTCGGCGCGGTAGGGGCGGGCGCGGCTGCCCCGTACGTACGCCACGACCCGGCCCGGGGTGACGGTGATCGCGTCGACGTGGCCCGCGTCCGCGTAGGCCCGGCCCCGGGCGAGGCGGGCGGGGTCGAGGGAGAGGTCCTCCAGGGCTGCCACCCAGGCCCTGCCCCACCAGGTGACGGCGGGCCCGGTCGACTCCGGGTCCGGCGGGAACGTACGGCGGCGGTCGGACGCGGCAGCGGTGTGCGGGCCACGTGCCGTGGGGCGGGGTCCGTACGGGGTCATGACGGCCTCCGCAGGGAGACGAGGTCGGCCAGTTCGCGGTCGGTGAGTTCGGTGAGGGCGGCCTCGCCGGAGCCGAGGATCGCGTCCGCCAACGACCGCTTGGAGGCGAGGAGTTCCGCGATGCGGTCCTCGACGGTGCCCTCGGCGATGAGGCGGTGGACCTGGACGGGCTGGGTCTGGCCGATGCGGTAGGCGCGGTCGGTGGCCTGCTCCTCGACCGCCGGGTTCCACCAGCGGTCGAAGTGCACGACGTGCGCGGCGCGAGTGAGGTTGAGGCCCGTTCCGGCCGCCTTGAGGGAGAGCAGGAAGACGGGGACCTCGCCGGACTGGAAGCGGTCGACCATCTCCTCCCGCTGCGCCACCGGGGTCCCGCCGTGCAGGAGTTGGGCGGGGATCGCGCGGGCGGCCAGGTGCCGGGAGAGCAGCCGGGCCATGCTCACGTACTGGGTGAAGATCAGTACGGAGTCCTCCTCGGCGAGGATCGTGTCGAGGAGTTCGTCGAGGAGGGCGAGCTTGCCGGAGCGGGTGGTGGCCAAGCGGGGCGGGTCGTCCTTCGAGCCCCCTTCCTTCAGATACTGCGCGGGGTGGTTGCAGATCTGCTTGAGGGAGGTCAGCAGCTTCATGATCAGGCCGCGGCGGGCGATGCCCTCGGAGGTCTCGATGGCGGCCATCGTCTCGTGCACGGCCGCCTGGTAGAGGGCGACCTGCTCGCGGGAGAGGGAGACGGGGTGGTCGGTCTCGGTCTTGGGGGGCAGTTCGGGGGCGATGCCGGGGTCGGACTTCTTGCGGCGCAGGAGGAAGGGGCGCACCAGGCGGGCGAGGCGCTCCACTGCCTCCGGGTCCTCACCGCCCTCGACGGCGCGGGCGTGCCGGGCCCGGAAGGAGGTGAGGGGGCCGAGGAGTCCCGGGGTCGTCCAGTCCAGGAGGGCCCACAGCTCCGAGAGGTTGTTCTCGACGGGGGTGCCGGTGAGGGCGATCCGGGCCGGGGTGGGGATCGTTCGGAGGGCCTTGGCGGTGGAGGAGCGTGCGTTCTTGAGGTGCTGGGCCTCGTCGGCGACGATCATGTTCCAGGTGTGGGTGGCCAGTTGGGCGGCGCTGGTGCGCATGGTGCCGTAGGTGGTGAGGACGAATCCGCCGTCGTACGAGCGCGAGGGGGGCGGGGCGTCGGGGGCGGTGCCTCGGGCGGCGTCGGCGTCGAAGAGGCCGTCGGCGGTGGCCAAGTCGTCCAGGGTGCGTGCCGCGCCGTGGAAGCGGCGCACGGGGACGCCGGGGGCGAAGCGTTCGATCTCGCGCTGCCAGTTGCCGAGGAGGGAGGCGGGGCAGACCACCAGGGTGGGCGCGGTGCGCGGGCCGGGGGCGGCCGGTGCTCCCGGGGTCGCCGCCGCGCGGGCCGCGTCGACGCGGTGCAGGTGGAGGGCGATGACGGTGATGGTCTTGCCGAGGCCCATGTCGTCGGCGAGGCAGCCGCCGAGGCCCAGCGAGGTCATCAGGTCGAGCCAGGCCAGGCCGCGGAGTTGGTAGTCGCGCAGGGTGGCCTTGAGCGCGGGCGGCTGCGGGAGGGTGTCGGCGCCGCCTCGGGCGAGCCGGTCGCGGAGGGTCGCCAGCGCCCCCACGGGTACCGCGTCGACGCGTTCGCCGTCGACCTCCGCGGTGCCGGTGAGGGCGACCTCCAGCGCGTCGGCCGGGTCCAGCAGACCCAACTGCCGCTTGCGCGCCTTGCGTACGAGCTCGGGGTCGACCACCACCCACTGGTCGCGCAGCCGGACCACCGGGCGGTGCTCCTCGACCAGGGCGTCCATCTCGGCCTCGGTGAGGTCCTCGCCACCGAGCGCCAACTGCCAGCTGAACGCGAAGAGGTGCTCCGCGTCGAAGAAGGCGGTGCCATCGGTGGCCGAGCCGGGCGCGGGGCGCACCACCGCCGTGGCGGTCAGCGTACGGGCCAGTTCGCGCGGCCAGTGGACCGTGACCCCGGCGGCCTCCAGCCGGTGCGCGGCCGCGCCCAGCAGGTCGTACAACTCCTCGTCGGAGAGGGGCAGTACGTCGGGAACGGGCTGCTCCAGGAGGCGGGCGAGCGGCGGCCAGACCCGGCCCGCGCGGCGCAGGGCGAGCACCGTGTCCACGCGGGCGCGGGGCCCGAAGGAATCACCGCCGTCGCCCGCCCAGAGGTCCACGGCGTCGACGAGGTGGGTGGGGTCGGCGAGGCTGTGCACCTGGACCACGGCGGCCCCGGCACGGCGGGGCCCTTCCGTACGGTTTCGGGCAGAGCGGCCTTCGGGCGGGTCGCCGCCGTCCTCCTCGCGGGAGCGGTCGTCCTCCTCGCGGGAGTCGAAGAGGCCGTCCGCCGGGAGGTCGAGCCGGAGCGAGACCCGCACTCCGGCGTCCGCGCCCGCCGCGACCTCGGCGGCCCACTCGCGCAGGCGCGGCAGGTTCTGCGCCTCGTGGGAGGCGAAAGGGTCCCCGAAGGCGAGGGCGGCGGCGGGCGTGCGGGGCAGCACGTCGGCGACGGCGTCCACGAAGGAACGCACCAGGTGGGCGGGGTCCGGAACCTGGAGTGGTGTGCGGTCGGACAGCGGAACCGCGTATCCCTCGGGCGGCAGGGCGGCGGCGATCGCACGCAGCTGGGCGACGTCGGCGGCATCCGGCGGACCGGCCCGCCAGGCGTCGTCGTCGGCCCGGGTGAGCCCCGGCAGCAGCAGCCCACGCGAGACGAGGTGCAGGGCGTGCAGGGCGGCCGCTCCCCAGCAGCGCGTCGCGGGGTGGGCGGTGGGGGCGTGCCGGGCGGCGACGAGCAGCGGCAGGGCCTCGGCGAGCGGCAGGATCCGGGCCGGGGCGGTGCGGGCCCGGACGACGGCACCCTGACGGCGGACGACGGTGACGGTGTCCTCGGCGCCCGAAGGCGGCGGCCCTTCCGGCGACCACAGGGCGATACGGGCGTCGCGGGGCAGCGGGGCGGGGAGGTAGAGGGCCGCCGTGTGGGCGGGCACGGGGGTGGGGCGGGTGGTGGTCATGGTGGCTGCGCCTCCCCTCCGAGGTCCGGTTCTGCGCAGGTGGGCGCAGGGTTTCTTCGTGGATCTGCGAGTTTACGGGTGGGGTCTGACAGTGGGGGTCGGGCGGCCGGGATCGGACGGCCGGGATCGGACGGCCGGGATCGGACGGTCGGGGCGGCGGCGAGAACGCTGCGGGGAATCGGTGATTCACCTCAACAGGAATCGGTGGTTCACCTCAGCAGGAATCGGTGGTTCACCTCAGCAGGAAGCGCTCGGCGGCCGCCGCCCCCGACTCCGCACCCTCGTGCACCCGCAACTGCGTGGAGTGGCCAGCCCCCTTGAGGACCACGAGTTCGGCGTGCGGCAGGCGCTTCTTCACCGCTTCGGCCCACGGAAGCGGCGTCGACAGGTCGCGGTCGCCCGCGAGCAGCAGGACGGGGACCTTCAGCGCCCGGTAGTCGTCCGCCGCGTCGTGCGGCCGGGACTTCGGCCAGTGCAGGCAGGTCTGGGCGATGCCCTGTCCGGCGGCGGTGCGTGCCTCGAAGGGCCAGACGTCGCGTTCCTTGAGTGCCCGTACGGCACGGTCGAGGGCGGCGGCGCGTCCGGCCTCCGGCGATGCCGCGTCGCCCCACGGGAACGGCGTGTCCGCGCACAGGGTCGCCGCGTGCAGGCCCGAGCTGAAGACCTTCGGGGGTGCTCCGTCCGGTTCGGCGAACCCCTTCACCAAGGTGTCGAGTTGCTTGGTGTCCCCTGCCGCCGCCTTGTGGAGTGCGCCGAGGATGCCGTAGCGCGGGTTCTTCAGCGGGGCGTCGACGATGCTCGCGGTGACGAGCATGGTGAAGACGCCGACGCCGTTGCCGTCCCGCCGTACGACCTTCGCGAGGTCGACCGCCGGGTCGTGGCCGCAGGACTGTTCCCGGCAGGCGCTGCGCAGCATCCGCTCCGCGTGCCGCAGCGACGCCGTGTAGAGCCCGTCGGCGGCGTCCAGGGGCACCGGGGAGTCCAGGACGAGCCGGTTGACCTTCTTCGGGTGGCTGAGCGCGTACTGGCTCGCGGTGAACGTGCCGTACGAGACGCCGTCCAGGCTCCACCGGGTCGCGCCCAGCGCCTGGCGCAGGTCGTCGAGGTCGGCGACGGTGTCGGCGGTGGTGAAGTGGTTGCGCCGCTCCCCCAGCAGGTCGGCGCACTGGCGCACGGCCGCGCGCGTGGGCGGCACGGTGTCGCTGCCGCCCACCTCCTTCTGGAGCTGCGGGCAGTCGAGGGCGGTGCTGCCGGTGCCGCGCTGGTCGATCATGACGAGGCGGTACTCGGCGACCGCCCTGGGAAGTGCTTCGCGCACCTTCTTGAGGTACTCGACTCCCGGCTGCCCCGGTCCTCCGGTGAGGAAGAGCAATACGCCCTTGGGTGCGCGCACGTTGTCCGCCACGGCGACGCGCAGCGTGAGGGTGCCCTTGCGGCGGGTCCGGTCCAGGGGCACCACCAGGTCGGAGCAGGTGGCCTTGTCGACGCCGGGGCAGGGGCGGGGGTTCGTCAGGGCGGGTCGGCCCGGCGGTGGACCTGCGGAGTGGCCCACCGGAGGTGCGGAGCCGACGCAGGAGACCAGGGTGAGGACCGCGGCTGCGGTCGCTGTGCACACGCGGGTGAGGGCAGGCATGGGTCACTCCCGGCAGAGGGGCGTTCGGGTCGCTCTCATCCTGGGCGGCGGTACGGCGACCGCGTTGAAGATTCGTGCTCGATGGGTGCGAGTTGCCTTCGTACGGACTCAACGGGGGCGAGTTGCCTTCGTACGGACTCAACGGGGGCGAGTTGCCTTCGTACGGAGCTGGGCACGGCTCCGGTGTACTGGCGGACCACCCGGGTCAGATGGGCCTGGTCCGCGAAACCGTACGTCGCGGCCAGAGCGCGCAGGCCGGGGCCGGGACCGCCCTCCGCCAGGACGTTCAGCACTGCCCGTACCCGCAGCTGGTTGCGGTGGGCGGTCAGGGTGCGGCCCGTGACGGCGCGGAAGACCCGGCTGAGGTGGTGCGGCGAGGCACCCACCGTGCGGGCCAGCTCGTCGAGCGTCAGGACGGGCAGGTGCTCCGTGCGCGCCGTCAGGGCCGCGCAGGCGTCGGCGGCGAGCTTCCGGTGCGCCCTGACCGTCGCCGGACCGCCGGAGCCGCGTACGGTCCACTGACCGGCCGAGGCGGCCACGCCGTCGAGCAACGCATGTGTGCGCTCGGTCAGTTCGAAGGCGTCCGTACCTCTGTGGGCGGCGGCGACGAGCGCCCTGTGCCGGAGATCGGCCGCACCGTCCAGGGCGATACCGCGGGCGTTCGGGCGGTGCGGTGCAGCTGGGCGGCGGTCGAAACGGTCCGCGAAGAGCCGCATGTCCACCTGGAGGATCGTGGAACGATCCCCCGGTCCGGCGGGGTGGGCTATGTGGTGCTCGTCGCCCGGCCACAACAGGTAGCCACCGGTGACGTCGACGAAGAACTCCTCTCCGTTCACCCTGCGCAGGTATCCCCCGGCCCGGGTCAGCGCCACCCCGTACATGCCCTCGTACCCGGGCCCCACGAAGCCCGTGCGGTCCTCGCAGCAGTGGATGTCGGTCACCGTCAGACCCTGTGTACGGAGCAACGTCCGGCCCGCCCCCCGGCGTTCACGCACGGCCTCGCTCCACCGGGTCGGCACCCGGCCTCCTGCGGAGGTCCCGCCGCCCATGTCCCCGCCTCCCTCTCCGAGGGGACCATGCTCCCCCGCCGTGGCCGAGGGGAACAGCGCCGGAGAGCGACCCGGCCAGCTCCTCGCCACACTTCCGTTCCACACCCGTATCCACATTCCGAGACACGCTCATCCACCATGCGGACTTCGGTTGTGACGCGACACAACGGGCGGCGAAGATGCGGGCATGGCCCCTGTTCTCGTATCGCGTCGTCACGTGGATCTGCAGCGTGTTTCGACCATGCTCTGTCGGGCCGTCTCCCGCCGTTCGCACGGCTGCTGACACTGCGTTCAGCCCTCCTTCCCGCACGGGCGGACTCCTCACCCCACGGTGACGGTTCCACAGTGACGGACCGCCGCACCGCGTGAACGCCTCCTCCCGGAGACGTCGTAACGCCGTGCCGTCGCCACACTCGCGCGCGCCGCCCCTGCCTCCCTTCCGTACGGCCCCCGTCGCACCTGTGCGTCGCGGGGGCCGTCCCCTGCCTGTCTCCAGAGGTCTCCCATGCCCACCACCGTGCCCTCGGCCACGTCCGGCACCCCTTCGAGCACCCCGACGCCACAGCCCCTGCTGCACTGGTTCCTGCCCACCGGCGGCGACGGCCGCGATCCCGGCGGCGTCACCGCCGTACAGGGGCGCACGGACGCCGCGACCCGCCGCCCCGCCGACATCGGCTACCTCTCCCAGGTGGCCCGCGCCGCCGAACAGGCAGGGTTCCAATCGCTGTTGACGCCCGTCGGCCTCGGCTGCGTGGACCCGTGGATCCTCACCGCCGCCCTCGCCCAGCACACCGACCGGATCGGCTTCCTGGTCGCCTTCCGGGCCGGATTCGCCAGCCCCACGCTGCTCGCCCAGCAGGCGGACGCCTTCCGCAGGTTCGCGGGCGGCAGGCTGCGGCTGAACGTCGTCACCGGCGGCGATCCCGTCGAGCAGCGGGCGTACGGCGACCACCTGGCGCACGACGAGCGGTACGCCCGCACCGCCGAGCTGATGGCCGCCCTGCGCTCCCTCCTGGACGGCGGGGACGCCGACCACGAGGGCGACCACTTCCGCCTCCAGGGGGCCCGCCTGGTCGACCCCGCCGTGCAGCACCCCGTACCGCTGTACTTCGGGGGTGCTTCCCCGGCGGCGGAGGACGTCGCCGCCGCACACGCGGACGTACAGCTGCTGTGGGGCGAGCCCCCGGCGGCGATCGGCGAGCGCATCAGAAGGCTGCGGGCCAAGACGGAGGCGGTGCGCGGAGAGAGCACGTCGCTGCGGTTCGGGCTGCGGCTGCACGTCGTCGCCCGCGACACGGCGGCGCAGGCGTGGGCGGAGGCGGACCGCATCCTGTCCCGGCTCGACCCGGAGGCGGTCCGGGCGAGCCAGGCCAGGTTCGCCGCCATGGACTCCGTGGGGCAGGCCCGGATGGCTGCCCTGCACGGCGGCAGCGCGGACGCCGCGAAGCTGGAGATCGCACCCAACCTGTGGGCGGGCATCGGCCTCGTACGGGAGGGGGCTGGCACCGCGCTCGTCGGCTCGCACGAGGAGGTGGCGCAGCGGCTGTACGAGTACCGCGCCCTGGGCGTCGACGAGTTCGTCCTCTCCGGCTATCCGCACCTGGAGGAGGCGTACCGGGTCGGCGAGGAGGTCGCACCCCGGCTGCGCGCACTCGTCGACGCGGCGGACGCCCCCTCGCACCTCAAAGAAGGTGCTGGCGCGCACACCGAAGAGGCGGCAGGCGCATGACCCTTACCGCGCCGCCGGAGAAACCCTTCACCGCCAAGCCGACTCCGCCCGCCCCCTCCCCCCGCTCCACCCCCCGCTTCGCCGCCCTGCGCTGGGCAGCCCTGCGGCTCGTCGCGCTGGCCGTCCTGCTGGGCGCCTGGCAGCTCGTGGTCGCGGCGGAGGTCTGGCCGCGCGTCCTGGTGCCCTCTCCGGGCGAGGTGTGGCACCAGTTCGTACGGTCCTCGACCGTCCACGACGGGGTGCGCGGCCAGAGCGGGCACCTCCTGATCGAGCACCTGGGCGTCAGCCTGCGCCGCATCGGCATCGGCACCGGGTACGCGGTCCTCGCGGGGGTGCCGCTCGGCCTGCTCATCGGTGCGGTCCGCCCGATCGCCGTCGTACTCGAACCCGCCGTGACGTTTCTGCGGACGCTGCCCCCGCTCGCGTACCTCTCACTGCTCGTCATCTGGTTCGGCATCGACGAGTCGCCGAAGGTGTGGCTGCTGATCATCGCCGCCCTGCCGCCGGTCGCGGCCGCCACCGCCGCTGCCGTACGGACGGTTCCCGAGCACCTGGTGGAAGCCGCACGCGCCCTGGGTGCGGGGCCGGTGTCCCTGCTGCTGTCGGTACGGCTGCCCGCCGCCCTCCCCGAGATCCTCACCGGGGTGCGCATCGCCGTCGGTGTCGCGTACACCTCCGTGGTGGCGGCGGAGACCATCAACGGCGTCCCCGGCATCGGCGGCATGATCCGCGACGCCCAGCGCTACAACCAGACCGCCGTCGTCATCGTCGGCATCATCGCCATCGGCCTGTCCGGCATCCTCCTCGACGCCCTCCTCAAGGGCGCGGAGCGCACCCTCGTGCCCTGGCGAGGCCGCAAGTGACCCCTGACCCCACCCACACCCACCGGAGCCCCGCCATGCCCCAGCACCTCAGTCGCCGCACCGCCCTCCTGGCGGCCACCGCCGCGCTCACCGCCCTCACCGCGACCGCCTGCGGCTTCGGCGGCTCCGCGAGCGCGGGCAGCACGGACGCGGCGGGCAAGACCGTCGTCCGCATCGCCTACCAGGCGATACCCAACGCCGACCTGGTCGTGAAGAACCAGCGGCTGCTGGAGAAGGCACTGCCGGACGTGTCCGTGAAGTGGGTCAAGTTCGACTCGGGCGGCGACGTCAACACCGCGGTGATCGCCGGTTCGGTGGACCTGGGGCTCGCGGGCTCCAGCCCCGTCACCAAGGGGCTCTCCGCGCCGCTGAACATCCCGTACAAGGTCCTCTGGATCCACGATCTGATCGGCGACAACGAGGCGCTCGTCGCGAAGAAGGGCATCGACGGCGTCAAGGACCTGGCGGGCAGGAAGGTCGCCACTCCCTTCGGCTCGACCTCGCACTATTCGCTGCTTGCCGCCCTGAAGTCGGCGGGCATCCCGGCGGACGAGGTCCAGGTCCTCGACCTCCAGCCGCAGGACGCGCTCGCCGCCTGGAAGCGCGGCGACATCGACGCGGCGTACGTGTGGACCCCGACCCTCGACGAGCTCCTCAAGGACGGCAAGGTCCTCACCACCAGCCGCCGGGTCGCCGACGCGGGCAGGCCGACCGCCGACCTCGCCGTCGTCACGAACGCCTTCGCCAAGGAGCACCCGAACATCGTCACCGCCTGGCTGAAGGCCCAGGACCAAGCCGTCAGGCAGGCGAAGTCCGACCCGGCGAAGGCGGCGGCCTCCATCGGCAAGGAGCTGAACGTCTCGCCCGCCGACGCACAGCGGCAGCTGGGGCAGCTGGTCCTGCTCACCGCGAAGGAGCAGGCGGGACCCGACTACCTCGGCCGCCCCGGCGCCCCCGGCAAACTGGCCGCGAACCTGCGCGACGCCGCCGGGTTCCTGAAGGGGCAGAAGGCCGTGGACGCGGTGCCGCCGCTCGCCGACTTCCAGAAGGCGCTCGCCGTCGAGGAGTTGAACCGTGCCGCAGGCTGAGACCGCGACAGCTCGTCCGGAAGTCCTGCTGGAGGACGTCACCGTCCGGTACGGGCGAGGCGCGCGCTCCCTGACCACCGCCGTCGAGGGCGTCTCGCTCACCCTCGCCGACGGCGAGTTCACCGTCCTGGTGGGCCCGTCCGGTTGCGGCAAGACGACCCTGCTGCGGGTCGTGGCGGGCTTCGAGCGTGCCTCGCGGGGCACTGCCCTGGTACGGGGCTCGGGCCCGGCCCCCGGCGGCGGCACGGGCATCGTCTTCCAGCAGCCTCGGCTGTTCCCGTGGCGCACGGTCGGCGGCAACATCGCCTTCGCTCTCGCCCGGCACGGTGTCCCGCGCGAACAACGAAAGGACCGCGTCGCACAGTTGCTGGAGCGGGTCGGCCTTCCCCACATGGCGGGCCGTCGCACCTGGGAGTTGTCGGGCGGCCAGCAACAGCGCGTGGCGATCGCCCGCGCGCTGGCGGGCGAGCCCCGGCTCCTGCTGATGGACGAGCCGTTCGCCGCACTCGACGCGCTCACCCGCGAGCGCCTCCAGGAAGAGGTGCGCACCCTCGCGGCGGCCTCCGGTGCGACGGTGCTGTTCGTGACGCACTCGGCGGAGGAGGCGGTGCTGCTCGGCACCCGCGTCCTGGTGATGGCCGCGCCTCCCGGCAGTCCCGGCCGTATCGTTTCGGAACTCACTGTCGATCTGCCGCGCGCCCCCGACACGGACCCGGCGGCCTTGCGCGCCACACCGGAATTCGCCCGGCTGCGGGGCGAGTTGACCGCCGCGATGCGGGAGGCGGCGACGCTCGACGCGTGAAGGCGGGGTGCCGCCTCGGAGGGGCGACACCCCACAGCCGTACCGGTACGAGGGCTAGCCCTCCAGCCCCGCCCGCTCCACCAGCGCCTGCCACACCTTGCGCACCTGGGGCTCCAGCGCCTCCAGCGGCCCGTCGTTGTCGATCACCAGGTCGGCGACGGCGAGCCGCTGCTCGCGCGTGGCCTGCGCCGCCATCCGCCCACGCGCGTCCGCCTCGGACGTCCCGCGCAGCCGCACCAGCCGGTCCAACTGCGTCTCGGGGGACGCGTCCACGACGACCACCAGGTCGTACAGCGGTGCGAGTCCGTTCTCCGTCAGCAGCGGTACGTCGTGGACGACGACGGCGTCGGCGGCCGCGGCCGCCTTCAGTTCGGCGGAGCGCGCCCCGACCAGCGGGTGCACGATCGCGTTGAGGGTCTTCAGCTTCTCCGGGTCGGCGAAGACGATCGCCCCGAGCGCGGGCCGGTCCAGCGTGCCGTCCGCCGCGAGGATGCCCTCGCCGAACGCCGCCACCACGGCGTCGAGCCCGGGAGTCCCGGGCTCGACGACTTCACGCGCGATCTTGTCGGCGTCGACGACGACCGCGCCGTACGACGCGAGCAGCCGCGACACTTCACTTTTACCGGCGCCGATACCACCGGTCAGGCCCACCGAAAGCATGGACACGCCCTCTCAGGTACAACCCCCGCAAGGGCGGGAACGACGTTCCGGCACCGATTCCGCCGGTCAGGCCCACCGGACCACCCCCGCGTCGGCGGGGCAGAGAGGCCGTATTCGCAGCCTAGCGGATCATCAGAGGTCGCCCTCCCGCTCGGCGAGGAACTTCTCGAACTCCAAGCCGATCTCGTCCGCCGACGGCAGGTCCTTGGCCTCCGCGACGAGGCTGCCGCGCGTCTCCGCACCGGCCACCGCGTCGTACTGGTGCTCAAGCCCCTGGACCAGCGCGACCAGTTCCTCGTCGCCCTCGCCGACCTGACGGTCGATCTCGTCCTGGGTGCGCCGGGCCTCGGTGCGCAGCGCGTGCGCCACGGACGGCAGCACCAGGCCGGTCGCCGCGGTGATCGCCTCCAGGACGGTCAGCGCCGAGTCCGGGTAGGCGGAGCGCGCCACGTAGTGCGGCACGTGGGCGGCGACGCCGAGGACGTCGTGCCCCGCCTCCGTCAGCCGGTACTCCACCAGCGACTCCGCGGACCCCGGCACCTGCGCCTCGTCGAACGGACTGCGGTGTCCCGGCACCAGGTCGGTGCGGTTGCCGTGCGGGGTGAGACCCACGGGGCGGGTGTGCGGGACGCCCATCGGGATGCCGTGGAAGTTCACCGCGAGCCGCACGCCGAGGCGCTCCACGATCTGCCGCACCGCCGCCGAGAACCTCTCCCACTCCACGTCCGGCTCAGGGCCGGAGAGCAGCAGGAACGGGGCGCCCGTGGCGTCCTGCACCAAGTGCACCTCAAGGGCGGGCGTCTCGTAGTCCGACCACTGGTCACGCTTGAACGTCAACAGGGGGCGGCGGGCCCGGTAGTCGACCAGCCGGTCGTGGTCGAAGCGCGCCACGACCTGGTGGGGCAGTGTGTCCAGGAGCTTCTCGACGATCTGGTCGCCGGTCTCTCCCGCGTCGATATAGCCGTCGAAGTGGTAGAGCATGACAAGTCCGGCCGACTCCTGGGCCAGCGCCATGTCGACGACGGCCAGCCCCTTCGGCTCCCATGCGTACAAACCCTGCGGATCAAGCACGATTCCCGCTACCTCCTCGCGTTTCACAGGGAAGAACGTGCTTCGGGCCTGGGACATTCCCTCCCCGGCCCTCTTCCCTCATACGAGTGGACAAGCCGACAAACGGGAACCGCACCCGCCCGCCGGAAACATCGCGCTCCGGAAACACTGCCCTTCGGAAACACGGCCCTTCGGGAACAGCGCCCTTCGGAAACGCAGGAAGGCCCGCTCCCCCGAAGGGGAACGGGCCTTCCTGTTCAGTCAGTTCGGCTCCCGGCCGTCACAGGGTGACGATCAGGTGGCCTCGCGACCGGTGAGGGTCAGAGCATTCAGCTCTGGCCGCCCGCCAGCTTCTCGCGGAGCGCGGCCAGGGCCTCGTCCGACGCCAGGGCGCCGGAGTTGTCGTCCGACTCCGAGGAGTACGAACCGCCCGAGATACCGGCGCTGGCGCTGCCGCCACCGGTGGCGGCCGGAGCGGCAGCACCCTCGGCAGCAGCGGCCTCGTCGGCCTCGCGGGACTTGATGACCTGGGCCTGGTGCTGCTCGAAGCGCTGCTGCGCCTCGGCGTACTGACCCTCCCAAGCCTCACGCTGGGTCTCGAAGCCCTCGAGCCAGTCGTTCGTCTCGGGGTCGAAGCCCTCGGGGTAGATGTAGTTGCCCTGGTCGTCGTACGACGCGGCCATGCCGTAGAGCGTCGGGTCGAACTCGACCGAGGCCGGGTCGGCACCGAAGGACTCGTTGGCCTGCTTCAGCGACAGCGAGATCCGGCGACGCTCAAGGTCGATGTCGATGACCTTGACGAAGATCTCGTCGTTGACCTGGACGACCTGCTCCGGGATCTCCACGTGGCGCTCGGCCAGCTCGGAGATGTGGACCAGACCCTCGATGCCCTCGTCCACGCGGACGAACGCACCGAACGGAACCAGCTTCGTGACCTTGCCGGGGACGACCTGGCCGATCTGGTGCGTACGGGCGAACTGCTGCCACGGGTCTTCCTGCGTCGCCTTCAGCGACAGGGAGACACGCTCGCGGTCCATGTCGACGTCGAGGACCTCGACGGTGACTTCCTGGCCGACCTCGACAACCTCGGACGGGTGGTCGATGTGCTTCCAGGACAGCTCGGAGACGTGCACGAGACCGTCGACGCCACCCAGGTCCACGAAGGCACCGAAGTTGACGATCGAGGAAACGACGCCGGAGCGGACCTGACCCTTCTGGAGGGTCGTGAGGAACGTCTGGCGAACCTCGGACTGGGTCTGCTCGAGCCAGGCACGGCGGGACAGGACCACGTTGTTGCGGTTCTTGTCCAGCTCGATGATCTTGGCCTCGAGCTCCTTGCCCACGTAGGGCTGGAGGTCGCGGACACGACGCATCTCGACGAGAGAGGCCGGCAGGAAGCCACGGAGGCCGATGTCGAGGATGAGACCACCCTTGACGACCTCGATGACGGTACCGGTGACGATCCCGTCCTCTTCCTTGATCTTCTCGATGGTGCCCCAGGCGCGCTCGTACTGTGCGCGCTTCTTCGAGAGGATCAGGCGGCCTTCCTTGTCCTCCTTCTGGAGAACCAGGGCCTCGATCTCGTCACCCACGGCGACGACCTCGTTCGGGTCGACGTCGTGCTTGATCGAGAGCTCGCGGCTCGGGATCACGCCTTCGGTCTTGTAGCCGATGTCGAGGAGGACCTCGTCGCGGTCGACCTTGACGATGACGCCGTCAACGATGTCGCCGTCGTTGAAGTACTTGATCGTCTCGTCGATCGCCGCGAGGAACGCGTCGGCGTCGCCGATGTCGTTGACCGCAACCTGCGGAGTGGTGGCGGTGGTCTCGGTGCTGCTCGTCATGTGGGAAAGGGCTCCGGTACGGACAGAAATCGTAGGTACTGCTACGCCGTGAGCCTGTCGCTCTGCAGAAGCCGGACAGCCGAAGAAGCACCAAGCCGGAAAACACGCCGGGCACCTCGAAAACCGAGGAGACATACATACAGATACGAGCGCGGCCTGCTAGGTCTGAGGCGCGCAGGCTCGCAGCGCAACTTGTAGCATACGGGGGCCGCCGGGCAGGGTCAATGCGCGAAGGCACACACCCGGGGCGGAACGCCCCATACCCGGCACAACTCGGGTTCGGCGAGGCCACAATGGGCTTCCCGCTCCCCCTCGACCTCTTCCCGGCCGGCCCTCGGGACCGTACCCGGGAGGGGTTCCGGCGGAGCCTACTCAGACTATTCGGACGGGCGCAATGATCCACGACGACGACTCTTCCGACGCCTCCTCCCTCGACGCCCTGGAGCTTCCGGACGACAGCGAGCCCGAGGCCACCCGGCGTGACGCGGGGGACGCGGAGAGCAGCCGGGCCAGCCGGGGCTGGTGGGACCGCAACGCGGACGAGTACCAGCAGGACCACGGGACCTTCCTGGGCGACGACCGCTTCGTGTGGGGCCCCGAGGGCCTCGACGAGGTGGAGGCGGAGCTCCTGGGCCCCGCCGAGGACCTCAAGGGGCTCGACGTGCTGGAGATCGGCGCGGGCGCCGCACAGTGCTCGCGCTGGCTGGTGGCGCAGGGCGCGCGCCCGGTCGCCGTCGACCTCTCCCACCGGCAGCTCCAGCACGCGCTGCGGATCGGCGGCGGCGAGGACGGGGTGGGCCTGGTGCAGGCCGACGCCGGAGTACTGCCCTTCCGGGACGGTTCCTTCGACCTGGCGTGCTCGGCGTACGGGGCGGTGCCCTTCGTCGCGGACCCGGTGAAGGTGTTCCGCGAGGTGCACCGGGTGCTGCGGCCGGGCGGGCGGTGGGTCTTCTCGGTCACCCACCCCGTCCGCTGGGCGTTCCCCGACGAACCGGGTCCGGAGGGGCTCTCGGTCTCCGCCTCGTACTTCGACCGCACTCCCTACGTGGAGCAGGACGAGCAGGGGCAGGCGGTGTACGTCGAGCACCACAGGACGCTCGGGGACCGCGTCCGGGACGTCGTCGCCGGGGGCTTCCGCCTGGTGGACCTCGTGGAGCCGGAGTGGCCCGCGTGGAACACCTCGGAGTGGGGCGGCTGGTCCCCCCTGCGGGGGAATCTGATCCCGGGCTCGGCGATCTTCGTGTGCGAGCGGGACTGAGGCCGGCTCCCCGAGTGGGTTCCCTTTCGGGACCGACCGCGTCCCGAAAGGGAACCCACTCCGTTCCGTAACGGAACCCACTCGGGCGTCGCCGCGCACCCGTACGACACTGTGGGGGTGATCCGTAGCGAAGCCCTCGATCAGCTGCCCGTACGCACCGCGGTGCCCCCTCTCCTGGAGGCGCTCGACGCGCACGGGGCGGCGGTGCTGTGTGCGCCGCCCGGCACCGGCAAGACGACCCTGGTGCCGCTGGTGCTGGCGGGCCTGGTGGGTGGCGGGCCCGTACGCACGGTGGTCGTCGCGGAGCCCCGCCGGATCGCCGCGCGGGCGGCGGCGCGGCGGATGGCGTGGCTGCTGGGCGAGCGCGTGGGACAGCGCGTCGGTGTCACCGTGCGCGGCGAGCGCACCGTCTCGCAGGACACCGTCGTGGAGGTCGTCACGACGGGCGTGCTGCTGCAACGGTTGCAGCGGGACCAGGAGTTGACCGGCGTCGACGTCGTCGTGCTGGACGAGTGCCACGAGCGGCATCTCGACGCGGACACCGCCGCCGCCTTCCTCCTGGACGTACGTTCCGCCCTGCGGCCGGAGCTGCGGCTCGTGGCGGCGTCGGCGACCACCGACGCGGCGGGCTGGTCGGAGCTGCTGGGCGACGCGCCCGTGGTGGAGGCGCAAGGGGTGTCGCACCCCGTCGAGACGGTGTGGGCACCGCCCCTGCGCCCGGTACGCCCGCCGCACGGGATGCGCGTGGACCCCGCACTGCTGTCGCATGTGGCCTCCGTCGTGCGCAGGGCGCTCGCCGAGCGCGAGGGCGACGTGCTCTGCTTCCTGCCGGGCGTGGGTGAAATCAGCCGGGTGGCGGGACAGTTGAGCGGCGTCGGGGCCGAGGTGCTCCAGGTGCACGGGCGGGCTCCCGCGGCCGTGCAGGACGCCGTCCTCGCGGGCTCCTCCGCCGGACGCCGGGTCGTCCTGGCGACGTCCGTCGCGGAGTCGAGCCTGACCGTGCCCGGGGTGCGGGTCGTCGTGGACTGCGGTCTCGCGCGTGAGCCGCGTACCGACCACGCACGGGGATTGAGCGCGCTGACGACCGTACGGGCGTCTCGTGCGGCGGCACGGCAGCGCGCGGGGCGCGCCGGGCGTGAGGCTCCGGGCGCGGTGTACCGGTGCTGGGACGAGGCCGAGCAGGGGCGGCTGCCCGCCTACCCGAACCCGGAGATCAAGGTGGCGGACCTGGCGGCGTTCGCCCTCCAGGCGGCCTGCTGGGGCGACCCGGACGCCTCCGGCCTCGCCCTCCTCGACGCGCCCCCTGCGGGGGCGATGGCGGCGGCCAGGGAGGTCCTGACGGCGGTCGGCGCGGTGGACGCGCAGGGGCGGGCCACCGACCGGGGCGTACGCCTGTCGCGGCTCGGCCTGCACCCGCGTCTCGGCAGGGCGCTGCTGGACGGTGCGCGGGAGATCGGGGCGCGGCGGGCCGCCGAGGTGGTGGCGCTGCTGAGCGAGGAACCGCCGCGCGAGTACGGGGACGACCTGGCGGAGGCGTGGCGGGCGGCTCGGCGCGGCAACGACGCGTACGGGGCGCGCTGGAAGCAGGAGACGCGGCGGCTGGCGTCGGGGGTGCAGGGCGAGGGCACTCCCCTGCCGGACGACGCGGCGGCGGGCCTGGTGGCGGCGCTGGCGTTCCCGGAGCGGGTGGCGCGGGCGCGGGGTGCGGGGGCGTTCCTGATGGCGTCGGGGACGGGTGCGGAAGTGGGCGAGGGGTCGCGGCTGCGGAGTGCTCCGTGGCTGGCCGTGGCGGTCGCGGACCGTCCGGCGCACGCGGCGTCCGCGCGGGTGCGGCTGGCGGCGGTCGTCGACGAGGACACGGCGCGGCTGGCGGCGGAGCACCTGTACGGGGTGCGGGAGGAGGTCCGCTGGGAGGGCGGGGACGTGGTGGCGCGGCAGGTGGAGGCGCTGGGTGCGGTGGAGCTGACCGTGCGCCCTCTTCAGGAGGTGCCTCGGGCACAGGTGCGCGACGCCCTTCTTGAGGGGTTGCGCAGGGAGGGCCTCGGGCTGCTGCGGTGGACGCGGGACGCGGTGGGGCTGCGGGAGCGGCTGGCGTTCCTGCACAGGGTGCTGGGGGCGCCGTGGCCGGACGTGTCGGACGGAGCCTTGGTGGACCACCCCGACGACTGGCTGGAGCCGGAGTTGTCGCGGGCGCGGCGGAGGGCGGATCTGGGGCGGATCGAGGCCGGGCAGGCGCTGAACCGGCTGCTGCCGTGGGCGACCGGGGAGGCGACCCGGCTGGACGAGCTGGCACCGGAGCGGATCGAGGTGCCGAGCGGGTCGCGGATCAGGGTGGACTACGGGGGTGAGCAGCCGGTGCTGGCGGTGAAGTTGCAGGAGATGTTCGGGCTGGGCGAGACGCCGAGGGTGGGTGCGTCCGGGTCCTCCGCCGGGGTGCCGGTGCTGGTGCACCTGCTGTCGCCTGCGGGGCGGGCGGTGGCGGTGACGGCGGATCTGGCGTCGTTCTGGCGGGAGGGGTACCGGGGGGTGCGGGCGGAGCTGCGGGGGCGGTATCCGAAGCATCCGTGGCCGGAGGAGCCCGGTGAGGCGGTGGCCACGCGGTATACGAAGGCGAGGTCGAAGGGGTAGGAGGGCGGGGCGAGGCCGAAGGGCGGGGCGAGGGCATTCAGGGGCGCGGGGAACTGCGCAACCCGTCGGAGGCGGGCCGGGGGTCCGGGGGCGGACTCCCCGGGGCAGTGGCCCCGGCCCCGCTCGCCCGCACGGTCCCCCTCCTCCTGCCCCGGGCCTCCAACCACAGCGCAAGGCCCAGCAGGGCGAGGCCGAGGCCCAGGAAGCCCCACGGCAGGTACGACGTCAGCAGCAGCACCAGTGTCCGGTTGGACGTGACGAGGGCGACCGTCGCGTCGACGTAGTCCGCCCGCATCTTCACGTGCCCGGCGAACGCCGTGACCTTGTCCCGCCCCTGGAGCAGGGTGCCGCCCCGCATCTCCTCCTGGTGGATCTCCTCCCCGTTCACCGGGGCCCCCGTCACCGGGTCGATCCAGAACATCCGCTTCGTCGTGTACCACATGCTCGTCCCGGTCGACTTCTCCAGCGTGCTGGAGTCGAGGCCCTCGACCGGCATCTGCCGGGGGTAGGGCACCTTCGTCCACGGGACGGTCTGCTCGAAGTAGTAGACCTCCATCCCCCGGAACTCCCGCGTCCCCTTGTAGTGGATGGGTGCGGTGCGCCGGGAGCGCGCGTCGAAGTACTCGTAGTCGCGCTTCTCCGTCAGGAACGGCCACTTGAACTCGATGCCGCGCCGCCGCACCGCTTCCCCGTCGACCATTTCCCCGGTGGCGTGCACGGGGTCCTGGGTGTGCGCGTCGAAGATGTAGCGCTCGGGGATGGTGGAGACCATCTTGCCGTCGGGTCCCGCGATGAAGGTCAGGGCGTCCCAGACCACCACGTCGCGCCCGGCGGTCTTCTCGATGCGCGTCGACTCCTCGACGTTCCCCTTGAGCGTCTGCACGATGGTGAGCTTCTCCACCTGCTTGGCCTGCATGGTGCCGTAGTCGACGAGCGTCGCGGGCTTCGCCTCCAGGACCATGTCCTGGTACTGGCTGGGCGGGATCTTCGCGAGCCGAGGGAAGGCGTACCAGCGCGTCAACGGCGACAGCGCGGCGAAGAACATCGCGAATGCGAGCAGGAACAGTCCGGCTTTGCTTCGCATGTCGTCCTCGCCCCCGCTACTTCTTCGGTCCCGGGACGGTGGTCAGCAACGGTTTCGACGACGTCTCTCCGTCAGGAGCGCCGATCGCCGTGATCGTGAGGACCAGGGCGAACGCGGCGGCCAGCCCCACGGCTGCGGCGATGAGGGCACGCATGACCCGACTCCCTCCCGGGGGAAGTTCTCTGACGTTCCGTCAGGGAGGGGGCACCGTAGCAACGGCAGCGTCAGAGGGGAACACCCGCACAGAAGACAGAAGACAGCGGAAACAGCGTGAGGGGCCGGGTTTTCCCGGCCCCTCACCCATGTCACGGTCCCCGCCGTCACGTCACGGCTCCAGCCGCACACGTCACGGACTCATCAACACGCCTACGGCTTCGGCGTCCCCGTCGCTCCCGGCGACGACGAGGCGGACGGGCTCGCGCTCGTGCCAGGCGACTTCGTCGGCGTGGTCGTCGGCGGGGTGGTGGGAGGCGTCGTGGGCGGCGTCGTCGGAGGCGTGGTGGGCGGCGTCGTGGGGGCGGCGGTGACCGTCAGCGTGACGTTCAGGGCCACGCCGTCCGCGACGATCCGCAGGATGTACGTCCCCGCTGTCGGGCCCGCGTACAGCTTCGGCAGCGTCACCGTGCCGTCGGCGCCCGTGACGAGGCCCCCCACCGTACGTACGGCGGTGCCGTCGGCGGCCTTGAAGTACGGGCCCTTCGTGCCGACGACCACGGCGGACACCTTGGAGCCCTTGAGCGCCTTGCCGTCGGCCGTGGCCTTCACCTCGACGGCGCCCGCGAACGTCTCGCCCGTCTCGGCCTTGAGCGCGGCGGCGGACGTACGGGCCAGAGCGTCGGCCTTCGGCGCGGGCTCGGCCTTCGCGGTGACCGTCGCCCAGAACTCGGCGGCGGGCGCACCCGTCGTGGACACCCGGACGACGAACGCGCCCGCCGTGTCGCCCGCGGCCAGGACCGGCGCGACGGCGAGGCCGTTCTTGTTCGTGGTGACGACGGTGCGCAGCGCGTTGCCCGGGAAGCGGGCCCCGGTGGCGCCGACGACGGTGAAGTCGACCTTGACGCCCGCGACGGGCTTGCCCGCCTTGTCGAGCGCCTGCACGGAGGGCCGGGTGGCGAAGTCGTCGCCCGCGACGGCGGCGAGCTTCGTCCCGGTGGTGGCCTTGAGCGCGGCGGCGGTGTCCGGCGTGGTCGGCGGAGTGGTGGGCGGCGTGGTGGGCGGCGTGGTCGGGCTCGGCTTGCCGCCGGGCTTCGTCGGACCCGGGGAGGGCGGGGCGGTGACGCCGCCGTTGCCGGGGGCCGGGGGGTTCTTGGTGTGGCTGTCGGGCTGCGGGGTGGTCGGCTGGACGCCGGTGCCGTCGGGGACCGTGTGGGTGCCCCGGTTGTAGAAGTCGAACCAGGACAGGACGGTCCGCAGATACACGCGCGACTGGTTGTAGCTGAGGATCGCCTTCTCGCGGTCGGCCGGGTTCGTCATGTCGCGGGAGCCCGCGCACAGGTAGTGACCGGCCGCGAGCGCCGCGTCGTAGATGTTGTTCGGGTCCTTCTTGCCGTCCCCGTTGCCGTCCTTGCCGTTGCGGGCCCAGGTCGAGGGGATGAACTGCATCGGGCCGACGGCACGGTCGTACGTGCTGTCGCCGTCGTACGCACCCTTGTCGGTGTCCGAGATGTTGGCGAAGCCGACACCGTTGAGGACAGGGCCCAGGATCGGCGCGAGGGTGTTGCCCTGGGCGTCGACCTGGCCGCCGCGCGCCTGGCCGGACTCCACCTTGCCGATGGCGGCGAGGAGTTGCCAGGGCAGTCGGCAGGACGGGTCGGCGGACTCGACCGCCGCCTGCGCCTTCTTGTACGCGTCCAGGACGGTCGCGGGCAGGCCCGCCTCCACCGCACCGGTGGGGGCAGTGGTGCCGTCACCGGTGCCGGGCATCCCGATGCTCGTCTCAGGAGCACCGGGCATGGTGAGAGGCGGAAGGTCCGTGTAGTAGGGGGAGTTGCCGGTGGCCGCACTCTCCGGGCTCGGCTTCGCACCGGCCGTCTGTCCGTCGTACTGACTCCCCGCGGCTCCGGGAGCCTGCGACGCGGACAGAGCGGCCACGGCTATCGCCGCGACCGCCGTCGTGGTCGCTCCCTTGCGCAAGCGACGACCGAACTGTGCAGCCATGCGATTGGTCCCTCCCCATCGGCGGCAGTGCGCGCTCCCCAGCGCGAAGACCCACGTGACACTACGACAACTCTTGGCCCCGGAACACAGCCTTCTGGACGCTTTTCACCTCTTCGACACTTTCGTATCCCCAGATAGCCGGGTCACCACAGTCCCGCATACTGGGCGACACCGATCACACGTGATCAAGCAGTGCACAGGGGGACCCGTTGCCATTCACGCTCAGCCACGCCGCCGCTGTCCTGCCGGGCATCCGCCGCGACGGCACCGGACGCGGCCCCTTCCTGGCGTCCGCACTCGTCGCGGGCTCCTTCGCCCCGGACCTCACCTACTTCGCGGCGTCCGTCCTCCCCGGCGGCATGTCCTACGGCTCCTTCACGCACTCCCCCTGGGGCATCGTCACGGCGGACGTGGTGTGCGCGGCGCTGCTGGTACTGCTGTGGATACGGGCGCGCGAACCCGTGGTGGCGCTGTTGCCGCGACGGTGGCAGGGGCGGGTGCACGCCTTCGTGCGCGGCACGCGCTGGACCTCCCTCACGCCGTCGCTGGCCGCGAAGTTCGTCCTGTCGGCGGTCGTCGGATCGCTCACCCACGTCGGCTGGGACCTCTTCACCCACTCGGGACGGCTCGGCACGGACCTGTTTCCCGTCCTCGGGAGAACGGTCGGCGGCTTCCCCCTCTACACCTACGCGCAGTACGGGAGTTCGGCGCTGGCGGCGCTCGGCCTCTGCTGGTTCCTGGTGACGGCACTGCGCCGCCAGCAGCCGTCGTCGCTTCAGGACGTACCCCTGCTGGACCGGCGTCGGCGCGTCGTCGCCACCACGCTCCTCGGAGGCTGCGCGGTCCTCGGCGCGGCCCTGCGGGTCCTGCGCTGGCAGGCCCACCAGAGGATGCCGCTGAGCACGTTCGACTACATCCCCACGCTCTGCTTCGGCGCGGGCGCGGGACTGCTGGTGGGGCTGGTGCTGTACGTGGTGCTGGCGGGGCGGTGGCGAGCGGCGGCACCGGGAGCCGCCGCGGCCACCGACAGCGGAGCCGCCGGAGCCGGAGCCGGCCGGACCGCAGCCGCCCCCGCCCCGGACACGGCACAGGCCCGCCCCCGTACCCGATCGCACTGATCGCGTACGGAGCCGGGCCCCGGCCCCTCGCTTCGCGGGCGAGCGGGCGTCAGTGCGCGGCGGACTCCCAGTCCCCGCCGACCCCCACCGAGACATCGAGCGGCGCCCGCAGTTCGACGGCACCCGCCATCTCGCGGCGGACGATCTCCTCGACCTTCTCCTTCTCGCCCTCGGCGATCTCCAGCACGATTTCGTCGTGCACCTGGAGCAGCATCCGGGACGTACAACCGGCCTTCTCCAGCGCCGCGTCGACGTTCAGCATCGCGACCTTGACGATGTCGGCCGCGGTGCCCTGGATCGGGGCGTTGAGCGCCATCCGCTCGGCCATCTCACGCCGCTGCCGGTTGTCGCTGTTGAGGTCCGGGAGGTAGCGGCGACGGCCCAGCATCGTCTCCGTGTACCCGGTGGCACGCGCCTCCTCGACGGCGCGCTGGAGGTAGTCCTGCACCCCGCCGAACCGCTCGAAGAAGGTGTTCATCAGGCCGCGCGCCTCGCCCGCGTCGATGTTCAGCTGCTGCGAGAGGCCGAACGCGGACAGGCCGTACGCCAGGCCGTACGACATGGCCTTGATCTTGCGGCGCATCTCGGCGTCGACCTCGGAGCGCTCCACGCCGAACACCTGGGAGGCGACCGTGGTGTGCAGGTCCTCACCGGACTTGAACGCCTCGATGAGGCCCTCGTCCTCCGACAGGTGCGCCATCACCCGCAGTTCGATCTGGCTGTAGTCCGCCGTCATCAGGCACTCGTAGCCCTCGCCGACGACGAAACCGCGGCGGATCGCGCGGCCCTCGTCGGTGCGGACCGGAATGTTCTGGAGGTTGGGCTCGGTGGAGGACAGGCGTCCGGTCGCGGCCACCGTCTGGTTGAAGGTGGTGTGGATGCGGTCGTCGGCGGCGATCGTCTTGATCAGGCCCTCGACGGTCACCCGCAGCTTGGCCTGCTCACGGTGGCGCAGCATGATCACCGGCAGCTCGTGCTCGGTCTGCGCCGCCAGCCACGCCAGGGCGTCCGCGTCCGTGGTGTAACCGGTCTTGGTCTTCTTCGTCTTGGGCAGCGCCAGCTCGCCGAAGAGGATCTCCTGCAACTGCTTGGGCGAACCGAGGTTGAACTCGCGGCCCGCCGCGTCGTGCGCCTCGCCGACCGCCTGCTGCACCGCGCCCGCGAACTGCTCCTCCATGGCGGTCAGGTGCGCGCGGTCGGCGGCGATGCCGTGCCGCTCCAAGCGGGCAAGGAGGATCGAGGTGGGCAGTTCCACGTCGTGCAGCAGCTCGGCCGCGCCGACCTCCTTCAGCTTCTGGGTGAAGGCGTCACCCAGGTCGAGGATGGTGCGGGCCTGCCCCATCAGGGCGTCCGCCTCGGCCCGCTCGTCCTCCTCGGAACCGAACGCCAACTGCCCCTCGGCAGCAGCCGCCGGAGCCAGCTCACGGCCCAGGTACTCCACCGACAGGGCGTCCAGCGCGAACGAACGGCGGCCCGGCTTCACCAGGTACGCGGCGAGCGCGGTGTCCATGGTGACGCCGCACAGCGTCCAGCCGTGCTCCGGCAGGACCCGCATCACACCCTTGGCGTTGTGCAGGACCTTCGGGCGGTCCGCGTCGGCGAACCAGGCGGCGACGGCCTTCTCGTCGGCCTCGTCGAGCTCCGCTGGGTCGAACCAGGCGGCGGCCCCACCGGCCGCGGCCAGCGCGATCTCGGTGACGCCGCCCGTGCCCAGCGCCCACGTGTCGACCGTGGCGACGCCGAGCGGCTGCGCACCGTGCTCCGCCAGCCACGGGGCGACCTCGCCGGTGCCCAGCACCGAGCCGTCCAGCTCCAGCCCTGCGGCCGGAGCGGCGGCCTCCTCCTCGGCGGCCCCCGGGTCCACCGCGTACAGGCGCTCGCGCAGCGACGGGTTGCGGATCTCCAGCACGTCCAGGACACCGGCCACCGCGTCCCGGTCGTACGGAGCACGCTCCAGGTCGCCCGGAGCCTTGGACAGCTCCACGTCGCGCACCATCTCGGTGAGCTTGCGGTTGAGCTTCACGGCGTCCAGGTGGTCGCGGAAGTTCTGCCCGGCCTTGCCCTTGACCTCCTCGGCGCGCTCCACCAGATCGGCGAACGAACCGAACTGGTTGATCCACTTCGCGGCGGTCTTCTCGCCGACGCCCGGGATGCCGGGGAGGTTGTCGGACGGGTCGCCGCGCAGGGCCGCGAAGTCCGGGTACTGCTGCGGGGTCAGCCCGTACTTCTCCTCGACCTTCTCCGGGGTGAAACGGGTCAGCTCGGAGACGCCCTTGGTCGGGTACAGCACGGTGACGTGCTCGGTGATCAGCTGGAAGGAGTCCCGGTCGCCGGTCACGATCAGCACGTCGAACCCGGCCGCCTCCGCCTGGGTGGCGAGCGTCGCGATCACGTCGTCGGCCTCGAAGCCGTCGATCGCGAAGCGGTCCACGTGCATCGCGTCCAGGAGCTCCCCGATCAGCTCGACCTGCCCCTTGAACTCGTCGGGGGTCTTCGAGCGGTTCGCCTTGTACTCCGGGAACTCCTCGGAACGCCAGGTCTTGCGGGACACGTCGAACGCCACCGCGAGGTGCGTGGGCGCCTCGTCACGCAGGGTGTTCGCCAGCATCGACGCGAAGCCGTAGACGGCGTTCGTCGGCTGACCGGTCGCGGTCGTGAAGTTCTCCGCGGGCAGCGCGAAGAACGCACGGTAGGCCAGGGAGTGCCCGTCCATGAGGAGCAGGCGGGGCCGCGCCCCGGCGGTCTCGGAAGTCTTGTCTGCGGTCTTCGCTGCTGTTTTTGCCACGCCCCCGATCCTAGGCGGCGCCACTGACAATCCGGTCCGCCCGCCGGTCACGCCCCGCCCCTGGCGTCCTCACTGTCAGTGGCCCGTGACAGGATCGAAGAGGTCAGACTCAGACTCGAAGATCCACCGCTCGAAGGGGAGCGCCATGGCAGCGAAGCCGCCCGCAGGGGACCCGGTCCAGGACGCGCCGCAGGTCGCGGCCCCCCAGCACGCCGCCGCCGGGCTGCCCGCCATCGCGCACACGCTGCGCGCCGCCCACCAGCAGATGGGCACGGTCCGCACCGCCCGCACCCTCCTCAAGGTCAACCAGAAGGACGGCTTCGACTGCCCCGGCTGCGCCTGGCCCGAGGAGGACAAGCGGCACACGGCGGAATTCTGCGAGAACGGCGCGAAGGCGGTCGCCGAGGAGGCCACCGTCCGCCGGGTCACCCCCGCCTTCTTCGCGCGGCACCCGGTCTCCGACCTCGCGGAGCGCAGCGGGTACTGGCTCGGCCAGCAGGGCCGCATCACCGAGCCGATGTTCCTCGACGAGGGCTCCGACACCTACGTACCCGTCACCTGGGAGCGCGCCTTCGAGCTGATCGGCAAGGAGCTCAAGGCCCTCGACTCCCCCGACGAGGCCCTCTTCTACACCTCCGGCCGCACCAGCAACGAAGCGGCGTTCCTGCTCCAGCTCTTCGCCCGCGAGTTCGGCACGAACAACCTGCCCGACTGCTCCAACATGTGCCACGAGTCCTCCGGCTCCGCCCTCACGGAGACCATCGGCATCGGCAAGGGCAGCGTCTCCCTCGACGACCTCCACAAAGCCGAACTGATCATCGTCGCCGGGCAGAACCCCGGCACGAACCACCCGCGCATGCTGACCGCCCTGGAGAAGGCCAAGCACGCGGGCGCGAAGATCATCTCGGTGAACCCGCTGCCCGAAGCCGGTCTGGAGCGGTTCAAGAACCCACAGACCCCGCAGGGCATGCTCAAGGGCACCTCCCTCACCGACCTCTTCCTCCAGATCCGCCTCGGCGGCGACCAGGCCCTCTTCCGCCTCCTCAACAAGCTGATCCTCGAAACGCCCGGCGCGGTCGACGAGCTGTTCGTCCGCGAACACACCCACGGGTACGAGGAGTTCACGGCCGCGGCGAAGGCCGCCGACTGGGACGAGACCCTCACCGCGACCGGCCTGGACCGCGCCGACATCGAGCGCGCCCTGGAGATGGTCCTCGCGTCCAGGAGCACCATCGTCTGCTGGGCGATGGGCCTCACCCAGCACAAGCACTCCGTGCCGACGATCCGCGAGGTCGTCAACTTCCTCCTGCTGCGCGGCA
The DNA here is from genome assembly GCF_026342435.1 of Streptomyces sp. NBC_00237. NCBI lineage: Bacteria > Bacillati > Actinomycetota > Actinomycetes > Kitasatosporales > Streptomycetaceae > Streptomyces > Streptomyces sp. NBC_00237. The sequence goes on along the minus strand of NZ_JAPEMT010000001.1, from coordinate 2,406,326 downwards.
ACATCGGCCGCACCGGCGCCGGAGTCTGCCCCGTCCGCGGCCACTCCAACGTCCAGGGCGACCGCACCATGGGCATCTTCGAGCGGCCCGCACCCGCCTTCCTCGACGCCCTCGACAAGGAATTCGGCATCACCTCGCCCCGCCACCACGGGTACGACGTGGTGCGCGCCATCCAGGCGCTGCGCGACGGCGACGCCAAGGTGTTCTTCGCGATGGGCGGCAACTTCGTCGCCGCCACCCCCGACACCCACGTCACCGAGGCCGCCATGCGCACGGCCCGCCTCACCGTCCACGTGTCGACCAAGCTCAACCGCTCGCACGTCGTCACCGGCACCCGCGCCCTGATCCTGCCGACCCTCGGCCGCACCGACAAGGACATACAGACGAGCGGCAAGCAGTTCGTCACCGTCGAGGACTCCATGAGCATGGTGCACGCCTCGCGCGGCAACCTGCCGCCCGCGAGCAAGCACCTGCTCTCCGAACCGGCCATCGTCGCCCGCATGGCCCGCGCCACCCTCGGCAAGGAGTCGGCCACCCCCTGGGAGGAGTTCGAGCAGGACTACGCGACGATCCGCGACCGGATCTCCCGCGTCGTCCCCGGTTTCGAGGACTTCAACGCCCGCGTCGCACAGCCCGGCGGCTTCACCCTCCCCCACGGCCCGCGCGACGAGCGCCGCTTCCCCACGGCCACCGGCAAGGCCAACTTCACCGCCGCACCCGTCGAGTACCCGGAACTGCCCGCAGGGCGGCTGCTGTTGCAGACCCTGCGCTCCCACGACCAGTACAACACCACCATCTACGGCCTCGACGACCGCTACCGGGGCATCAAGGACGGCCGCCGCGTCGTCCTGGTCAACCCCGAGGACGCGACGGCACTCGGGCTCGCGGACGGCTCGTACACCGATCTGATCAGCGAGTGGAAGGACGGCGTCGAACGCCGCGCCCCCGGCTTCCGCGTCGTGCACTACCCGACCGCGCGGGGCTGCGCCGCCGCCTACTACCCCGAGACGAACGTGCTGGTGCCGCTGGACGCCACCGCGGACACCAGCAACACCCCCGCCAGCAAGTCCGTGGTGGTCCGTCTGGAACAATCACCGACCGTCTGAGCGTTCGCTTAGCCAGCGGACCACCCGCAGCCACCGGACCACACGGTCACCGGACCGCACGGTCACGTACATCGAACGGAGCCTGGCCCATGGGCGAGCAGTCCACCGCGAAGTTCCCGCAGGAAGTCGTCGACGAGTACGCCGCACTCGGCGTCGACCTGGTGTCGATGTTCTCCGCCGGACACCTCGGCACCCGCATGGGCGTCCAGATCGTCGAGGCATCCGCGGACCGCGTCGTCGGCACCATGCCCGTCGAGGGCAACACCCAGCCGTACGGACTGCTGCACGGCGGCGCCTCCGCCGTCCTCGCCGAGACCCTCGGCTCCGTCGGCGCGATGCTGCACGGCGGCAGCAAGAAGATCGCCGTCGGCGTCGACCTCAACTGCACCCACCACCGCGGCGCCCGCAGCGGACTGGTGACCGGCACGGCCACCCCCGTCCACCGCGGACGCTCCACCGCGACCTACGAGATCGTCATCACCGACGAGCACGACAAGCGGGTCTGCACCGCCCGCCTGACCTGCATGCTCCGCGACGTCGAACCCAACGGGGTCACCGGCTGACCGGCAGCGTCACACTGCTGAGCCCGGCCCGGACCGACATCTCCGTCCCGGCCGGGTAGCGCAGCGTGTAGTCGAAGTCCGTCGACACGAGCACCACACCCAGCCGGTGCCCCTTCTTGAAGACGTACTCCTGCGGCTGCATCCCCCACCTCAGGGCGTACTCCCGTCCCTCGGCGACCCTGTCCTGACGGGACAGCGAATTCCGGTTGCGGACATCCAGCCAGCCCCGGGAAACGATCTTGAAGTCGGCGCTCTCCGCACGGTGCCTGGTCCGGTACGCGCACCCGGTGTCACCCGGAATGCCCTGCCCGTAACAGACCGGCGGCTGCGAGGTGTCCTGGGCGACACCGGCCGTCGCCCGGGTGTCCTTCCCGTAGTCCACGAGCAGCGCCGTCACGTACGGCGACGTGCCCTTCAACGACGCCACCACCGACACCTTCGGCACCCCGTTGACCCGCAGATCCTCCCTCAGGGCACCCGTCGTGTACGCCAGCCGGTTCGGGTTCCGCGCGTCCGGCGAGGCCACCAGCTGCTCCGCCCGCACCGTGCGGCCCGCGTCCGTCAGCGACTCCTTCACCGGGAAGCCGGGCCACACCCCCAGCCGCCCGTCCGCGTTCAGCCGCAGCGTCTGCTCCCGGGTGCCGCGCGCGGGCCACTCCGACTGGCGCCGCCACGTGAAGTCGGCCTGCTCGACGTCGACCTTCGGCTCGTCCAGGGCCCCGTTCCTCAGCCCGTACAGCCAGTAGTCGAACCACTGGTGGGTCTGGCGCAGCCACTCCTCCATGCGCAGCGGCATGGGGTTGCTGTGCCCGGCCTGGTGCAGCCACATCTTGCGCGGCACACCGTGCTTCTTCAGGGCGTCCCACAGCTGCACGGAGTTCTTGGTCTTCACGTTCCAGTCGTTGAAACCGTGCACGACGAAGACCCCGGCCTTGATCTTCCCGACGTCCTTCAGGTAGTCCCGCTCCTTCCAGAACGGGGTGTAGTCGCCGCTCTCCCGGTCCTGCCCGGCGGTCAGCGCGTCATGGACCGGAGCACAAACCTCCGGATTGCTGCGGCTGTTGACACCCTTGGCGAGGATGTCGGTGTCCTCCCCCTGGTAGCCGCCCGGCGCGACGACCCCGCCGTTCGCCCGGTAGTAGTCGTACCAGGAGGAGATCCCCGAGATCGGCACGATCGCCTTGAGACCCTTCACCCCCGTCGACGCGACAGCCGTCGGCAGGGTCCCGTTGTACGAGATGCCCATCATCGCCGAATCGCCCGTCGACCAGGACGCCTCCACCGGCTTCCCGTCCGGGTCCCAGCCCTTGGCACGCCCCGCCAGCCAGTCCACGGCCGCCTTCGCACCGAGGGTCTCGTTGCGGCCCCCGGAGGTGGAGCAGCCGGTGGCCCTGCCCGAGCCGACGTTGTCGACCTCGGCGACCGCGTAACCACGCGGCAGGTAGTAGTTGTCGTAGTACCCGCCGTACGTCACCGGGCCCGCCGCAGCGAGAGAGGGCAGCCGGGCCTCGCCGAGCCGCTTGCCGAGCGGCAGCCCGTCGCCGTCCAGGTCGACGTCGTGGAAGGGGACGTCGGGGCCGCCGCCCCAGTACGGGCTGGCCTCGATGATCGTGGCGACCTTCAGCCCGGCGTCGGTCTCCTTGGGGCGCAGGATCCGCATCCGTATCGTGTCGCGCCTGCCGTCGTGGTCACTGTCGGTCTCGGTCTCGACGTCGACCTGCTGGTAGACGGCGTCGGCACGGGAGAACACCGGCTGCGTCTCGTTGTTCACGATCTTCAACGCGGGTTCCTGAGCGGCGGCCGGGGTCGGCAGCGCCATCAGAAGGGACGCGGCGAGCGCCGCCACGCCCCCTTTCCTCACCGTACGAGCGGAGTGGGTGCGGGTGCCGTTCGGTCTCGCCATCGTGCAGCCTCCAGGGGGCGCGGGGACATGTGCCGATCACTCGCGAAGCGCACGCACATTCCACCGCCCCGGCCCCTCCCGCACCAGAGGGCCGCACCAGCCCCCGGAAGTTCCCCACGGACATCTCGCTCATCGGGCAAGCTTGCGCATCCCAACTCCCGTTCTACCTTGGGGAGATGGAGCAGAAGCGCACATCCGCCACCGCCGCCGCACTCGCTGTCGCGCTCGCCTCGCTGCTCGCCGCGTCGGCCGTACTGACCGGCTGCGACAGCGCGGACCCCGACCGGCCCCCGGCAGCGGCCCAGACCCCCTCCTTCCCGCCGCTGAACACCAAACCGCCCGCCCAGATCTGCGCGGACCTGACCTCCTACTGGGTCCACGAGCGACTCGCCGGGCGGGGCACCGGCGACTACATGAAGGAGGGCATGTCCAACGCGCAGAACAACATCGTCGTCTCCGTGATGGCGGCCGCCCGCAAGGAGAAGGCCCGCGCAGGCGACGCGGCGGCCGAGAAGCTCATCGCCGCACGCACCAAGAGCGACTGCGCCGAGCGCTACCGAGGCGGAAAGCCCACCGAGGTCCCCTGGCACTGACCCGGCCCCACGCCCCCGGCCCGACGGCATCCACCCTGCGACACCGGCCCCGCGCCCCCGTCCCGCCCCCGCCGGACAGTGACCGATTTCCGGGTTTCACCGTTCGGATGCCGCAGAAAAGTTACACAGCGTAACACTCAGCCCAAGCGGAATGAGTGCATCCAACACCCTTTCCGACCCACTGCGGAACCCTTCCTCCACAAGTTGTCCGCATAGCGGACTGTCAGCACCATCAATAGCCCAAGCCCCTTAATCATGCTGGGAGTTCTCGGTATTCGAGATTCCGCACCCCAGCAGAAAAGGCCGAAAAGCCCGACCTGTGACACGAGCTTCTGGCCACGGCATAACAAGAGCGTCACATCCTGCGCACGCCGCTCCCGGCCGCCTCCCCCTGCGCTTAGAGTCACGGCCAGTCACCGCGCCGCCGGGCGCGTCGCCGCAGCACCGCACTCAGCAACGCCCACGTACGCCCCGGCGATCGACACGGCACCTCACATCGAGGACGCCGCGCCAGGGAAAGGACCCCTTCGTGCGACACCGTTCTTTGCTCATACTCACCACAGTGCTCACCACCGGAGCACTGACGCTCACCGCCTGCGGTTCCCGCGACGACAAGGGCGGCGGCGACAACGGCGGCGGCGGCAAGACCAAGGTCGTCATCGGCGTCGACTCCCCCACCAGCGGTGACCTCTCCGCGCTGGGCCTCGGCATCCGCAACTCCGCCGACCTCGCGATCAAGACCGCGAACAAGAACAACACCGTTCCCGGCGTCGAGTTCGTCGCCCAGCCCCTCGACGACCAGGGACAGCCGAACGTCGGCCAGCAGAACGCCGCCAAGTTCATCAGCGACAAGACCGTCGTCGGCGTCGTCGGCCCGCTGAACTCCAGCATCTCCCAGGTGATGCAGAAGCCCTTCACCGACGCCAACCTCACCCAGGTCTCCCCGGCCAACACCGGAACCGAACTGACCCAGGGCGACGGCTGGAAGACCGGCGACAAGAAGCGCCCCTTCAAGGCGTACTTCCGCACCGCCACCACCGACCAGGTACAGGGCGCCTTCGCCGCGAAGTACCTCAAGGAAACCAAGAAGATCGACCAGGTCTACTTGATGGACGACCAGAAGACCTACGGTGCAGGTCTCGCCGCCTCCTTCAAGGACCAGTTCGTCAAGCTGGGCGGCAAGATCGTCGGCGAGGACCACGTCGTCCCCGAAGAGCGCGACTTCAACTCCATCGTCACCAAGGTCAAGAAGTCCGGCGCCAAGGCCGTCTACTACGGCGGCGAATACCCCGCCGCAGGCCCCCTGAGCCAGCAGCTCAAGAACAGCGTCAACATCCCGCTCATGGGCGGCGACGGCATCTACAGCGCCGACTTCCTCAAGCTCAACAAGAAGGCCGAGGGCGACCTCGCCACCTCCGTCGGCAAGCCCGTCGAACAGCTCGAATCCGCCAAGAAGTTCATCGCCGACTACAAGGCCGGCGGCTACACCGACGACTACGAGGCATACGGCGGCAGCACCTACGACGCCACCTGGGCCATCATCGAGGCCGTCAAGATCGCCGTCGCGGGCAACGGCGGCAAGGTCCCGACCGACCTGCGGCCCAAGACCCTGGAAGCCATGTCCAAGGTCAAGTTCGACGGCGTCACCGGCCCCGTCTCCTTCGACGAGTTCGGCGACACCACCAACACCATGATGACCGCCTACGAGGTCGAAAAGGGCAAGTGGGCGCCCAAGTTCAGCGAGGCGTACAAGCCGCAGTCGTAACCACGGCTCTCGCTCGACGCCACACCCCCAGACCGCGCGGGCGCGCCACCAGCGCTCCCGCGCGGTGCCATATTCCGAACCACTGACGGAGGCCCTGCGGTGCACGAACTGCCGCAACAGCTGGCCAATGGACTCATCCTCGGCGCGATGTACGGTCTCATCGCGATCGGCTACACGATGGTCTACGGCATTGTCCAGCTCATCAACTTCGCCCACGGCGAGATATTCATGGTCGGCGGCTTCGGCGCCCTGACCGTCTACCTGATACTGCCCGCCGGGTTCTCCCTCGGCGCGGCGATCCCGCTCATGATCCTCGGCGGAATGGTCGTCTCCGTCGCCGTGGCGACCGCCGCGGAACGCTTCGCCTACCGCCCCCTGCGAGGCGCACCACGGCTGGCCCCCCTGATCACCGCGATCGGGCTCTCCATCGTTCTCCAGCAACTCGTCTGGCAGTGGTACCCCGACGCCAAGAAGGACCACGTCTTCCCCCAGCTCAAGGGCGAAGCCGTCAGCCTCCTCGGCGCCAACCTCCAGCCCGGCGGCATCTTCCTCCTCATCGCCGCCCCGCTCTCCATGATCGTCCTCGGCGTCTTCGTCAACAAGACCCGCACCGGCCGAGGCATGCAGGCCACCGCGCAGGACCCCGACACCGCCAAGCTCATGGGCATCAACACCGACCGCATCATCGTCACCGCCTTCGCGATCGGCGCCGCCTTCGCCGCCATCGCAGCCGTCGGCTACGGCCTCCACAACGGCCAAGTCAGCTTCCGCATGGGCTTCCTCCTCGGCCTCAAAGCCTTCACCGCAGCCGTCCTCGGCGGCATCGGCAACATCTACGGAGCCATGCTCGGCGGCCTCGTCCTCGGCGTCGCCGAAGCCCTCGCCACCGGATACATCGCCGAAATCCCCGGCATGGAACTCTTCGGCGGAGGCGGCTGGAAAGACGTCTGGGCCTTCAGCCTCCTCATCATCGTCCTCCTCGTCAGGCCCCAGGGCCTGCTCGGCGAGCGCGTCGCGGATCGGGCGTGAGCACCATGACCACCAACCTCACCAAGGACACCGCCACCGGCGGCACCCCCCTGATCCCGCTCCCCGCGAACACCGCCCGGATCACCGCCCTCGCAGGCTCCGCCCTCGCCCTCGTCGGCACCTTCCTCGCCTGGACCTGGAGCCAGGAATTCCCCGGCAACCTCACCGTCACCGGCTACCCCGGCGGACTCCAGACCCTCACCCTCGCCGCCGCCCTCCTCACCCTCCTCTTCACCCTCTCCGGGTACGGAGTGAAGGGCCTGCGCTGGCTCACCCCCGGCGGCACCAACAGCCCCGTGCGCCTCCTCGCCCTCGGCACCCTCGGCACCGTCGGCTTCACCATGGGCGCCATCTCCGTCGTACTCGGCGGACTCGTCAACCTCGACCCCGGAGCCTGGATCTCCGGCGTCGGCGCACTCATCGCCACCATCGGCGCCTTCGCACTCCCCGACGACACACCCGCCGAAGACCTCCCCACCACCTTCTGGGGACGCTTCCGCAACAGCCTCAGGGCACCCGCCCCCAGCACCCCCAAGGCACTCCCCGGCTGGGCCGAAATCCTCGTCATCACCGCCGTGTTCGCCTTCGGCCTCTTCGTCTTCGCCTACGGCATCGACATCGAGTACCCCGAACTCTTCATCGGGTTCCTCATCACCGTCGGCTTCACGTTCGCCGCACTCGGCAAAGCAGGACTCCCCCGCCGCACCAGCCAGCTCGCAGGCAAACACCGCAAGGTCGCCATGCTCGCCGCCCTGGCCGCAGCGATCTGCTTCCCCTTCACCCAGACCAACGACCAGTACGCCCTCATCGGCGCCCAGGTCCTCATCTTCGCCACCGTCGCCCTCGGCCTCAACGTCGTCGTCGGCCTCGCCGGACTCCTCGACCTCGGATACGTCGCCTTCCTCGGCGTCGGCGCCTACACCGCGGCCCTCGTCTCCGGCACCGCCAGCTCCGCCTTCGACGTCAAGTTCCCCTTCTGGGCAGCCGCACTCGCCGGAGCAGCCGCCTCACTCCTCTTCGGCGTCATCATCGGCGCACCGACCCTGAGACTCCGAGGCGACTACCTCGCCATCGTCACCCTCGGCTTCGGCGAAATCTTCCGCATCACCGTCCTCAACCTCAACGGCACCTCCGGACCCGACATCACCAACGGATCCAACGGCATCACCAACGTCCCCGACCTCAACATCTTCGGGTTCGACCTCGGCATCCAACACGACGTACTCGGCTTCACCCTCACCAGGTCAGCCAACTACTTCCTGCTGATGCTCCTCTTCACCGTCATCGTCGTCCTCGTCTTCCGACGCTCCGCCGAATCCCGCATCGGCCGCGCCTGGGTCGCCATCCGCGAAGACGAAACCGCCGCCACCGCCATGGGCATCAACGGCTTCCGCCTCAAACTCATGGCCTTCGCCCTCGGCGCCGCCCTCGCAGGCTTCGCCGGATCCGTCCAGGCACACCTCGGCATGAGCGTCACCCCCGAGCAGTACCAGTTCGCCGGATCCGTCGCCCCCAACTCCGCGTTCCTCCTCGCCGCCGTCATCCTCGGCGGCATGGGCACCATCGCGGGACCCCTCATCGGCGCGGCACTCCTCTACCTCATCCCGGCCAAACTCGCCTTCATGCAGGACTACCAGCTCGTCCTCTTCGGACTCGCCCTCATCCTCCTGATGCGCTTCAAGCCGGAAGGACTCGTCGCCGACCGCCGCAAGAAACTCGAATTCCACGAAACAGACCAACTCGCCACACCGGACGACACCCTGACCGGCACCGGCACCGGCGTCACGAAGGCGGGGGCGTGAACACCATGGCAACTCCCACAGCCACCACCACGACCGTCCTCGACGCCAGCGGCGTCACCATGCGCTTCGGCGGCCTCACCGCCGTCCGCAGCGTCGACCTCCAAGTCAACACCGGCGAAATCGTCGGCCTCATCGGACCCAACGGCGCCGGCAAGACCACCTTCTTCAACTGCCTCACCGGGCTCTACGTCCCCACCGAAGGCAAGGTCAGCTACAAAGGCACCGTCCTGCCACCCAAGCCCCACCTCGTCACCCAGGCAGGCATCGCCCGCACCTTCCAGAACATCCGCCTCTTCTCCAACATGACCGTTCTGGAAAACGTCCTCGTCGGCCGCCACACCCGCACCAAAGAGGGCCTCTTCTCCGCCCTCCTCCGCGGCCCCGGCTTCAAAAAAGCCGAAGCCGCATCCCACGCCCGCGCCATGGAACTGCTGGAATTCATCGGCCTCGCCCACAAGGCCGACCACCTCTCCCGCAACCTCCCCTACGGCGAACAACGCAAGCTCGAAATCGCCCGCGCACTCGCCAGCGACCCCGGCCTGCTGCTCCTCGACGAGCCCACCGCAGGCATGAACCCGCAGGAAACCCGCGCCGCCGAAGAACTCATCTTCGCCATCCGCGACCAAGGCATCGCCGTACTCGTCATCGAGCACGACATGCGCTTCATCTTCAACCTCTGCGACCGCGTCGCCTGCCTCGTCCAGGGCGAAAAACTCGTCGAAGGCACCCCCGACGTCGTCCAGAGCGACGAACGCGTCGTCGCCGCCTACCTCGGCACCCCCTTCGAAGGCGCCCCCGGCGCCGAAGAAGCCGCCGAAGTCGCCGCGGCGGAAGCGGACGCCCAAGCGGACACGACCAGCACCACCCGCACGGACCGCACCGAAGGAGACACCCCGTGACCGCCCTTCTGGAGGTCGAGGACCTCCGCGTCGCCTACGGCAAGATCGAAGCCGTCAAGGGCATCTCCTTCAGCGTCGAAGAGGGCCAGGTCGTCACCCTCATCGGCACCAACGGCGCAGGCAAGACCACCACCCTGCGCACCCTCTCCGGACTCCTCAAACCGTCCGGCGGCCACATCACCTTCGACGGCAAACCCCTCGACGGCATACCCGCCCACAAGATCGTCTCCCTGGGCCTCGCCCACTCCCCCGAGGGCCGCCACATCTTCCCCCGGCTGACGATCACCGAAAACCTCCAGCTCGGAGCCTTCCTCCGCAGCGACAAAGAGGGCATCCAGAAGGACATCCAGCGCGCCTACGACCTCTTCCCCATCCTCGGGGAACGCCGCAAGCAGGCCGCAGGCACCCTCTCCGGCGGTGAGCAGCAAATGCTCGCCATGGGCCGCGCCATGATGTCCCGGCCCAAACTCCTCATGCTCGACGAGCCCTCCATGGGCCTCTCTCCGATCATGATGCAGAAGATCATGGCGACCATCGTCGAACTCCGCTCCACCGGCACCACCATCCTGCTCGTCGAACAGAACGCCCAAGCGGCGCTCTCCCTCGCCGACCAGGGCCACGTCATGGAGATCGGCAAGATCGTCCTCTCCGGCACCGGCGACAACCTCCTCCACGACGAGAGCGTCCGCAAGGCGTACCTCGGCGAGGACTGATGGCCTGACGCCGCTTACGGACACGAAGAGGCCCGCCCCGCGTACTTACTCACGCGGGGCGGGCCTCTTCTGCGTCTCTACGTCTCTACGTCGTGCGGGGCCTACTGCTCCTTGGCCGCCTTCTTCTCCTCGGCGTCCTCGATGACCGCCTCCGCGACCTGCTGCATGGACAGACGGCGGTCCATCGACGTCTTCTGGATCCACCGGAACGCGGCGGGCTCCGTCAGCCCGTACTGCGTCTGAAGAATCGACTTCGCCCGGTCGACGAGCTTGCGCGTCTCCAGGCGCAGGGTGAGGTCCGCGACCTCGTTCTCCAGCGTCTTCAGCTCCGCGAAACGCGAGACGGCCATCTCGATCGCCGGGACGACGTCGCTCTTGCTGAAGGGCTTCACGAGGTACGCCATCGCGCCTGCGTCCCGCGCCCGCTCCACCAGGTCGCGCTGCGAGAACGCCGTGAGCATCAGGACCGGGGCGATGGACTCGGCGGCGATCTGCTCGGCGGCGGAGATGCCGTCCAGGACGGGCATCTTCACGTCGAGGATGACCAGGTCCGGCTTGTGCTCCCGGGCCAGCTCGACGGCCTTCGCGCCGTCACCGGCCTCGCCGACGACCGAGTAGCCCTCTTCCTCCAGCATCTCCTTGAGGTCGAGCCGGATGAGGGCTTCGTCCTCGGCGATGACGACGCGGGTCGTCAGCGGCGGAACGTGCGACTTGTCGTCGTCGGCGACGGGCGGCTGGGGCGACTCGGGGGTGGTCACGGGGCTCCTCATTACGGGCGGGAACTGCTTTCCAAGAGCCTACCTAGCTGCGGTATGGTGAGGGCACGGCGGGTGACCGTCTACCTTCGATTCATTAGGCCCCGGTATTCCAACTGGTCAGAGAAGCGGTGCTCAAACCACCGACAGTGTGGGTTCGAATCCCACTCGGGGCACTTGACCTTCGATTCCAAGGTCGCGTGAGAATGGCGACACTCCACACGAACGTGTGAGCGTGTCGCCTTTTTCGTACCTGGGACGCAGCACGCACGCAAGATCGACCCCGTGTACGACATTGATACGCGCAAACGGGCCCTCGCTCTCGTCTCCCAGGGGCGCAGCCTCAACTCGGTGAGCAAGCAGACCGGCATATCCCGGCACGCCATCACCTGCTGGCTGGAGCGCATCGACCCACTACCGCGCGCTCTCGGCTCTCCCCCGCGCAGCAAACCGGATGACCTCGCCGCGTACAGCTACCTTCTCGGGCTCTATCTCGGAGATGGGCACATCAGCGCGCATACACGAGGAAGCGGCTATTACCTCCGCATTACGTGCGCGGATGCTTGGCCTGGACTCATTGAGGAGTGCAGGGCCGCGATCCTCGCTGTCCACAACGAGTGCACGGCCTATCTCGTCCAACGCCAAGGGTGCGTGAACGTGACAAGCTCCAGCCAGAGCTGGCCAGTTCTCTTCCCTCAACACGGCCCCGGCAGGAAGCACGAGCGCCACATCGTCCTCGAAAAGTGGCAACAGGACATCGTGGACACCCACCCCTGGGAGTTCATCCGGGGACTCGTCCATTCAGACGGCTGTCGCAACATGAACTGGACCACCCGCCTCGTGGGCGGTGAGCGCAAGCGGTACGAGTATCCGCGGTACTGGTTCACCAACGTCTCGGACGACATCCGGAAGCTCTACACGGACACCCTCGACACGCTGGGCGTCGAGTGGAAGGACTGCACCCGGCACGGCCAGCCGTACAACATCTCCGTGGCCCGACGGGCGTCCGTAGCCTTGATGGACGCCCATGTCGGGCCCAAGTACTGAACGCAGCCGCCTACTTGGGAGTGTCGTCCTCGCCGATGTGGTGGATGCGCACCAAGTTCGTGGAGCCTGCGATTCCGGGCGGGGAGCCTGCGGTGATCACCACCACGTCGCCCTTCTGGCAGCGGCCGATGCGGAGGAGCTGTTCGTCCACCTGGGCGACCATCTCGTCCGTCGAGTCGACCTTCGGGCCGAGGAAGGTCTCCACGCCCCACGTCAGGTTCAGCTGCGAGCGGGTGGAGGATTCCGGGGTGAAGGCCAGGAGCGGGATCGGGGAGCGGTAGCGGGAGAGGCGCTTGACCGTGTCGCCGGACTGGGTGAAGGCGACGAGGAACTTCGCGCCGAGGAAGTCGCCCATTTCGGCGGCTGCTCGGGCGACCGCGCCGCCCTGGGTGCGGGGCTTGTTGCGGTCGGTCAGGGGCGGGAGGCCCTTGGCGAGGATGTCCTCTTCGGCTGCCTCGACGATGCGGGACATGGTGCGGACCGTCTCGATGGGGTACTTGCCGACGCTGGTCTCCCCGGACAGCATCACCGCGTCCGTGCCGTCGATCACGGCGTTCGCGACGTCGGAGGCTTCGGCGCGGGTGGGGCGGGAGTTCTCGATCATGGAGTCGAGCATCTGGGTGGCGACGATGACGGGTTTGGCGTTGCGCTTGGCGAGTTTGATGGCTCGCTTCTGGACGATGGGGACTTGTTCCAGGGGCATTTCGACGCCGAGGTCGCCTCGGGCCACCATGATGCCGTCGAAGGCGGCGACGATGTCGTCGATGTTGTCGACGGCCTGGGGCTTTTCGATCTTGGCGATGACGGGGAGGTGGCGGTTCTCCTCGCGCATGATGCGGTGGACGTCTTCGATGTCGCGGCCGCTGCGGACGAAGGAGAGGGCGATGATGTCCGCTCCGATGTTGAGGGCCCAGCGGAGGTCTTCGATGTCCTTTTCGGAGAGGGCCGGGACGGAGACGGCGACGCCCGGGAGGTTGAGGCCCTTGTGGTCGGAGACCATGCCGCCTTCGATGACGGTGGTGTGGACGCGGGGGCCGTCGACGGAGGTGACTTCGAGGGTGACTTTGCCGTCGTCGACGAGGATGCGTTCGCCGGTGGTGACGTCGGTGTTGAGGCCGTCGTAGGTGGTGCCGCAGGTGTGGCGGTCGCCTTCCATGGGTTCGACGGTGATGGTGAAGTCGTCGCCGCGTTCAAGGAGTACGGGGCCTTCGCGGAAGCGTCCGAGGCGGATCTTCGGGCCTTGAAGGTCGGCGAGGATGCCGACGCTGCGGCCGGTTTCGTCGGACGCTTTGCGAACGTGCTGGTATCGCTCCTCGTGTTCGGCGTAGGTGCCGTGGCTGAGGTTGAAGCGGGCGATGTCCATTCCGGCTTCGACCAAGGCTTTGATCTGGTCGTATGTGTCGGTGGCGGGGCCCAGGGTACAGACGATCTTTGCTCGGCGCATACCTCCGAGCCTAGGGCTTACCGGTGGGTAGGTAATTGGCGCTGCGTGACTACTCAACAACCTTTGCATGAAAGGTTATTGACAAGTGTTGAATTGTGCGCGGGGGTGCTCGGATGAGCAATTTCCCTTGAATGTGTTCAGAGTTGTGGCGGGGCCATCGTGAAGCGGGCGTTGACGTGGGCGTAGACGGTCTGGCGCTGGGGTTCGAGGTCGAGGGCGGGGGCGGATTCGGCGGCTGCTGCGCCGCGCATCATGGGGCCGCCTCCGTAGCCGACGTGGACGTCCATGGGGGCGCTTTCGCTGCCGTCGTCGGCGAGTTCGAGGAGGGCGACGAGGTGGGTGCCGAGGGCTTCGGCGTAGGCGCGGGCGCGGGCGACGGCTTCGTGGACGGCTTGGGTGCGGGCTTGGGCGTAGACGGGTGAGGTGGGGCGGAGTTTCCACCAGGGGCCGTCGACGCGGGTGAGTTCGAGGTCGGAGAGGCGGGTGGTGAGTTCGCCGAGTGCGGTGAAGTCGGCGAGTTCGGCGGTGACGTGGACGCGGCCGTGGTAGGCGCGGATGTTTTCGCTGCGGCCTTTGCGGGTGAGTTCGGGGTTGATGGAGAAGGAGCCGGTTTCGAGTTTTTCGACGGCGTCGCCGTAGGTCTTGACGAGGTCGAGGACGGCGGCGTTGCGGCGGGTGAGGTCGTCGAGGGCGGTGCGGCGGTCGGTGCCTCGGGCGCTGACGGTGATGCCGATGCGGGCGAGGTCGGGGTCGACTTCGAGGCGGGCTTGGCCGCGTACGGCGACGCGGGGTGCGTCGGGGGTGCCGTAGGGGGCGGCGGGTGCGGGGTGGTCGGTGGGGGTCATGCGGGCTCCCTGGGTCGGTGTGCGCGATCGGGTGGATGGCGTACGACCACTGTGGCATCCGGGTCTGACATCGGGGAGTCACCGGATCGAAACCTGTAGGGGGTGTCGCGACGGGCGGGCGTCGGTGAGAATCTACGCGCGTTGTGCATGGACAACGCGTGGGCGACGCATGGTTTCGTGCGTGGACGAAGGAGTTCAAATGCCGCTGAATCGGCGTAAGTTTCTGGGGCAGGCCGCTGCGACGGGTGCCGGTGTGGCGCTGGTGGGCGGGGCGGCGGGGTCCGCTGAGGCCGCCGGGCACGGTCATGGTCAGGGCGGGCACGGTCCCGGTCGGCCGCCGAAGCGGTATTCGTTCACGGTGATGGGGACGACGGACCTGCACGGGAACGTCTTCAACTGGGACTACTTCACCGACAAGGAGTTCGACGACAAGGCGCACAATGACGTCGGTCTGGCGAAGATATCGACGCTGGTGAATGCGGTCCGTAAGGAGAAGGGGCGGCGGAATACGCTGCTGATCGACGCGGGCGACACGATTCAGGGCACGCAGCTGTCGTACTACTACGCGAAGGTCGATCCGATCACGGCGAAGCGTGGTCCGGTGCACCCGATGGCGCAGGCGATGAACAAGATCGGTTATGACGCCGCCGCGCTCGGTAACCACGAGTTCAATTACGGGATTCCGGTGCTGCGGAAGTTCGAGGAGCAGTGCGATTTCCCGCTGCTCGGTGCGAACGCGCTGGATGCGAAGACGTTGCGGCCCGCGTTCCGTCCGTACAGCATGCATCGGCTGCGGACGCCGCACGGGCGGGATGTGAAGGTGGCGGTGCTGGGGCTGACGAACCCGGGGATCGCGATCTGGGACAAGCAGAACGTGCAGGGGAAGATGGTGTTCCCGGGTCTTGAGGAGCAGGCGGCGAAGTGGGTGCCGAAGCTGCGGTCGATGGGTGCGGACGTGGTGATCGTCTCCGCGCACTCGGGTTCGTCGGGGACGTCGTCGTACGGTGATCAGCTGCCGTACGTGGAGAACGCGGCCGGTCTGGTGGCGGAGCAGGTGCCGGGGATCGACGCGATTCTGGTGGGGCACGCGCACACGGAGATCCCGGAGTACTTCGTCGAGAACAAGGCGACGGGGAAGAAGGTCGTCCTGTCCGAGCCCCTGAAGTGGGGTCAGCGGTTGACGCGGTTCGATTTCGAGCTGGTGTGGGGGAAGGGCCGTTGGACGGTGGAGAAGGTCGGGGCGAGTGTCCTGAATTCGAATGCCGTGGAGGAGGACCCTCGGATCACCGGGATGCTGGGTGACGAGCACAAGAAGGTCGTCGCGTACGTGAACACGGTGATCGGGACGTCGACGGCGGCGATGACGACGGCTGAGGCGGCGTGGAAGGACGAGCCGCTGATCGATCTGATCAACCTGGTGCAGGTGGAGACGGTGAAGGCGGCGCTGGCGGGTGGCGCGTATGCGGCGCTTCCGGTGTTGTCGCAGGCGTCGTGCTTCTCGCGGACGGCTTCGGTGCCGCAGGGGCAGGTCACGATCAAGGACGCGGCGGGGCTGTATCCGTTCGAGAACACGCTGGAGGCGCGGCTGCTGACGGGTGCGCAGATCAAGGAGTACCTGGAGTACTCGGCGAAGTACTACGTGCAGACGCCTGCGGGCGGTCCGGTCGACACGTCGAAGCTGACGAACGCGGAGAGCACGCCGGACTACAACTACGACGTGGTGTCGGGGCTGACGTACGAGGTCGACATCGCGAAGCCGAAGGGGTCGCGGATCGTGAAGCTGTCGTTCGACGGGAAGCCGTTGGATCCGAAGGCGGAGTTCGTGTTCGCGGTGAACAACTATCGGGCGAGCGGTGGGGGCGCGTTCCCGCACATCGCTGGTGCGAAGCAGTTGTGGGCGAATTCGGAGGAGATCCGGAACACGATCATCACGTGGGTGAAGGCGAAGGGGACGGTGGATCCGAAGAGCTTCGCTTCGGTGGACTGGAAGCTGACGCGGGACGGTACGCCGGTGTTCTAGTGCGTTGTGGGTGAAGGGCCGCGCCTTTTGGGGGTGCGGCCCTTTTGCTTGTCAGACCTTGAGCTGGACGAGCCCTTCGCGTTGGTGCGGGAGCATGGGGCGGGTGGGGGTGTTGAGGCCGAAGGTGGTGAAGGCGGTGCGGGCGGGGAGGGGGTAGGCGTTGGTGCCGGTGAGGTGGTTGAGGATGACGGCGCTGCGCCAGGCGGCGAGGCCGAGGTCGGGGGCGCCGACGCCGTGGGTGTGGCGTTCGGCGTTCTGGACGTAGACGTTGCCCTGGACGACGGGGTCGAGGATGAGGCGCTGGTGTTCGTCGATGCGGGCGCGTTGGGAGGAATCGCGCTTCATGTAGGGGTCGAGGGCGGCGAGGATGCGGTCGACGGGGCGTTCGCGGTAGCCGGTGGCGAGGACGACGGCGTCGGTGGTGAGGCGGGAGCGGGCGGCCTGTTGGGTGTGTTCGAGGTGGAGTTCGACCTTGGTGGTGGCGACGCGGCCTGCGGTGCGGACGTGGACTCCGGGGGTGATGGTGACGTCGGGCCAGGTGCCGTCGAGGGTGCGGCGGTAGAGCTCGTCGTGGATGGCGGCGATGGTGTCGGCGTCGATGCCTTTGTGCAACTGCCATTGGCGGGGCAGGAGTTCGTCGCGTACGCCTTCGGGGAGGGCGTGGAAGTAGCGGGTGTAGTCGGGGGTGAAGTGTTCGAGGCCGAGTTTGGAGTACTCCATGGGGGCGATGGCTTCGGTGCGGGCGAGCCAGGTGAGTTTTTCGCGGCCGACGGGGCGGGCGCGCAGGAGGTCGAGGAAGATTTCGGCGCCTGATTGGCCGCTGCCGATGACGGTGACGTGGTCGGCGGTGAGGAGGCGGTCGCGGTGGGGGAGGTAGTCGGAGGAGTGGAGGACGGGGACGCCGGGGGCTTCTGCGAGGGGTTTGAGGGGTTCGGGGATGTAGGGGGCGGTGCCGACGCCGAGGACGAGGTTGCGGGTGTAGGTGCGGCCGAGGGCTTCGGCTTCGCCGTCGGTGTCGAGTTGGGTGTAGTCGACTTCGAAGGCGGTGCGTTCGGGGTTCCAGCGGACGGCGTCGACCTGGTGGCTGAAGTGGAGTCCGGTGAGGTTCTCGCTGACCCAGCGGCAGTAGGCGTCGTATTCGGTGCGTTGGATGTGGAAGCGCTCGGCGAAGTAGAAGGGGAAGAGGCGTTCGCGGTCGCGGAGGTGGTTGAGGAAGGTCCAGGGGCTGGAAGGGTCGGCGAGGGTGACGAGGTCGGCGAGGAAGGGGACTTGGAGGGTGGCGCCTTCGATGAGGAGGCCGGGGTGCCAGTGGAAGGTGGGGTGCTGTTCGTAGAAGGCGGTGGTGAGGCCGCCGTGGATGCCGTCGGCGAGGGCGGCGAGGGAGAGGTTGAAGGGGCCGATTCCGATGCCGACGAGGTCGTGGGGGTGGTCGGGCTGGGGGGGCTGGGGTGGGTGGTCGGCGGTCATCGGTGGTGGGCCTTTCGGGGCGTGAGGGGGGTGGGTGCGGGTTGAGGGGTGGTTGCTGATGGGGCTGGGGCCCCTTGCTTCCTGCACGGGCTGCTGGGCCCGCGCGTCCTCAAACGCCGGACGGGCTGGTGTGGGTGACGTGGGTGATGTGGTCCAGCAGGGCTTGGAGGTCAGTGGGGGTGGTGTGGGGGTTGAGGAGGGTGGCTTTGAACCAGAGGCGGCCCGAGGTGTGGGTGCGGCCGAGGACGGCGCGGCCTTCGGTGAGGAGGCGGCGGCGGAGGTGCGCGACGTCGTGGTCCGTGGCACCGGTGGGGCGGAAGAGGACGGTGCTCAGGGTGGGGCGGTCGTAGAGGTCGAGGTCGGGGTGGATGTCGACGAGGTCGGCGAGGTGTCGGGCGGCGGCGAGGGTGCGGTCGATCAGGTCGGCGAGGCCGTCGCGGCCGAGGGACTTGAGGGTGACGGCGATCTTCAGGGCGTCGGCGCGGCGGGTGGTGCGCAGGGAGCGGCCGAGGAGGTCGGGGATGCCCGCTTGGGTGTCGTCGTCGGCGTTGAGGTAGTCGGCCTGGTGGGTGAGGGGGGCGAGGGTGGTGGTGTCGCGGACGGCGAGGAGTCCGGCGGCGACGGGCTGCCAGCCGAGTTTGTGCAGGTCGAGGGTGATGGTGTGGGCGCGTTGGAGGCCGGTGAGGAGGTGGCGGTGGGTGGGGCTGAAGAGGACGGTTCCGCCGTAGGCGGCGTCGATGTGGAGGTCGGCGTGGTGGCGTTCGCAGAGGTCGGCGATGTCGGGGAGGGGGTCGATCTCTCCGGTGTCGGTGGTGCCTGCGGTGGCGGTGACGAGGGTGGGGTGGTGGAGGTGGGTGAGGGCTTCGTCGAGGGCGGCGGGGTCGAGGGTGCCGTTGGGGGCGGGTACGACGATGGGTTCGGGGAGGCCGAGGAGCCAGGCGGCGCGGGTGAGGGAGTGGTGGGCGTTGGCGCCGACGACGAGTTGGAGGGGGCCGTGGTGGGCGTGTTTTTCGCGGGCGAGGAGGAGGGCGAGTTGGTTGGACTCGGTGCCGCCGGTGGTGATGAGGGTGTCGGGGTGGGGGGTGTCGGGGTACAGCTCGGCGGCGAGGGTGCGGGTGAGGGTTTCCTCCAGGGCGGAGGCTGCGGGGGCCTGGTCCCAGGAGTCCATGGAGGGGTTCAGGGCGGAGGCGGCGAGGTCTGCGGCGGCGGCCACGGCGAGGGGTGGGCAGTGCAGGTGGGCGGCGCAGTGGGGGTGGGCGGGGTCGGCTGCTCCTGCGGCGAGGGCGTGTACGAGGGTGCGGAGGGCTTGGTGGGGGCCCGTTCCGGTGGTGGGGAGGAGGGGGTGGGCGGCGGCCCTGAGCTGGGCGGCGGTGTGTTCGGGGCCGCCGGCGGGGAGGGGGCCGGGGCGGGTGGCGGTGCCGGTGGTGAGGGCGGTGAGGACGGTGTCGAGGAGGGGGTGGAGGGCGGTGGGGCCGGTTGCGCCGCCGGAGAGGGGTGGGAGGGGAGGTTGGGTTGGGGTGGTGGCCAGGGGCGGCGGCGTGGTCATGCGGGTCCTTCGGGGTGGTGTGTGCGGGGCGCGGGCACACCAGCGTGTACGGGGATCGGGTTGGGTGTCCGGAGTGGACAACGAGCGCAACTCGAAAGTGGTACTGCCGTACGGGGAAGGAGGGTTGGGGTTTCGGGGGCTGGTATAGGGAGCGGGGGTGCTCCCGTGCGGGTTGGGTGGGGGCGGGGGTTCGGGCCGCTGCGCGGGGCGATTTCTCCCCTCTCCGCCCCTTCCCTCAAGCGCTTGCCGCGCGGCTGGTCCGGTCCGGGGTGTGTGCGGGTGCGTCGTGGCTGGGCGCGCCCACGCGGCGGAGCCGCATATCGACACAGCCCCGCTCCCCTCAATGCCCCCCTGCGGGGGATCTCGGCCCGTCACGCGGCGTCCAACCCGTCGAGGGGGCACCTGCTCGAACGAAGTTGAGAGCTTGGGGGTGATGGGGGACGCGTGGGCGCAGCCCGGTGCAGGGGGCGGGGTTGGGGTGGCCCGCCGCGGGCGAACGGCGATGCGGCGGGCACGGGGGTGGGCTAGTCGGCTGTGCGGACCCTCAAGGAGCGGGCGAGGTTGTCCAGTTGGTCGACGAGCTTGCGGCGCAGGGCCGGGGTCAGGTCGGTTGTCGAGAGGTGCTGTTCGCCGAGGGCCAGCGCCTCCGGGGTCACCGCGTGGACGGGGAACGCGTAATGGCCCGCCGCCTCCGCCATGGCCGGGCCCCGGCGGGCGGCGAGGGCTGTGGCGGCCGGGTAGTAGCGGGGGACGTAGTCGGCGACGAGTTCGGTCTGTTCCGGCTGCCAGAAGCCCTGGGCGGTGGCGGTGAACAGGTAGTTGGAGAGGTCGTCGGAGGTGAAGAGGCGTTCCCAGGCGGCTGCCTTGGCCTCGGCGGTGGGGAGTGCGGCGCGGCAGCGGGCGGCGCCCTGTTGGCCGGTGGCGCTGGGGTCGCGGGTGAGTTCGCGGTCGATGGCGGCTTCGTCGGTCGCGCCGAGTACGGCGAGCCGGTGGAGGATGCTCCAGCGGAGTTCGGGGTCGAGGAGGGGGCCGCCGGGGACGCTGTCGTTGTCGTACCAGTCCTGGACGCTGTCGGGCTGGGTCGCGGCGGAGATGAAGTGGCGTACGGCGACCAGGCGCAGGCCCGGGTTGTTGCCGTCCTCGGTGCGGCGCATGAGGTCGCGGCAGAGGTCGGCGAGGGTGGCGAGGGCCCTCTGGCGGGCGGCGGGGGTGAGGTAGCGGTCGGCGACCTGTCCGGCGGCGAACGCGAGGACGCCCTGGACGACGGCGAGGTCGGTCTCGTGCGGGAGGTGGGCGCGGGCGGCGTCGAGGTAGGCGGTGGGCGGGAGTTGGCCGTCGCGGACCATGTCGCGGGCGGCGTTCCAGATCACGGCGCGGGTGACGGCGTCGGGGATGCCCGCGAGGGAGTGGAGTGCGGTGTTCCAGGAGGTGGGGTCGAGGCGGACCTTGGCGTAGGTGTGGTCGCCGTCGTTGAGGAGGAGCAGGGCGGGGCGGCGGCCGGGGTGGTGGGTGGGGGCCTGTGCTCCCTGGGCTTCGGGGGCCTCCCCCGCCGGTGCGTCCGGTGCAGACGCGCCCGGTACCAATACGTCCGGTGCCGGTACGTCCAGCTCGAAGCGTTCGCGCAGCACGAGGGTGTCCGCGTCGACCAGGTCCTGGTCGTACGCGCCGACGGTGATGCGGTGCGGGCGGCCTCCGGTGTGGGCGATGTCGAGGGTCCAGCCCGCGTCGGTGTCGGTGACCGTCGGGGTGAGGGTGTCGACGCCGGTGGTGCGGAGCCAGGACTGGGCCCAGGCGTGGACGTCGCGGTCGGTGGCGGTGGCGAGGTTGTCGAGGAGGTCGGCGAGGGTGGCGTTGGCGAACTTGTGGCGGGTGAAGTGGGTGTTGATGCCGGTCAGGAAGTCCTTCTCGCCCATCCAGAAGACGAGTTGGCGCAGGGCGGAGGCGCCCTTGGCGTAGGAGATGCCGTCGAAGTTGAGGAGGGCGGTCGCGGTGTCGGGGACGGCTTCGTGGTCGGGGGCGACGGGGTGGGTGGAGGGGCTCTGGTCGGCGTCGTAGCCCCAGCTCTTGCGGGCGATGGCGAAGTCGGTCCAGGTGTCCTTGAAGCGGGTGGCTTCGGAGAGGACCTGGTAGGCCATGTATTCGGCGAAGGACTCGTTGAGCCAGATGTCGTCCCACCACTGGAGGGTGACGAGGTCGCCGAACCACATGTGGGCCATCTCGTGCGCGACGGTCAGGGCGCGGGTCTGGCGCTGGGTGTCGGTGACGGCGGACTGGTAGACGTAGGTGTCGCGGTAGGTGACGAGTCCGGGGTTCTCCATGGCGCCCGCGTTGAACTCGGGGACGAATGCCTGGTCGTAGGAGTCGAAGGGGTACGGCTCGTCGAACTTCTCGTGGTACCGGTCGAAGCAGTCCTTGGTGATGCCGAGGATCTCGTCGGCGTCGGCGTCGAGGTGGGGGGCGAGGGAGCGGCGGCAGTGCAGGGCGAAGGGCAGCCCGGCGTGTTCGGTGCGTACGGAGTGCCAGGGGCCCGCGATGACGGCGACGAGGTAGGTGGAGATGAGGGGGGTGGCGGCGAAGGTCCAGCGGCCGTCGGGGGTGTGGTCGGTGTTGCGGCTGTTGGAGGCGACGGTCCAGCCTTCGGGGGCGGTGACGGCGACCTCGAAGACGGACTTGAGGTCGGGCTGGTCGAAGGCGGGGAAGACGCGCTGGACGTCGTCGAGGAAGAGCTGGGTGTAGACGTACGTCTCGCCGTCGGCGGGGTCGGTGAAGCGGTGCATGCCTTCGCCGGTACGGGAGTAGTGCATGGCGGCGTCGACGCGGAGTTCGTGGTCGCCGGGGGTGAGGGCGGTGAGGGGGAACCGGTTCTCGGTGAGGGCGGCGGGGTCGAGGGGGTGTCCGTCGAGGGTGACGGAGCGCAGGGTGGCGGGCTTGAGCTCGATGAAGGTGTCGCCTGCGGTGCGTGCCGTGAAGTGGATGACGGTACGGGAGTCGAAGGTGTCGTCGCCTTGGGTGAGGTCGAGGTCGACCGTGTAGTGGCGGGCTTCGATGAGCTGGGCACGGGTCTGCGCTTCGTCGCGCGTCAGTACGGACATGGGGACATGGTCCCCGATGCGGGGGCTCTGCCGGGGTGGGGGGTTTGCCTTGAGGGGGCGCGGGTGGGGAGCATGCCTTGGGGGGGCGCGGGGAGCATGTCTTTGGGGCGCGGGGAACTGCGCGGCCAGCCACGACGTGCCTGCACGCCCGACCCCCCAAGCCTCGCGAGTTTAGGTGAAGGGGTGGGTCTGGGGCGGCCCGCCGCAGGCGCACCCGGGTGCGGCGCACCCATAAGCGGGGGTAACGGCGGGCGGCTCCGGGGTGGGCCCGGAGCGAGAGGGGCCGCCCCCTTGCCCGCCCGTCCCGCCCCCGGGGGGCGGCCCCGCCGCCCAAGGAGGCTCGGCGGAAGCGGAGCCCAAGAGGGCTAGGCGAGCGGCCTCGCCGCACGGAGCACCGCCCCGCCGTATGGGGCCCTCGTCACTCCGAGGGGGTGTCGGCGATCTGTTCGTGGTGGCGGATGACTTCCGCGATGATGAAGTTGAGGAGCTTCTCGGCGAAGGCCGGGTCGAGTTTGGCGGACTCGGCCAGCCCCCGAAGGCGGGCGATCTGGCGGGCTTCGCGGGCCGGGTCGGCGGGCGGGAGATGGTGTTCGGCCTTGAGGTGGCCGACCTGCATCGTGCACTTGAAGCGCTCCGCGAGCATGTGGACGACAGCCGCGTCGATGTTGTCGATGCTGTCGCGGAGCCGGTCGAGTTCGGCCCGTACCGAGGGGTCGACGGGGCCGGTGGTGTCGGTGGTCATGGTCGTCGAGCTTACGTGGATCAGGTGGCGATCGTCGGTGGATGTTCGGGATGCGGGATCTGGTTGCTCCATCCCCCGGGCACGGTGCGTCCCTGTTGTTCGCGGAAGCGGACGGGGGCGGTCCCGACCCGGCGGGTGAAGAGGCGGGAGAAGTAGGCGGGGTCGTCGTAGCCGACGCGGCGGGCGACGGCGGCGACGGGGAGTTCGGTGGCGGCGAGGAGTTCCTTGGCGCGGCCGAGGCGGATGCCGAGGAGGTAGTCCTTGGGGCTGCACCCGGCTCCTCGGCGTACGGCGTTGCGGAGTTCGGCGGGGGTCATGCCGTGCCGGGAGGCGTGTTCGGCGACGGAGAGGGGCTGGAAGGCGTCGCGGGCGAGGGCGGCCAGGACGGGGTCGCCGTCGGCGCCGAGGTCGGCGCGGGCGCGGCGCAGGGCGACGAGGAGTTCGTGGACGGCGGCGCCGGTCTCGACTTCGAGGAGGGGGTTGCCCCGGCGGGCGGCGCGGGCGATGCGGCCGACGGCGGCGCGGGCTCCGGCGGTGTCGGCGAGGGGGACGACGGGCCGGTCGGGCTCTATGTAGCCGAGTTCGGTGTACGTGGCGGTGGCGGGCCCGGTGAAGTCGACGAAGCTCTCGTCCCAGCCGGTGTCGGGGTCGGGTCCGTAGTGGTGCGGGACGCCGGGGGTGACCCAGAGGAGGGCGGGTGCGGTGACGGTGGTGCGGCGGCCGTCGGCGCCCCGGTACCAGCCGGAGCCCGCGCTGATGACGATGGCGACGTGGTGGTCGAGGGTGCGGGGGCCGACGGTGGGGAGGGTGCCGTGCTGGAGGCCGACGCCGAGGCAGACCAGGCCGAGTTTGTGGTGGGTGGGGCTGGGGGTGAAGTAGCGCATCCAGGTGTGGTACATCCGCGTCCCTCGTCCGTCCTCGGGTGGTCCCCTGCCGGTCCGTGAACCACGGTCCGTGCGTGCCGGTCCGTACGCACCGATCCGTACGCACCGATCCGCACCCACCGGTCGTGCCCGGCTCTCGTAGCCAACCGTCCAACTTCCGTTGATCTTTGTCCATGGACCGGTCCGGCCGCCAGGGGGGAGGGTGTGTCCCTTGTCGTCGACTTCCGGATGGGTGGGGACCGTGGCTGACTTCACGGTGGGTGACCAGGACTTTCTGCTGGACGGGCGACCGGTGCGGCTGCTGTCCGGGGCGTTGCACTACTTCCGTGTGCACGAGTCGAGTTGGGGGCACCGGCTGCGGATGCTGCGGGCGATGGGCCTCAACTGCGTGGAGACGTACGTCCCGTGGAACCTGCACGAGCCGGAGCCGGGCCGGTTCCACGACGTGGACGCGCCGGGCCGGTTCCTGGACGCGGTGGCGGAGGCGGGGCTGTGGGCGATCGTGCGCCCGGGGCCCTACATCTGCGCGGAGTGGGAGAACGGCGGGCTGCCGCACTGGCTGACCGGGCCGTTGGGCACGCGGGTGCGGACGCGCGACGGGGCGTATCTGGGGCAGGTGGAGCGGTGGTTCCGGCGGTTGCTGCCGCAGGTGGTGCAGCGGCAGGTCACGCGGGGCGGTCCGGTGGTGATGGTGCAGGTGGAGAACGAGTACGGGAGTTACGGGTCGGACGCGGTGTATCTGGGGCGTTTGGCGGGGTTCTTGAGGGAGGTGGGGGTGATGGTGCCTCTGTTCACCTCGGACGGGCCGGAGGACCACATGCTGACGGGCGGTTCGATTCCGGGGGTGCTGGCGACGGCGAACTTCGGGTCGGGGGCGCGGGCGGCGTTCGAGACGCTGCGGGCGCATCAGCCGTCGGGGCCTTTGATGTGCATGGAGTTCTGGTGCGGGTGGTTCGAGCACTGGGGTGCTTCGAGGGTCGTACGGGACGCGGGGGACGCGACGGCGGCGCTGCGGGAGATCCTGGAGTGCGGGGCGTCGGTGAACCTGTACATGGCGCACGGCGGGACGAACTTCGCGGGCTGGGCGGGGGCGAACCGGGCCGGTGAGCTGCACGGCGGGGAGCTTCAGCCGACGGTGACGTCGTACGACTACGACGCGCCCGTTGACGAGTTCGGGCGGCCGACGGAGAAGTTCTGGCGTTTCCGGGAGGTGCTCGCACCGTACGCGGAGGGTCCGCTTCCGGAGGTGCCGGAACCGCCGGTGCGGTTGGCGGGTCCGCTGGAGGTGGAGTTCACGCAGTGGGCGCCGCTGGGGGACGTACTGGAGGCGCTGGGCGGCGAGGAGACGGAACGCGGTGTTCCGGCGACGTTCGAGGAGCTGGGGGTGGGGCGGGGGCTGGTCCGCTACCGGGTGGAGGTGCCGGGGCCGAGGCAGGCGTATCCGCTGGGGGTGCGGGGGCTGCGGGACCGGGCGGTGGTGTGGGTGGACGGGGTGCGGGCGGGGTCCCTGACGGAGGAGGACTGTTTTCTGGCGGAGCCGGTGGCGGGGCCCGCGGTGGTGGAGCTGTGGGTGGAGTCGCTGGGGCGGGTCAATTACGGGCCCCGGGTCGGGGAGTCGAAGGGGCTGACGGGGGGTGTGCTGCACGAGCGGCAGTATCTGCACGGGGTGCGGTCGAGGGGGCTGCGGCTGGAGGCGTTCGAGGATGCGGGGGCGGTGCGGAAGGTGGGGTTCCGCGGGGTGCCGGGTGGGTCGGGTGGGGCGGGTGGGTCGGACGGGCTCCCTGCGGGGCTCTACTCGGGAGAGTTCACCGTCGCCGAGGGCGGGAGCGGGGATGCGGGGCTGGAGTTGCCGGGGTGGGGGCGGGGGTTCGTGTGGGTGAACGGGTTCTGCCTGGGGCGGTACTGGCCGGGGGTGGGGCCGCAGGGGGCGCTGTTTGTGCCGGGGGCGGTGGTGAGGGACGGGGTGAATGAGGTGTGGGTGCTGGAGGTGGAGGGAGGTGGGGGTGAGATGACGGGGGCGGTGGGGTAGGGGACCCGGCCTGGTCGGCCCCGACCCGGTCGGGGGTGCGGTTCTACGGCGCGGGGGTGGGGGTGAGGGTGGCGCTGGGCTGGGGTTCAGGCCGCTGCGTGCGGGCGGGGGTGGGTCGCGGTCCAGGCCACTGCCCGGGACGGGGATGGGTCGCGGTCCAGGCCACCGCGCGCGGGCGAGAATCCGTCGCAGTCCAGGCCACTGCCCGGGACGGGGATGGGTCGCGGTCCAGGCCACCGCGCGCGGGCGAGAATCCGTCGCAGTCCAGGCCACTGCCCGGGACGGGGATGGGTCGCGGTCCAGGCCACCGCGCGCGGGCGAGAATCCGTCGCAGTCCAGGCCACTGCCCGGGACGGGGATGGGTCGCGGTCCAGGCCACCGCGCGCGGGCGAGAATCCGTCGCAGTCCAGGCCACTGCCCGGGACGGGGATGGGTCGCGGTCCAGGCCACCGCGCGCGGGCGAGAATCCGTCGCAGTCCAGGCCACTGCGCGCGGGCGGGAATCGGACGCAGTCCAGGCCACGGCGCGGGACAAGCCCCCTGCCCGCCGCTTCCCCGAAGCGCTCGCCGCGCTGCTGGTCTCGGGTATGTGCGAGTGCGCCGTGGCTGCTCGCGCCCGCGCGGCGGAGCCGTACATGTCACAGCTCCGCGCCCCTGACTACCAGCCCCGTGCACACGGAAGGGGCGGGGCCCCTGCACGCCGTACCGCACGCGTGCACAGCAGCCCCGCCCCTCGCACAAGACCCCTTACAGGGTCGAAGCGGCCTGCGCGATCGCCGACGCGAAGGTCGAGACCTCCGTGTACACGCCCGGGTAGTTCGGCCGGGCGCAGCCGTTGCCCCAGCTCACGATGCCGACCTGGATCCACGCGCCCGCGTTGTCCTTGCGGAACATCGGGCCGCCGGAGTCACCCTGGCAGGTGTCCGTGCCGCCCTGCGCGTACCCGGCGCAGATCTCCTCGCCGGGGATGAGGTCGCTGTACGACGTCTTGCACGACGCGTCGGACACGAAGGGCACCTGCGCCTTGAGCAGGTAGCGCTGCTGCGCCCCGCCCTCGCGGGCCGCGCCCCAGCCGGCGACCGTGAAGGTGCCGGAGTTGTACGAGGTGTTGGTGGCGATCTTCAGCGTGGGCTGGTTGATCGGCTTGGCCAGCTTGATGAGCGCCCAGTCCTTGCCGCTGCCGTTGTAGCCGGGGGCCTGGAGGACCTTGGTGGACTTCACCTTGATGGCGCTGGAGCTCTGGAGGTCCACGACGCCGGCGGTGGCGGTGATGCTGGTGTTGTTCCCGGAGCCGTCGACGCAGTGGGCGGCGGTGAGGACGATGTCCTTGGCGTAGAGCGCGCCGCCACAGCCCATGGAGAGGCGGACCATGAACGGGAACTCGCCCTGGGCGGCGCGCGTTCCTCCAACGACGGGCTGGGTGCCGGGGGTTCCGGTGGTTCCCGCGGAGGCGCCCGCGGGCTGGAGACTGAATGCGGCGAGCGCGACCGCGCCTATGACGGCGGATCTCTTGATGGCACGGAGTACGTTCTTCAACGGAGTGCCTTTCGTGGGGGGTGGAGAGGGAAGCGCACTGCACGGAGCACCTGCCGAACACGCACGGAGCACACACATCACACACGGCACGCACCGATGCAACGCTGGC
The DNA here is from genome assembly GCF_026342435.1 of Streptomyces sp. NBC_00237. Taxonomy (NCBI): domain Bacteria; kingdom Bacillati; phylum Actinomycetota; class Actinomycetes; order Kitasatosporales; family Streptomycetaceae; genus Streptomyces; species Streptomyces sp. NBC_00237. The sequence continues at coordinate 2,378,438 of NZ_JAPEMT010000001.1, read as the reverse complement.
ATGAGCCCGTCAACGCGCTGTTGGATTATGTGGAGTTGATCCATCGGCCGACAAGGGTTCCTTTTCGGCCAGCCCGCGGCGGGCGTCGACGGGCATCCTGGACCGGTGGCAGAAGGGGCGCACATGGGCATCGCGGACATCGGCAGCGAGGTCGAGCACGGCTTCCCGCACCTGGACACGGTGCGGGCGGCCCTCACCGCGCTCTACCGGCGGATCGGCGAGGACGGCGTGCACGCGTACGTGCCGAGCGTGTTCCCCGCCGACGTGGCCTTCTCCGTACAGGACGATCCGCATCTGGGGGCCCAGGAGGTGGCCCGCGCGCTCGTCTCCCACCTGCGTCTGCCGGACGCCCGGATGATCGTCAGTTACCGGCAGATGGAACACGCGGCCGGGGTGGAACTCACCGCGGGGCCCGAGTACTTCATCGAGCTCAACGAGCGCTTCCTCACCCATCGCCGCGACATCGGCGCCGCCCTCGCGCACGAGATCACGCACGTCCTCCTGCACCGCCTGGACCTGTCCTTCCCCGGCACGCGCGACAACGAGATCCTCACCGACACGGTGACGACGTACCTCGGTGCGGGCTGGCTGCTGCTCGACGCCTTCCGGCAGGACGGGGCCTCCAGCCAGAAGCTGGGCTATCTCACCCCGGAGGAGTTCGGGTACGTGCTCGCCAAGCGCGCGCTGCTCCTCGGGGAGGACCCGGCCCCCTGGTTCACCAGCGCGGAGGCGTACACGGCGTACACGAAGGGCATGGCCCAGGCGCTGCGCGACACCCGGCAGCCGCCCCTCGCGGAGGCGGGCCGACTCGCCCGGCACCGGTACGCCAAGGATCGCAGGCTAGCCCGGGAACACGGCGGCACGGGCACGCCGGGCCCTCTCGCCCGGTACGCCTTCGAGGGCGAACCGGCGGCGCTGCGCGTCTCGTTCCCCTGCCCGACCTGCCACCAGCGGCTGCGGGTGCCGGTGCGCGGGACGCTGCGGGCGCGCTGCGGCCTGTGCCGCACGGTCCTGTCCTGCGACACGTGAGGCGCTTCCGCACCCCCGGCACAGCACTTCCGCGCCCCCGCGCAGCCCTTCCGCACCCCCCGCAGGGGGCGTCCTCGCCCCCTGCGTCACTCCCACCCATCTGACCAGCACAGCACCTGACCTGCGGGAACGGTCGGCGGTCCGCGTAGGGTCGAAGGATGGACTACGAGCCGACAGCGGGCCTGCGGGACCTGTTCGAGGCTGTGCACGGTGGCGAGGACGACGCTGTTGTACGGCTGCTTCGGGCGGGCGTCCCGGCGGAGGCCACGGACATCGACGGAACGACCGCCCTCTACGCGGCGGCGGCGAACGACCGCCCCGGGGTGGTGCGTTCGCTGCTCGCGGCGGGCGCGGACCCGGACCGGCCGGGCGGCCCGGACGGCGGGGACCTGCCGTTGTGCGCGGCGGCCGTCGGCGGTCACACCGAGGCCGTACGGGCCCTCCTGTCCGCCGGGGCGCGGCCCGACCTGCGCGAGGACTACGGCTTCACGGCGCTGACCTGGGCGGCCGGGCGCGGCCACGCGCGGACGGTGGACGTACTCCTGTCGCACGGCGCGGATCCCGACCTCCCCGGCCCCGGCGGCGAGTCGGCCCTCGTACTGGCCGCGCGGCGCGGTTCCCCGGCGACGGTGCGGGCGCTGCTGCGGCACCGGGCCGCGGACCGGAGGGCGGCCCTCGCCGAGGCGCGCGGCTGGCTGGAAAGTGATGTGGAGCAAGCGGTGCGGCGACGGTTGCAGCAGATGCACGGGGTGCGGGAGGGCGACGAGTTCGCGGCGCGCCGGGTGGTGGAGGAGGGTGGTACGACGGTGGTGGTGGAGCTGTTGCGGGACGGCGTACCGGTGGCGTCGGACGAGCAGCAGACGGCGCACGCGGCCGTGGTCACGCGCCTGGAGTGCGTGCTCGGCGTGGAGACACCGGCGGCGGAGCTGATGGAGCGGGCGGTCCGCTCGGGGGACCCGGAGGGCAACGACTGGCGGGAGTCGGTGGCGGCGCTGTGGCAGCGGGCGGGCGAGGAGACGTTCCGGGCGGCGGAGTCGTGGTGTGCCGAGTCCTCCACCTTCCTCCACCAAACCTTCGCAGCGGACGTGCTGGCGAGGGTGGGTGGGCGCACCCGCTCGGTACCGCTGCTGCGCGAACTGGCGTCGCGGGAGGCCCCGGCGTGCCTGACCCGGGCGGCGATACGGGCGTTGGGCCGCCACGCCGACCCGACGGCCCTGCCGGAGGTGCTGGCCCGCGTGCCGCATGCCGATGCGGGGGTACGGGAGAGGGCCGCGAGGGCCTTGGGGCGATTGGGCATGTCCGAGCCCGCTGTGAACGCCCTGATCTCCCTGTCCCGAGACCCGGACCTCGGGGTACGCGGGGCAGCGGTGGAGGCCCTGGCGCATCGCGCGGCGAACGGAACGGCGAGCACGCCGATACGGGACGCTTTGGCGCAACAGGTGTCCCCTTCAGGGGCGCGGGGCTGTGACGTGTGCGGCTCCGCCGCGCGGGCGCGACCAGCCACAACGCACCCGCACGGATCCGGGCAGCGCCCGGGGAACGGTGAAAGGGAGGGAAGGGGACCAACGCCGCAGGCAACCTCAGCCCCCCACGCACCCGCAGACACAGACGCACCCGCAGACACAGACGAACTGGACGCACCGGACGCACCGGACGCACCGGACGCACCGGACGCATCAGGAGCCCTCTCCCCCACCACCCCCACCTACGCCGAAGCCGCCCGAGGCTTGGCCGCCTGCCAGGACCCCCGCGCCGCCGACGCCCTCCTCCACGCCCTCGCGGACGGAGCCCCCGGCACCCCCGCCCACGACATCGCCCGCGACGCCCTCCGCCACGTACGGGACGAAAGGCTCAGGCGGCGCCTGGAGTGGACGACCCCTCGCCTGCGATGACCGGGAGGACCGAGAGGACCGGGAGGACCGAGGCGATGTCGTTGACCGCCGCCCAGCTGAACGCCATCGCGGGCCCGATCGTCGCGCCAGGACCGGGGTACGTCTCCCCCATGACCGCCGCCGAACAGTTCCCGGAGGCATACAGTCCCTCGATCACGGACCCGTCCTCGCGCAGCACCCGCGCCTCGGTGTCGGTCACGAGGCCGCCCTTGGTGCCGATGTCGCCGGGGTGTACCGGTACGGCGTAGAACGGCCCCTTCTCCAGCGGGGCGAGGTTCGGGTTCGGGAGCGTGGGGTCGCCGTAGTACCGGTCGTACACGCTCTCCCCCCGCCCGAAGTCCGCGTCCTTGCCCGCGTCGGCGAAGCGGTTGAACCTCCGTACGGCCGAGGGCAGTTCCGGCGCCGTGATGAGCGTGGCGAGCTGCTCGATCGTCGCGGCCTGCTTGAGGAAGCCGGTCCGGGTCCACGACGCGGGGAAGGGCTGTCCCGGGAAGAGCCCGGCGAACAGGTACCTCGACTTGGAGCGGGCGTCCAGGATCAGCCAGGACGGCACGGTCGTCGCCCCGGGCCGGTCCGCCTCGTACATCGCGTCGACGAACTGGTGGTAGGGGGCCGCCTCGTTGGCGTACCGCTCCCCCGCCGCGTTGACGATGACCATGCCCGGAATGCCACGGTCGGCGACCAGGAAGAAGGAGTTCCCGCCGGGCGGGCAGACCGAAGGCGCGCCCCACACCTTGTCGAGCAGATCGGTCGCCGCCCCGAGTTCCTCACCGAGCCGCAGTGCGTCGCCGACCTGCCCCTCGGAGGCGTGCGTCCAGGCGGCGGACGTCGGAGCCGGGAGGTGCTTCTCGCGCAGCTCCTGGTTGTGCGAGAACCCTCCGGAGGCCAGTACGACGCCGCCCTTGGCCCGTACGGAGACCTCCTTGCCGTCCCGGGTCACGCGCACTCCCAGGACCCGGCCGCCGTCCTCCGCCCGCACGAAGGAGGTCAGCGGGGCGGACAGCCACAGGTCGGCCCCGTGCTTGTCCAGCGACAGGCGCAGTCTGGCGATCAGCGCCTCGCCGAGCGACAGCAGCTTCTTGCCGGTGACCAGGGCCTTCGCTGCGCGCGCACCGACGCGGAGGGCTGCCTTCCGGCCCGCCCAGGTGCGGCTGATCATGTTCACGTGGCGGAAGTCGTACGAGGTGATGGTGAGCCCGTACGTGGCCAGGCCCGCGCGGCGCATGTCGGCGGCGAGCGGCCCGAGTTCCCTGAGGTCGGTGATGCGGGGCTCGATGGAGCGGCCCTGCGCCATGCCGCCCATGGCCTCGGGGTAGTAGTCCGAGTAGCCGGGGGTGTACATGAACCGCACGTCGGTGCGGTCGTGGAACTCCTCGATCATGCGCGGCCCGTGGTCGAGGTAGGCGTCCTTGCGGGCCTCGGGGACGCGGTCGCCGACGGTGGCGTCGAGGTAGGCGCGGGCCTTGGCGCGGGTGTCGCCGAGGCCCGCCTCGTCGAGGTGGAAGTTGGCCGGCACCCATATCGCGCCGCCGGACAGGGCGGTGGAGCCGCCGTACTTGTCGGTCTTCTCCACGATGAGGGCGGTCAGGCCGCGCAGCCGTGCGGTGAGGGCGGCGGCCATTCCGGCGGCACCGGAGCCGACCACGACGACGTCGTAGGTGTGGTCCCAGGCCGGGGAATCGGTCAGCGGAGAATCGGTCATGTGAACACTCCGGTGGCGTAGTCACTGCGGAAGCAGAGCAGGGGCGATCCGTCGGCGCGCGCGTCCAGGCCGAGGACGCGGGCGGTGATCACGTAATGATCACCTGCCTCGTGGACGGCGTACAGCTCGCAATCGACCGTGGCCAGAGCGTTGTTGATGGGGACGGCGCCGCTGGGGCGCGTGCCCGGTCGGCGGACGTGAACGTGGTGAACTTGTCGGCGCCCGTGCGGCCGAGGGCGGCGCAGATGTCGGCCCGGTCGTCGGCGAGGATGCTCGCCCCGAACCGTCCGGCCCGTTCGATCGTGGACCGGCTGCTGGAGTTCCTGCCGACGCCGAGCAGGACGAGCGGCGGGTCGAGGGAGAGCGAGGCGAAGGACTGGCGGGCGAGGCCGTCGGGTTCGTCGCTCTCGTCGAGGGCCGCGACGACGGTGATGCCGCTGGCGAAACGTCCCAGCACGGCGCGGAAGCGGGCGGAGTCGACGGACCCGTCCGACGCTTCGTCGGGCGGTAGTCGGCGGTAATCGGGCGGCAGCCCGGTACCCGGCCCCGCGACGACCCCGCGCAACGGCGGAGGGCCCGTCACGGTGATCTCCGTGACGGGCCCTCAGATTCCTCGTCAGCAGCCGTACTTGACCAGGTCGAACGACGCGTAGTGGTCGGCGGTGTAGTAGTCCTCCTGCGACTTCTCACCCGTCACGACGCGCTTGGCGCCTCGGGTCGGCGCACCCGGGGTGATCACCGTGTACTCGTGGTAGTACCCGTTGGTCTGGCCCGGCAGGACGCCCTCGCGGTTCTTGAAGACGGTCCCGTCCTGCTCGTACGGGTACGGGCCGCCCTTCTCGATGAGCCCCAGGGTGTCGTGCGCCTGAGTGGGCAGCTTGGAGTAGCAGATGTCTCCGACGGCGTTGATCTGTACGGCGGTTGAGGCGACGGCCCCGGAGGGGGCCGAGGCCGTGGCGGTGCCGCCCGCCAGGAGTGCGGACGTCAGGGCGAAGGCGCCCGCGAGGGCGGCGATGCGTGTGCGTGGGGGGATTCGCATGCCTTCATTGATGCGCGTAGAACGTTCCGGGGTCAACGTGAACTCCCGCGAATTCCCCGGACGTTCACCTCCTCCCCCCGCACTCGTGACCGCGTCCCCCTCACTCGTAACTGATCTCCACACGCGCACTGATCGGCACGGTCCGGCAAGCCGTCGAGTTCGACCTCGGCGACGTACGAACCGTCCGGCTCGACGGCCACGGGCTCCCGGTCGAAGACGTCGTCGGACCGTGAGAAGTACTTCTCGCGGTGCACGACACGCGCCCCGGCCCCCCGC